>JAWXCH010000456.1:0-2616 GCA_034440595.1 Planctomycetota bacterium | reverse complement strand
GCCAGGTACTCCGCCAAGCGGTCCCAGGTGGCGTTGCCCCCGGCCTGCTTAATGAACTTCCGCGCCTGTTCGGCAGCTTCGACCGTTGGCAGCGTCATGGTCATATTCATTTGCGTCTGCGGTTTGCCATCGGCAGACGTGATTTCATTGAACAGCACCGTCACGCGGAACATTGGGGGCCGGTCATCGTAGCCGCCGTGGTCGTAGACCAGCTTGGCATGCTCTTCCACCTCGTGGTACAGCGTCTTGTTCGGGTAATCCACTCCGTCCGGGCCGTGCATCGTGTAGTGCCAGATGCCGCCGGGCTTCAATTCCTTGCTATGCGAAGTGAGCGTGAACCCACGCGGTCCCCACCATTGCTGCACCTGTTCGATATCGGTCCAGGCATCCCACACCGCCGCCACTGGGGCATCGTAGATACGGGTAATCTCAATCTGGTTGGACTTACTTCTGGCGACCATGGCGTTTTTCCTTCTCGTTCTTCGTGGTGATTGCCGGTTGGACGGGCTTAGCGTCAACGGTGTTAGCCTTGGCTGCACTTTCCTTGGCAGTGACTGTCTTCAGATAGTCCCCCAGGCGGTCAAAGCTCTCTTCCCAAATCGCACGGTACTGCTCCATCCAGTCCGCCGCACCGCGTAGGGCGTCAGCGTTGATTTTGCACGGGCGGTACTGTGCCTCACGCGAGCGGGTGATGAGACCAGCCTTTTCCAAGACCTTCAGGTGCTTGGTGACAGCCGGCAGACTCATATTCTGCCGAAACGGCTGAGCCAGCTCGGTCACATTGGCCTCTCCCTGCGACAACCGGGCCAGCATCGCACGCCGTGTCGGGTCGGCCAGGGCGGCAAATGTATTACTGAGTAGATCAGACATGTTATTAACCAACTAGTTAAGTAACCGATTGGTTAAATATAGAAACGACGAGCGGTGGCGTCAAGCAATTCGCTGAATTGATCGAGCAAACCTGCCGCTGTTTCGTTTATTGCGAATATTGCTTTTATTGCGTTTGCGGAATACACTTGTATTATCCATTCAGCGGATCCTGAACTGAGGAGGTAACTATGGCCAGCGCATTCAGCGATTTTTCAGATTCGACGGTTCCAACCCCAGCAGATGCTGCCCTATCTAAGGCATCCGGCACTCAGCTTCACCTCTATCTTGAATCGCAGAAGAAGCCCCGCACCGCTGCGGTGCACCTGGTAACCGATGGAAAAAGCGAGCCAATCCGGCTCCCGTTGGTCGCCGTGGAACTCCTTTCCAAGATTCTAACCAGCATGGGGCAGGGGGACGCGGTCACCGTTGTTCCGATCAACACTGAACTGACCACGCAACAGGCAGCGGACCTGCTCAATGTCTCTCGCCCGTATTTGATTGAGCAATTGGAGCAAGGTGCGATCCCCTTTCGCAAAGTCGGCACCCACCGGCGGTTGTATCTAGGGGACGTGCTGGCATACAAACGAGACATTTATGAGAAACGTCGCCAGGCGCTGCGGGAACTGAGCGCGCTGGATCAAGAACTTGGCCTAGGATACTAACGCGGGGCGAACCAAAGTGGACAAACTAGTCGTAGTCTATGACGCTTCAGTGCTCTATCCGGCACCGCTGCGCAGTTTGCTGATGTATCTGGCATTAACCGGTGAGTTTCACGCTAAGTGGAGTGAGGCGATCCACGATGAATGGACGCGAAGTCTGGCACGAGACCGACCGGATATTGCGTCCGAAAAGATCGCTAAAGTGCGACGACTAATGAAATTCCATATTCCGGACGGCAATGTGTCCGATTTCGAGAGTCTGATCCCGACGCTAACGCTCCCTGACCCTGACGATCGCCATGTGCTGGCCGCGGCGATACATGCTCAAGCAAGCGTGATCGTTACCGTCAATTTGCGGGACTTTCCGGCCACGGTGCTTGCAGGATACGGCATTGAAGCACTGCACCCCGACGAATTTGTCATACAACTCATCAATCAGAGCCCCGAATCCGTCTGCGGTGCCGTAAGAGAACAACGCGAGAGCCTCACGAATCCGCCGCAAACTGTTGAACAGCTTTTGGCAACCTTTGAAAGGCAGGGTTTGGTACAAACGGTCACAGCACTACACAAGTATTCCCAGCTACTTTGAGATTCACGGCGCAACTTTATCGCTTTGTTATTCGAGACTCCACCACTCGACTGGCTCATCGGCTACCGGCTCGAATCGCTCATTCGCCGAGAGTACGACTGGTTATTTTGTTTTGACCGCCAGGTGCAAATCTCCGTCGGGTGCCTGTGGCGACTGCTAGCCGATTCTCGGATCTGTTGTACTAGTGAAGATGACGGTCTGCTATTCGGTGACGCAGCCCCTGTCGATGCCGCAACGTATTTCAATCGTCGGATCGCAGGCACGGCAATCCAGTCTGTCGAACTGCTAGACGGCACGCTGGACCTGACAATTCGGTTCGAAAATGGGCTTACACTCCAGATCATCCCCAGTTCGGCTAGGTACGAGGCCTGGCAGATCGACCACATCTCAGGCTCCATTCTCCTCGCAATCGGCGGGGGAGACTTGGCTGTCCGAGGCCAGCCGCCTGGAGCCGCCTAACCCCCGCCAAAATTCCGCCCTCCATCCTCCCCTCCACCG
>JAWXCH010000455.1:0-3718 GCA_034440595.1 Planctomycetota bacterium | reverse complement strand
TTGATGGAGTAGGTTCGATGGCTCATTTTCATGCTAAAAAGCGATCCGGCTTGACCTCTCGAAATCGTGCCGCACGACGACGCTTTGGTGCCGCCCGGCGCGACCGCCGCGGCGTGCTGATCCTGGTCGTGCTCAGCCTGCTAGTGCTGTTCGTGATTCTGGCGGTGATGTATGTCGCCGTGGCATCACGGGCACGCATGACCTCCAAGGCCTTTGCCACCTATGACACCGCCGGGGACACGCCGCAGGATCTTGTCAATAACCTGATGATGGACCTGCTGCGCGGCACGCTCAATCCGCGTTCTTCGCTGTATTGCAACAGTCTGCTGGAGGACGTGTACGGCCTGCCGCTGCTCAAGGGAACTGCCGCCAGCCCGACCTCCACTGCCGGTGGTGCGTTTGTCGAGTTTACGGGGGCTGCGCGAGCTGGCTCTTTGCTGCCGCTAAATGACAATCCTCAATTCTATGCTGGCTGTGTGCTGACATTTACCAGCGGACCGGCCAGCGGTCAGAGTACGCGCGTCGTTTCATACAATTACAATAGCGGTACAGGCACGTTCCGCGTTTTGCCTCTCCAGTCCGAAGGCGGTCCCCCGGCGGCTGCTGCATATATTGGTGAGTTCGTCATCAATGGTCGCGCGTTCGGCGGACTGGGTGTTGGTTACAATCCAACTACCGGGCTGCTGGACGCCCTGGATTCGCACAACGAACATTTGCTTGCGCTGTTGCCTAACAGTTCGCCTTATGAAACCGTCGACCCGACCGGTATCGGTGGAGCCAACGAAAGCTACGACGCGGCCGATTTTCAGAATCCGTTTCTGGCCCTGTACAACATGGCCAGTGGAAACCCCACCAGTTCGGCCCAGATCAAGCCGTCGTTTCACGATCCGGCGCTGATCAGTTATTGGCAAGCAGCTCTGGCGAGTGCTGGCGCCGATGCTACCGAGCAAGCAGAGGTCATGCGTAAGGTCATCTTTCGACCGAACGCGACCGACCATCCAATCTTTGCGGCAATGACCAACCCCAACATTGATCTGCTGAATGGTCCGTGGGACATCGACAACGACGGGGACTTAATTCCCGACAGTGTTTGGATCGATCCCGGCTATCCAGTGCAAACCACGCGCGACGGTCGGATTTACAAGCCGCTGGTTGCGTATTTGGTGCTGGATATGGACGGTCGGTTGAATATCAATGCGCACGATACGTTGGAACAACCCGATATAACCCCGCTCACCGCGCCTATGTCGTCCGCCTTGGCCGGTTCGCCCGGAACCGTCACTTTGCCGCGCGGGTACGGTGCCGGACCTGCCGAGATTCGGCTTAACTCAGTGCTAAACGCCGCCGAACTCTCACAGATCAAAATTGGTGGCAGTGGGTTTCTTGGTCGATACGGCGAAGGCCCTACCGGCAAGCCTGGTCGAAGTGGCGTTGATCCGTACACGCAGTCGACTATGTACAACTATCCAGATACATACGGCCCAGGCATATTCTCCGGATACATGTCTCCGCCCGATCTTCGTGGTCGGATGGCCATGGGCCTCGATCACCTCGGCCAGCCGTTGTATCAGAAAGCCGACTGGACGAACGAGAAGCTCGATCATCCGTACGAGATCAACCTTGGCCGCTACGCCGCGCGTGGTTTGCCAATGGCCAGCAGTACGACTGGCCCTTTCGACAGCCCATTCACTGCCGAGGAGTTCGAGCGGATCTTACGCCCGTTCGATTCGGATACGGGCACGTTGGCACCTCGGCTGGCAACGATGTTGGGGTCGAGCAGCATGCTCAAGCGCAATTTGATCACGATCGATAGCTGGCACATACCGGCACCGTCGCTGACGATCCCTTCGAGTATCCGTGCAGCACTACCTAGTCCCGCGACCCTGGCAGTACAAGGTCGCGCGCAAAACATCGCCGAGCTGATTCGAGCCAGAATGCAAGGATCGCCCACCTTTGACAAGTACTCGTCGATGATTTCGTTCGATCTGCTGCGCGGCGAGGGGATGAATATCAACCGTCCGTTTGGCAACGGAGCCGATGATGATGGCAACGGGATAGTTGATGGACCGGCTGAATCGCTCACCGGGGGTCAAATGGCGAACATGGGCACTGGTTCTGTAGAGATCGATCCGAACAACGGCTTTGCTGAGAATGCGCACGGCACGCAGGCCAGAGAGACATTGGCGCGGCATTTGTACGTGCTGATGCTGCTGTTCAATCCAGATGCGTTCTCATTCCCAACTAGCGAAACGCTGACGCCTGATCTACAGCGAAAACTGACCTGCCGTCGACTGGCACAGTGGGCCGTGAATGTTGTCGACTTCATGGATGCCGATAACATCATGACGCCGTTTGTCTACGATGAGAATCCATTCACAGACCAAGGTTGGCGTGCGGGATCAGTCGAGACTTACAACCCGACGAATACTACGCAAGGCCTCGTCTGGGGCTGCGAGTCGCCAGTGCTGGTTTTGACGGAAACTTTTGCATCGCATGATCGACGAGTGCGAGATACGGCGTGGGACAATAACACACAATCCAAGCGGGATGAAGACGGCGACGGCATGACCAAGCCGGATGCACCAGGACAGGAAGACGCCACGCTGGACCAACCGCAGATTCCGCGCGGCTTGACACTTTTCGAATTAGCGGCGGTGTATAATCAAAACCTGCCGGTACAGTCGACGGACCTCTTCACTTACGATGGAACTAAATGGGTGTTGGACCTGGGCAAGCTCGCACCAGACAATCGCCCGGTTTGGCGACTGGCAATTACGGAAGTGCATCCTGGCACTGCTTCTGTGTTTACGTATGCCAATGCGCATCGTGACAGTGTGTCGTTTCAGCCTTCCGATCCGTTGCTATCGGTGGCGTCCAACTTCAGTTTGTTAGCCAATCCAACCGCTCCTGGCGATTTCAAGATTGAGCGAATCGTTTGGCTGTGCAATCAAGCACCGGCCGCGACGCACCCCGAGGCACCAAATACCTACTATGGAACCGGTGCCAATCCAGTCCTCAACGCGGGCGAGTTTGCGCTAGTCTGTCCTGGTGGTACCGGAGCCGGTGCTCGGACCAGTGCAACACTGCTTGGCATTCCGATTGGCGCACAAAGCAACACAACTGCGCCGACGAAGTCTGGCCTTCCCTCGTCGCAACAAATTGTGCTTACTCCGACCGTGGCCATCAACAATGGTGCAGAAGCATATCCAGCGGTGGATACGAATATCAAACGGCCGATCGCCATCCCAGTTGCCTCAGGCAACGTTACCGGCTGGACTGCTGGAACCGATCGTGTCGGACTCACTATTTCGGAGCCGATTTTCTCGGCCGCGGCCTACTATCCAAAGGCGACCGATCTGAATACGACTACTGGACTGACCGAAGCCTATGGCGATCTGACAGAGACCGATGCGGCCAAGTACTTTCGAGACCTGCCGCTCGATTCGGAACCTGGAACGCCACTTGAGGCCAATGCAATGTTGGCGTCTCGTACCAACCTCGATTGCCGGACGGTGTTTTTGCAACGGTTGGCCGACCCGACCAAGCCGTGGCATGCGCAGACCAATCCGTATTTGACAGTCGATTGGATGCCGATCGATCTGACGGTTTTCAATGGCGAAGATCGCTGGGAATCAGCAAACTCCTTGCCCGAGGATCAGTGGGATCCAGATGATTCACCCACCGCTCGACTCCCAACTCTTTTTGCCTCGCGGCAGCG
>JAWXCH010000454.1:0-3050 GCA_034440595.1 Planctomycetota bacterium | reverse complement strand
TCATGACCAACCGCCGAAACCACCGGAATGGACGACGCATAAATGGCGCGAATGACCGGCTCTTCGTTGAAGGCCCAGAGATCTTCCAGGCTGCCTCCGCCACGCCCGACGACCAGGACATCGATCGGCTGGCCATTGCTAGCCACGGACTGATCTGAAATTCGATTCGCCATCGCAATGGCAGCGGCGATCTCTTTGGCGGCACCGTCCCCCTGGACCTTGGTCGGAACAATAAGCACGCTGGCACCGCTCCAGCGGCGGCGGATGACCTCTAAGAAATCCCTCACCGCAGCACCCGTCGGGCTGGTCACAAAGGCAATCCGACGGGGCAGCAGCGGCAGCGGACGTTTGCGTGCCGGATCAAACAGCCCCTCGGCCTGCAGCTTTTCGCGCAGCTTGCGCAAGGCGAGTTCGAGCGCGCCGATCCCCTTTGGCTGGATTTCTTCGATGACAAGCTGATAAGTCCCGCGCGGCGGATAAAGATCCAAATGGCCGCGACAGATGACTTCGAGGCCATCCTGAGGTTCAAAACGCATCTTGGCCGCGGTCGTGCGCCAGATGACGGCCTTGATTTGTGCCTGGTCGTCCTTCAGCGTCAGGTAGCAGTGCCCGGACTGTGGGCGGCTGAAATTCGAGATCTCGCCAGCAACCCAGACCGAAGGAAACGCCGCCTCGACCAGTTCCTTTACAAACAGCGTCAGTTGCGAAACGCTGAGAACCGGTTCGGCAGTGCGGTCAGAATTGGCGACAGATGCGGACATCTGGCCCAATATATCGCACTGGTGGACATCTGGCCAGTATACGTCGCACGGACATCCTGCCCGTGAAGCATTATAGAACATGGGCAAGATGCCCATGCTACTGAAACTCTAGCTGGCCGCTCGATGGGGAGAAGTCTCCGCGGCAGCCGCTGTGCGCCAAGGTAGGATTTCACTCGGATCGGATTTTGAATCGGCCGTTTCAATTTGCGGCGGACGCTGTGCACCGTGCTGTCGCGTCATCGGGACCTCTTCACGCTTGCGCGTGCCAGACTCGGCCCAGGCTTCGGCCTCCAGCGTGAGTCGGTTGAGCAGTGTCTCCACATGAACGCGGTAATGCTCTAGCCCATCACGGTCCAGGTCTGCCGGCAGGTGAATCTGTGGGCTGACCACCGCTCTGGCTCGCGAAAAGGGGCGCGGCAGTGCAAAGCGATCCCAGGTGCGGATGCGCCACGGCTGGTCGTAGCCAAAGCCCATCGCGACGATTGGCAACCCCAGTTTTGAAGCCAGATAGATCGGGCCTTGCGACAACTCTCGCCGCGGCCCGCGGGGGCCGTCGGGCGTGATGGTGAGGTTCATCCCTTCGCTCTTGCGAATTAGCTCGCGCAGTGCTTTCAGTCCACCGCGATAGGTCGAACCACGTACGCAGTCGAAGCCAAGGTGGTAGGCAACCCGCGAGAGGATTTCTGCATCGCTGTGCTGGCTCAGCAGCATAGAGAGATTGTTGTGCCCACGCAGGTAGAGCGGGAACAGAATGTACTCATGCCAGAAGATGTAGATCTTCTGACCCTGATACTCTTCATGCACCGGATCGACGGTCGGATCGTACAGGGCGGCCTTGTATTCTAGGGTGCTCATCCAGCGACAGATAGCCGCAGAACCGAGCAGGCCACCTAGACTATTGAGAAATGGGCTTCGTATCTTCATTGTTCGCATCCTTGCGTAAATAACTCTTCGTCGGTGTGCTGCATCGAGCCATCCTGGCTGAAGCAAGCTCTGCTACTTAATTGTTCTCGGGCCACTCGCCGCTAAAAACTTCCACCGCCGGCCCAGTCATGAAAACATGATTGTTCGCCTCGTTCCATTCCAGTTGCAGATCTCCTCCTGGCAAGTGCGCCAAAATCTTCCGGCCGGTCAGACCGGTCAGAACGCCAGCCACCGCCACGGCACTGGCCCCGGTGCCACAGGCCAGCGTGATTCCGCTGCCGCGTTCCCAGGTGCGCATGGTGACTTCGGTAGGGGAGTGGACCTGCACGAAATGAACATTGATCCGGCGCGGGAAATATTCCCAAGTCTCGATGACCGGGCCGATCAGTTCTAACGGAACCTTGGCCACTTCGCGGCAGTACAAAATTACATGCGGATTGCCCATCGAAACGCAGGTCAGCCTCGGTTCGATCGCTGCAGCCTGAAACCACTCTGGTGGCAGGACCGGATTGCGCGGGAGATCGTGGTTCACAATCGACTCACCTGGCAGATTGACCGGTATGTCCGCTGGCTTCAGGATTGGCTCTCCCATGTCGACGCAAACCTGTTCGACACGGTCGTTTTTAAGAATCAGATTCAGCGATAAGTCACCGTTGCCGGTCTCGATTTTCAGCGTTGGCTTTTTGGCAATGCCGTGATCGTAAACGTACTTCGCCACGCAGCGGACGCCATTGCCACACATTTCCGATTCGCTGCCGTCGGCATTGTACATCCGCATCCGCGCATCGGCTTTTTCCGACGGGCAGATCAGGATCAGGCCGTCACCACCGACGCCATAATGGCGATCGGCAATACGGATTGCTAGCGCGGCGGGGTCATTGGGAAACGGCTCGATAAAACAATTGACGTAAACGTAATCGTTGCCGGCACCTTGTAGCTTGGTGAATTTCATCGTTGATTCGCAGGCAGCCGGGTGAAGTCCCTTGTCAGGAGCAGTCACCATTCGTCGGAAGGGAATTGCAGGATTCTACGAGAATGGCCGTTATCGAGCAAACCCGGTCTGAGGTCTGTTGCCTTTCACTCCGTGAAAGAGCATTAGCGTGCAGGCACGGATTACCGCGTACGAACAGCTATTCCGCTGTCAGAAGGCTGTTTGGCACTAGCGAAATGCGATAGAACGCCTCGCGTGAGCGGAATATGCCTACACCGTCAGGTCCAGTTGCCCGCCGCTGGTTGCCGTGATATCGATCGAATGCCGAATGGCGGGCTGTTGCACCTCGCCGTTGGCATCAGTCGGGGCATCCTCCTGAGCCGGTGGTTGGAATTCCCACTCCCGGCGGCCATCGGCGTCGCGGTCGCTAATGC
>JAWXCH010000453.1:0-5072 GCA_034440595.1 Planctomycetota bacterium | reverse complement strand
TCACGCCATTTTCTCGGACGGGCTTGCACGGTGCGCCAGAGAGGCAGGCCTTTGATCTGCTCCCCCCGGTCCCCCTCGCGACGAGTGAACGATTGTCGCGACTGGCGCTGCTCTCTTTGCTTCCTGCCGCTTGCGAGTCGCAATTTGACGAATTCAGCGAGGCCTTGTACGAGTTCGGCGTAGTGGCTGGAAGTTGCTTTGCCGCGCAGCAATTTAGCGAATTTGCGGATCCCGCAATTGCCGCGCGAGTTTCCGAATTGCGCAAGCTGGGAATTCGTGGTGTCGGGCAATCCTCGTGGGGGCCGACGGTGTTTGCGCTTTTGCAAACTGAGTCCGCCGCTCAATCACTAGTGAGCCAATTGCAAGGCGAATTGAGTGAGCCGCATGAGCTGGTCATTGCCGCACCGTTGAATCAAGGGGCTACAATTCTCGCGAAGCCTTCGATTTAATTTGATTGCAGGCGGGTTGCGCGCGGGCTAGCCCCAATTGGCCCGGCAGAAAATCCGGCTTCTTGCTTGCATCGCAGGCCAATTGTTGCCATTCTGGAGAGCTTGTTAGACCGACATTCGAGTTGGTCTGTACCGAGGGAGAATCTGCCTGCGTCGCGATTCCGGATTATTGAAGGACACGACTGTTTCATTGAGGGACACAACAGGGTATGTCGAGCAGCACGCCTACCGATGATATGCCGCAATCTAGCGCTCCGTTTGTGCCACCACACCCCGGCTCGCAAGAGATGCCGCGCTGGGACGCCGGTGAGTTGCCTGCTGCGCCGCGGTTCAACGCGCGCAGTTGGGCGATGTTGCTCGGGCCAGGGCTGGTCATGGGAGGAGCGGCGATTGGGGGTGGCGAGTGGATTACCGGGCCGGCGGTGACGGCGCGCTACGGCGGTTCGCTATTGTGGCTGGCGACGCTCAGTATTGTTTTTCAAGTGATCTACAATCTGGAAATCAGCCGTTACACGCTATACACCGGCGAGCCGATTTTTACGGGAAAGTTCCGTCTGTTGCCTGGCCCGCGATTTTGGATGGTGGCGTATTTGTTCTTGGATTTTGGTTCATTCTTTCCATATCTGGTGGCCAGTGCAGCCACTCCGCTCTCGGCGCTATTTTTGGGACATATACCCAATCCCGATCCACTGAATACTGCAACGACCAATATTCTCGGGATCGGCTTCACCGACAAGAACGTTGTAGACATCGCGACCTACGGCGCGTTCCTAATGACGATCTTGCCGCTGTTGTTTGGCGGGAAGGTTTATAACTCGCTCAAAGCGATGATGACGGTCAAGATTGCTTTTGTGCTAATCTTTTTGACGTTTTTGGCCGTGGTGTTTTCGTCGTGGAGCACGTGGCGAGAGATCGGCAAAGGTTTTCTCAGCATTGGCAATGTGCCGGTGCGGCACGCTGAAGACGTAAATGGAAATGGTCGGCTTGATCCGGGCGAAGACTGGGACGGCGATGGGCATTTGGATGTCGACGAGAGCCTCCCGCCAACCGTCGATACTAATGGTGACGGCAAACCAGATGCCTGGGAAGATAAAAACAAGGATGGAAAGGTGGATCGCCTCGACAAATGGAATGATTTGGACGGAGACGGTACCAATGACGGTGACAACGTCGACAACATTTTTGTCGCCATGTGGGAAGGCCGAGCGATCCCACCCATCCAGCTCAGCATGATTGGTATGCTTGCCGCCATGGCGGCAATTTCGGGATCTGGTGGATTGACGAATACTTCGATCAGCGGATACACGCGCGACCAAGGCTGGGGGATGGGAAAGCACGTTGGTGCAATCCCCAGTGCCATCGGTCGCAAACAGATCCGGCTGTCGCATGTTGGCATGGTGTTTCCGTTGACCACGGAGACCATCGCGCGCTTTCGCCGATGGTATCGGCATGTGTTGCGTGATCAACTTATCGTCTGGATGCCCGCCTGCTTCATCGGGATTGCACTGCCGGGCATGCTGTCGATCGTATTTTTGAAACGCGGAACAGAATCTTCCTCGGACTGGGAAGTGGCAGGTTTAACGGCGAACGGTGTGCGAGAAACAGTGGCAGGTTTATGGGGAGGTTCGACCGGGGAACTTTTTTGGTATCTGATGCTATTTTGCGGGCTGATCATTCTCTGGCCGAGCGCGGCAACAACCGCCGATGGTTTTTTGCGCCGCTGGGTGGATGTTTTTTGGACCGGCAGCCGCACTGCGCGGCAGTGGGGTTCGGATAAGATTGGCCGACTCTACTTTGGCGTTATCTGTGCGTACACACTTTTTGGCCTGGTGGCACTTTCGTTTGGTAAACCGGCCGTGCTGTTAGAGCTGGCAGCCACCGTCTACAACTTTGCCCTGGGCTTCAGTTGTTTTCACGTCCTGGCAGTGAACCAGATTCTGCTCCCCAAACCGCTCCGCTCGCGCTGGTATACGAAGATTGCACTAGCCCTGGCCGGCATCTATTTCTTCGGTCTGGCGATTATCACGACGCTGGAGAAAATGGGGGTTTTTAAGCAGGGGTAGCCGTTTTTGTGGCCGTTCCATGAATCGGACGCTAGCGACGGACCTGGGGGACAAAAGCCCTAAAATGTGACGGTACAGTTCTGTGTCTTGCATGATGATTCTCCTTCACGGAGAATTCTAACAGACCCACAAGAAGCCCCGATGGACTCAAATTACACTACCGTGTTCATTGGTGATTATCAACGCATGCCACTACTTCGCGCGAAGCTGTCGACGTTGCATTGCGAGTAGTCCAATTCCCGCTATGCCCATCATCAACAAAGTAGTTGGTTCTGGCACCGTTTCAATTGCCGGAGTGCCTAGTCCCCAATTACCAAGGACTAAATTGAGATCGTCTTGACTGACGAAGCCATCGCCGGTTGGATCGCCTAGGGGCCAGCTACCGGGTGTGACACTTTGCCCCCAGTGCTCGAGGATTTTAGTGAGATCAGCTTGCCCCACGAATCCATCAGCGTTGAGGTCGCCAGCGCGTCGCGCGTCGGTGGCGTCAACGGCGAACTTGCCACTCTCGTATGGAGAACCAAGATCGACGGCAGCCCAGGTGGGATTTGGAAAGATGCGATTAAACACCTGATCGCCGATGGTCCACGAACCGGCCGACACCTCCGACGTCGAGGTTGTGCCAGTCCAAGCAAAATCATCGCCCGGCGAACTGACCGACACCCAGAATGTTGTGTTGGAATTCAGCGTAGTGTCGATGGCACTAAAGGTAACCATTTGCTCACCTGCCGGAATTGATTTCGTTCCCAATTCGGCAAATAATGCTCCCGGCTTTCCCATCAGATCCCAATAGAGCTTAAGAGTGCCCTGCGTGTTATCGGCGTTGGCATAAGCGGCAATCGTTATGCTATTCAGATGGTACGGTATAGAATCAGTTGTAAACGATGACGCGTGTTCATACAGACCGAACGTACCCATCCCGAAATTATTATATTCGGCAAGATTGCTAACCATAGTGCCCGCAATTGACGTTGTTGCCGCACACAACAAACTGGCGTTGAGAGCGATCACTAGTATGCATCTTTGTATGAAAGACACTAGCAATACTCCTTGGTAGATACGGATTACGTAGACGGCGTTGAACGAGCGCTGCTTGCTATCCGCGTAAAGGTACAGACGTAAGACCACATCGTAACAAGGAAAGAGGGTAACGTCAATTTGCCCGGCGCCCGACGCTAGAAAACGATCCGAACGGTCCGTTTCCCCGGCCAAAACCGCATGCTTTGGGCGAGTGGCGAGAAAATGTCAAAATTTTCACAAAACGCTAGACGTGGGGGGGGCGCGATGTTAGAATGCCGACCATTGCGAGACTGGATCGGTTTCAGGCTCGGTCCATACGGGAAATGCCATTAAAGAGGAATCGCTCATGATTTCGATCAGCAAACAGTCACTGGTGTTGGGAGCGGCTTGGACGTTGCTCAGCTTGTCGACCGTCGCAGCGCGGGCCGAATATGTCGCACCCGCTCGAGACCTGCCATCGCCCGGTCATACAACGTTAACTCTGGTTAGCTACGCCACCCCCGGCGGTTTGTACCAGATCGACTCGTTCTTCGACGTCTTTACCGAATTGCAACAAGTACCGCCGCCAGGGCCGGGCGCTACTTCCATTGACTCGTTCTTCGACGTCTTCACCGAGATTAGCCTGTCAACACCGGGCGGTCCATTTCAGGTTCGCGAATCACCCACTAGGCATTCGCAAATGCGGACGACCAACAGCGGACCCACACCAGCCGGCGATGGGACAGTGTTCGATACTGAAATGCTGTCTCTCGACCTGAGTGGCGGCACCATGCCACCGGGCTTAATGATCCGCGAAAGCCCAACCTTGCCGTCGACAGGAAAAACCACAATCCGTGAGAGCCCGTCACTACCAGGGATGTATCAGATTGACAGCTTCTTCGATGTCTTCACCGAGCTGAGTTTCGATGGCGGCCAGACCTGGACGCCCGGTGATCAGCCGATGCACCTCACTGGCGTGCCTGAGCCGTCGAGCATTGTGCTGGCGATGGTCGGTTTTGCGGCTCTAGGCTGGTGCGGCTTCCGTCGCCGCAATCACTGAAGATACGCGTGCGTCCAACCAATCCAAGCCGCCCCAGCAACGGGGCGGCTTCTTTATTGCGCCGCAGCGGCACTATCTCGGCACGAAAAACTCGGGACGGCGCAGTGAACCGAACGACTGCGAAGATTCGGGTTATGTGATTTTAGTCAGCTATAATCCCGGCCTCATTGATTGGTAAAGAATACCAATCTCCCAAGTGGATAACAGTTTACGAAACGGCTGGGCGCCGTACTATCACCAATTGGATTGAGCCCGCGGCGGTTCGTGCCGTCACGGAATCAGATCGTGATTCGCTCGACGATGTTTCGGGTTATCCGGCGCTGCCGGCGGTCGTAAAGCCGGGTCGTGCGAGGGTCGGCGTGGCCGGCCAAGTGCTGCACGTCTTCGAGCGTGGCCCCGTGCGTCAATAAATCGGTGATCGTGGCGACGCGGAACGAGTGCGGCGACAAGTGGCCGGGCAAGCCTGCATCGGCCAACCGCCGCTTGACCATCTGCCCAAGG
>JAWXCH010000452.1:0-2529 GCA_034440595.1 Planctomycetota bacterium | reverse complement strand
CCGAAGCCCAACACGCCGCCTGCTGTCGTCCGGAAGCTGCCAGAATCGCTGCAGAAGTATGATACCAATGGCAACGGCAAGCTCGACAAAGAAGAAGTCGCCGTTCTGCAGAAGGAGCGTCAGGAAGAAGCGCTTAAGAAATACGACAAAGACGGCAATGGCCAACTCGACGACGCCGAGAAGAAGGTACTTAGCGAGGACCGACGGAAGGAACGCGACGAGATGATCAAGAAGCGTCAGGCCGAAGTGGACAAGATGGAGAAGGAACGCGAGAAGAAATAATAGTTTGAGCTGTCATTGATTTGCGAAAGGGCGCTGAACAAGTTCAGCGCCCTTTTCTTTGCGCCAATTTGACAGCACGCACTCACTGTAGGCGAAGAATCTCCGGGCGAATGCGTCCCACCCATTCGCGAGGAAGACGAGCGTCAATGGAACCGGGGACGGGATCCTCGCGATCCACATGTCCGTCAACGAACACGACGTTTGCGCGACGGCGATGACGGAAGTGAGCATTGGGATAACCCCCGCCATCATCCGCATCGACGTAATAGAATTCCTCAAGCATCGGATTGTCCGGTGAGGCGGGAGCTTGAAAATCGTTTATCTGCGCAGCGTCAGCGAGCAAAACTGTATCGCCGGGGCGGGAAATGCGGCTGATGCTGATGGAACGCTGGCCGAGGTGAAGGTTGTAGCCGTAGCCATGGGCCGCTCCACGCGCCTTGTATTTGTAGGAGACATTTCCGTAATCGAGAGACGGGCAAATCTCCACGCCGCTTCCCGGCAGGTAGGGATGCAGGGCGGCTTGAGTCGGGTCGAAATCCCGATCGCCCTCCGCGCCGGGCTTGAGCCAGCCAAACCAGCAATAGTTTGCTGCGGGGGGAGTGGCACACCTTGATTCAAGCGCGCCTTGAAGAAAGCTGCGGCCACCGTGATGGATGACCGCAGCAACACACTCAATGATAACAAATTCACCAGACCGTACGCGTGACGTTCCACTCTTGATACGGACGCCCGGGAAGCCCTTGGAAGAATTTGGCAGCGCCGTAAACGAATGAAACTGTGCCGCTAGGGGACACATAGGATTGCGTCTCGGTGCCATCAGAGTTGATCGTGAAGAACTTCGCTCCGCTGGTTGAGGCGGGATAACCCATGCCGATCTGAGACCATGTGAAACCGTAACTTTGATTTGGGGTCGCCCCAAAGCCGATAGGGCCAATAAGCGACTTACCAGCATATGGTGGAAGAATATACGAAACGGTGCCGCTAGTGAAACTGCCTTTTGCAACGATGCTCTGCGCCGATGGGCTGTAGATGCGAGCACCTTCGCCGACAGAGAAACTTGGATTTGGGTTGCTCCAACTCGATCCGCTATAGGTCGAGCTTGAGTACGTAGAGGTGGAAGAGTTCCACTTGAACACAATAGTTCCACTCACGGGCGGGGGAAAAACCGACGAATACTGTCGAAGGTCAGACACATTCCAGCTTGAGAAAGGGTTGCTGTAGCCAGCGTAACCGGCTGGACAGTTGATAAACGTAAATCCGAAAGCGTTCTGAGAATATATCGGACTCGGTCCTGTTGTCTTGGCTCGAAACGACGTGGAATTACCAACTCCCTGTTGCTGTGTAAAAGTTCCAAACCCGTTCGAATCAAGAACGACAGAGCCGCCGCCGCTGAGAGCGAACCACGTCCCTGAGACGCTTCCACTGCCCGACCACCCATCGAAGACGACTTCGGCGTTTCCCGGCCTTTCACGCTGATGCTGACTCCGGGGCCAAGTCGGACAGCATCAGTTATCGTAAGTATTTGCGCTTGGAGTGAAATCGCAAGCGTCCCGATGAACAGCAAACTTCCTGTTTTTTTCATAACTTCTCTTCCGTTCTTTTTTTTGATTGTTAGTGATGCGTTAGAGACGAGAACTGCGAGTTCTCGTCAGGCGTTCATGTTGATTGTCAACCGCGCCGGAGACCAATGCTGTTCGAGGACCTTATTGCGACTTTTGAGACCATTTCGCGACATCTTCGCGGACTTTCAGTTACCTGAAGTCCGCAATCGATCCAGAGGTGGCATTTGCACCGTGCCAACGCCGATACGCGCGGGAAAAATGCGTGGCATTCTTGTAGCCAAGACGAAACGCTACCTCCTTGATGATTACTCCACGACGTAAAAGATTGGCGGCATCTTTAATTTTCAAACTGTTAATCCAGGCCTTGGGTGAGCAATCGAATTTCATCCGAAAATAGCGTTCCAACTGACGGGATGATGTTTTCAAGTGTCGAGCCAACTTGCTAACGCTGTATTCGGTTGCTCGTGCTTCGTCCTCCCACCTCATGATTTTGTCCATTCGGCTCCACATACATTGCTTCCTCTGCTGGTTCGGATCGTGCCCGCTGCCAGGACGATCCTGATTGAACACATCCTCAGTTCCTCCTTTTATTCTAAGTCGCGTTCAAGATGAGACTAATCAAAACATGGAACCAAAGCCGGGATGAAGTCCGGTTGCGTTCGTAGGCTCAATTTGATCGCGCATT
>JAWXCH010000451.1:0-6338 GCA_034440595.1 Planctomycetota bacterium | reverse complement strand
CCGCCTGGTCTGGCAAGTTCTTTTCCAGCCGCGCGCCAGATGTCCGGGTGGGTACCACATCGCCCGAACCAGAATCAAAACCGGCTATCTACCGCAACGCTCACGATACGTTTTTCCCTAGCACGGGCGTGCAGCGAACGCAGTTCTTGGAGTTCCAGCCAGAGGTGGTGAGTCCAGAACCGGCCACTGCGGTGTTGGGAGCCACTCGCCGCGTGCAACTCTCGCCGCGCAGCAGCGTTCCTAATCAAATCACTTATGATCGCAACCCGCGTAATCCAAATGAGTGGATCACTACCATCAACTCCGGTGTGAAGCTCCGCATCGACGGCATGGGAGTTTCGCTTCCTGGTGGAACTGCAGTCGGTACGGTCGTCGACCTGGAAGCGGATCGCGTCGTGATTTGGACACAAGGGAACGGGGACAATCCACTCGACTTCAGCCAACCCACCGAGCAGTCCGCAGCGATTCCGATGGAGATCTACCTCGAAGGGGACATCATCGTCCGCGAAGGGGACCGCATCATTCTGGCGCAGTCGATGTATTACAACGCACAACAGCGAACCGGCATCATTCTCAATAGCGAAGTCCTGACGCCCGTGCCGACCTATGCCGGGCTATTGCGACTGCGCTCCGACGTACTGCGACAGGTGGCCCCCGATCGATTTGTTGCCGATGGTGCCAGCTTCACCACCAGCCGGATGGCCATGCCTACCTGGGAATTCCGCTCGGGCACGTTGGAGCTGCATGATCAGCAAGTTCCAATGATTGATCCGTTCACGCGGCAACCGGTGATCGATCCGGTAACTGGCCAGCCGCGGATGCGGCACCGGCAGATGGTCACCAGCCGCAACAATGTTGGATACGTCAGTGGAGTGCCGGTCTTCTACTGGCCGGTGCTAGCGACCAGTCTGGAGAACCCGACGTTCTACATCAACGATCTGCAGTATCGTAGTGATACGATCTTTGGAAACGTCTTTGAAGTCGGCCTCGACATGTATCAGATTCTCGGAATATCCGATCCCCCGCCGGATTCCGAATGGTCGCTGAGTCTGGATTACCTGAGCAAGCGCGGCCCGGCAGCCGGAACTCGATTTGCCTATGAGAACGATATATTCTTTGGTACAGGAATGGCAACCACCGGCATGATTGATGCCTGGTTCATTCACGATACGGGCCTCGACACCCTCGGCTCGAACCAAGCGGCTATGGTTCCGGCCACCGAGAATCGCGGTCGCCTTGTCGCACGCCACAAGCAACAACTGCAAAACAATTGGAGCTTGACGGCGCAACTGGGTTACGTCAGCGATATCAACTTTTTGGATCAGTACTTTGAGCCAGAATGGAACGAGTCCCCGGACACGTTGACTTCGATTTGGCTAACGCATATTCAAGACAACCAGTCGTGGGTGATCTCGGCCAGCGCGCAAATCAATCAGATCTTCCTCGATACGACCCAGGTTCCACGGGTCGACCACTTCTCGATCGGGCGTGCGTTTTGGGAAGATCGCCTGGTCTGGAACGAGCATAGTAGCGCGGGCTACTTTATGCAGTGGCCTTCGGCCCTGCCCGTCTCGCCACAGCAACTGGCGGATTTTGGCTACTTGCCTTATGAAGTTGAGACCAGCGGTGTTCGCGCAGTGACGCGCCAGGGGGTTGAGCTTCCCCTGGAGGCTGGCCCATTCAAGGTCGTGCCGTATCTGCTCGGCGAAGCGGCCTACTGGGGAGACGATCTTACACAAAACGACATCAGTCGCTTATATGGACAGGCGGGCGTGCGGGGTAGCATTCCGTTTTGGAACGCCGACTCCACGGTTGAGAGTAGTCTGCTCAACCTGCACGGGCTAGCGCACAAGGTCACCTTCGAGGGAGATTTTTCGTACACTGACGCCAGTCAGGACATCACGAATTTTCCGCTGTACGATGAAATCGACGACAATAATACTCAGACGTTCCGTCGCCGACTGGCACAGCAGGATTTCGGTCTTGTGCCCCCTGTTCCGACACAGTTCGACGAGCGTTTCTACGGCGTCCGCCGCGGCTTGCAAGATAATGTGACGGGCCCGACCGAAATTGTCGACGACCTGACGGTAGGACGGCTCGGCATCAATCAACGTTGGCAGACGAAGCGCGGCCCGATTGAAAACCGCCGGATCATCGATTGGATCACGCTGGACCTGGGGACCGAGATATTTCCAGATAGCGATCAAAACTTTGGCGAAAACGTTGGCTTTACCGATTACGACTTCCGCTGGCATGTGGGTGACCGCGTGACCTTGCTCAGTTCCGGCGGGGTCGATTTCTTTAGCGACGGTGGCCAGCAGTTCACCGTGGGTGCTTCGCTCAATCGACCCCCACGCGGAAATGTGTTCCTGGGTTTTCGCTCGCTGGAAGGACCAATCAATAGCAGCGTGCTGCTGGCAGCGTATAGTTATCGCATGAGTCCCAAGTGGGCCTCGAGCTACGGTATCAACTTCAATATGCAAGACCTGGAGTACATGGGCCAGAGCCTGACGCTGACACGCATTGGCGAATCGTTCTTGTTCACGTTTGGTTTCAATGCCGACCAAAGCCGCGACAACGTCGGTCTGGTGCTGGCACTGGAGCCACGCTTCTTACCGAAAACGCAGTTTGGTCGCCGAACCGGAATCGTCGTTCCACCGTCAGGTGCTTATGGCTTCGAGTAACAAGTCACAGCGCATGAAGCAACCTTCTGCACAACGCGGTTGGCGAGCCAAGTTCGGCGACGCCTTTCGTGGCTGCAAGTGGGGCTTTCGTTCGCAGAGCAGTTTTGCGGTCCACCTGTTCGCGGCGGTGCTGGCCGTATTGGCCGGAGCAGCACTGCGAATCTCACTGATCGAATGGGCGCTCATTGCGCTCTCCATCGCGGGCGTGCTGTCGGCCGAGATGCTGAACACATCGATCGAGCATCTGGCTAGAGCGATCTCGCGACAGCAGGATCCGAATATCGCCCGCGCGCTCGACGTGGCCGCCGCTGGCGTGCTGATGGCGTCGCTGGGAGCCACTGCGGTCGGTCTGATTGTCTTTGGCCGCTTGTTATGGCAGGCGTTACTGCCATAGGTGAGCCGGTCGCGACCAAATGGTATCGAATCCATTGCAGTTGCTGCCGGTTTGCACTCTTTGACGTGCTAAATGGTCTAAGGTGACCACTTTCACGTTAGTTGGGTGCCATCTGCCGACCACCATCGCCTTCTAGGGAATTTCGCTATTGCGGAACAGTTCAGTAGTGGTCTTTACTGCTATCTGATCGTAATGCCGCGATATGTATAGAATACAAGCGATTCTACGACGAGCGTCGGTTTGAATTCTCTACTAGGAGTTTCGCATGAGTACCACGATCCAGCCGCGGCAGCTTGCCGAGCTATTGAAAAACGGCACGCACATCGATTTGCTCGATGTACGTACGCCGGCCGAGTTTGCCGAAGTCCATCTAACCGGGGCCAAGAATATTCCGCTGCATGAACTGGATCCGGCCAGGATCATGCAGCAGCGAGGGAATGCGCAAAACGAAACGCTCTATCTCATCTGTAAGTCTGGAAGTCGTGGGCAACAGGCGTGCAGCAAGTTAGAACAGGCAGGATTCAGCAATGTTGCCAATGTCGCTGGAGGGACGATGGCCTGCGTCGAAGCGGGCCTGCCAACCGTTCACGGTCAAAAAACTATCTCGCTGGAACGACAGGTTCGTATCGCCGCCGGTTCGCTGGTGCTGCTCGGTAGTGTCCTGGGGGCTTTTGTGCATCCGGCCTGGATCGGGCTGGCGGCATTTGTCGGTGCCGGTCTCGTTTTCGCAGGTATCACTGACACCTGCGGCATGGCGATGATCCTGGCACGCATGCCGTGGAATCAAGCAAAGTCCGCGAAGAATAGTTAGGCCATCGATTGTCTGACGGCAATATCATCACGTCCGCAGGTCGCAAGCTGGAGTTCAGGAATGAAGCTATTGATTGTGGGTGGAGTGGCCGGAGGGGCCTCGGCTGCGGCACGTGCACGTCGCCTTTCTGAACATGCCGAGATTATTATATTTGAGCGTGGCCCGGATGTTTCGTTTGCCAACTGCGGCCTGCCGTACTACATCGGTGGTGAGATTGCGGAACGCGAGAAGCTGCTGGTCACTACGCCCGAGAGATTGCGCGAACGCTTCAAGCTGGATGTGCGAACGAATTCCTCTGTCGAAAAGATCGATCGCGCTACACGAACGGTGCTGGTCCGCAATGTCCTGACGGGCCAAGAGTATAGCGAGTCGTTTGACAAATTGATTCTGGCCACTGGTGCGGCGCCATTTCTGCCGCCGATACCAGGGGCCGACTTGCCCGGCGTCTTCACGCTGCGGAACTTGCACGACACCGACCAGATCAAGCAGCAGGTCGTACGTGGCGTAAAGCAAGTCGTGCTGCTGGGGGGTGGCTTTATCAGTTTGGAGCTGGCCGAGAACTTTGTCCGGCTTGGCGTGGCAACTACGGTGGTAGAGAAGAACTCGCAAGTTCTAATGCCGTTTGATCCAGAGATGACCACGCCCATTGTGCAAGAATTGGCGGATCACGGTGTGACGCTGCTATTGAACCAGGCAGCGGAGGCGATCGAACGAAGTGTAGATGGTCTCAATGTGTGCCTGAATTCGGGATTGCGACTGCCCGCACAACTCGTAATTTTTGGTGTTGGTGTACGTCCAGAAAACAAACTGGCGGTCGAAGCGGGGCTGGAGATCGGCTCGCGTGGAGGGATTCGGGTGAATGAGTACCTGCAAACAGATGACCGGGATATCTACGCGGTAGGGGATGCAATCGAGGTAACCGATGCAATCCAAGGTATTCCGACGCAGGTGCCGCTGGCTGGTCCTGCCAATCGACAAGGTCGCATCGCGGCAAATAATATTTTCGGCCTCATCGAAAAGTACCGTGGCACCCAAGGGACCGCCATCGTCGGAGTTTTCAACCGCACTGCGGCAATGACAGGGAGTTCAGAAAAAGTCCTCCAGCGGCTGGATCAGCCGTACCGCAAGATCTATATCCACCCGATGCATCACGCGGGCTACTACCCCGGCGCTGAGGGAATGACTCTGAAGCTGTTGTTCGATCCCAGAGATGGCAAGATTCTGGGTGCTCAGGCCGTTGGTGGTGCCGGGGTCGACAAACGGATCGATGTGCTGGCGGTGGCAATTCAGGCCGGCATGACGGTGTATGACTTGGAAGAAATGGAACTGAGCTACGCGCCGCAGTATGGATCTGCCAAGGATCCCATCAATATGGCTGGCTTTGTTGCCGCAGGATGGCAACGTGGCGATCATCCGCAGGTGGATATTGAAACGGTGTTGAGCGCACCTGAACATGAACGACCATTCGTGTTAGATGTGCGCACGGCACAGGAATTCGACGGGGGACATATTCCCGGCGCGGTGAATATACCAGTCGATGAATTGAGAAATCGCTTGTCTGAGTTACCGCGCGACAGATCGATTGCGGCCTATTGTCAGGTGGGCCAACGCGGATACCTGGCGACCAGGATTCTCTTGCAGCATGGTTATGATGTGGCAAACATCGGTGGCGGCTATAAGACGTATAAGCTGTTCTTTCCTGACCGGGCCTAGTGTCTGTGACACAGAGTCGCTGAATCGAAGCTATCTTGAAATGGTTTGATCTTTCAGGCCAGCAGCGGACGGATCACGTGACCATGCACATCGGTCAGTCGGCGATTGGCACCATTGTGCAGGACCGAGAGTTTTTCGTGATCTATGCCCAGTAGATGCAGCACGGTCGCGTGGAAATCGTAAGTCGTGGTGATATCTTGCGCCGCTTTCCAGCTCCACTCGTCGCTAGTGCCGTAGGATGTGCCCGGCTTAACGCCGGCACCCGCCATCCAGCCGACGAACGTTCCGCCGTTGTGGTCTCGACCATCACCCGCCTGTGCAAATGGCATCCGGCCAAATTCGGTGCTCCAGAGAACCAGCGTGTCTTCCAGCAGCCCGCGTGATTTCAGATCGGTTAGCAGGCCCGAGATTGGCCGGTCGGTCGCATTGCACATTGGTGGCAATTGATTCGGGATGCTGGAATGGTTATCCCAATTGTTCTTGGCACCATCGGCACCGCTCCAAACTTGTACAAAGCGGACGCCACGTTCGATCATCCGTCGCGCAGTCAGGCAGCGTGAGCCAAAGTCCTCGGTCACTTTGTCATTCAGGCCATACTGCTCGCGAACGGTGGCCGATTCGCGCGTCAGGTCGAACACCTCCGGGGCACTAAGCTGCATCTTGGCAGCGAGCTGATACGCCTGAATCCGCGCTTCCAGGCGGCTGTCCTCCGGGTTTGCGCCGGCATGTCGCTGGT
>JAWXCH010000450.1:0-12025 GCA_034440595.1 Planctomycetota bacterium | reverse complement strand
TGATCACCGCCAGCGGCAGATGCCAGCTTTCGTACTTAGCCGCCAGCACGAGGTACACCAAAACGCTGCCGATAATGAAAACGTAGATGGCCACATTACCGGCCATGATTTGCAGGTAGGTGATTTCGGTCCATTCGATCGGTATCCCGTCATCGGCAGCCAGTTTCTCAATCGTGGCGATGGCCTCGCTGGAGCTGGCACCCGGTGCCGGTGCGCCGTTCACCGCCGCCGAGGCATACATGTTGTAGCGCATGACCATCACCGGCCCGCCGACATCATCCACCTGCGTCAATGTCCCCAGCGGAACCATTTGGCCGGTGCGGTTGCGAACTTTGAGCAGCTTCAGACTGTCGACATCCGTTCGGAACGCTGGCTCGGCCAAAAGGTTCACCTGCCAGGTACGGCCAAACTTATTAAACAGGTTGACATAGGCACCACCCATATAGACTTGCAACGTGGAAAAGGCGTTTTGCAGATCCACCCCCAGCGCTTCGCACTTGGTGCGATCGATATCCAGAAAATACTGAGGAGAGTTGGCTCGAAACAACGAAAACGCCCCGGCAACGTCCGGGCTTTTCATCGCCTGCCGCGCTAGCTCATCGGTGCTGACTGCCAATTGCTGCAGGTCGACGAACCCACGCTGCTCGGTCTGGAATTTAAAGCCACCCGCGTTGCCAAGCCCCTGGATCGGCGGGGCACGAAAAATGGACACCACAGCGCCGTCGATTTCGTCTGCGTATATCTTGGTCAGTTTCTGTAGGATCGCTTCGTCGTATTCGTCGGCCGCACGGCGATCCTCGAACGGCTCCAGAACCAGGAACGTCGAACCAAAGTTTGAGCTATTGGCGTTCAGCAAGAACGACTGACCGGCCACGCTCACGCTGTGTGCCACGCCAGGAATGCCGGGGTAAGTTTTCTCGCCAGCCTTGGGCGGCGGTCCAAAATACTTGCCGGTGTTATCGCCCAGCGCAATGCGGGTCACCTTGTTCATGACTTCTTCTGTGCGTTGCACGGATGCCGCATCTGGCAATTGCACATTCACTAGCAGATAGCCTTGATCCTGCGTGGGAATAAACCCGGTCGGAGCCTGGCTCATATTCCAGTAGGTCAAGCAGAGCAATCCACCATAGATCATCATCACCATGAAGCTCATTCGCAACATCCGGCTGACTGTCTTGCCGTACACATGCGTAAAGAAATCGAATCCACGATTAAACGCACCAAACACAATCGCCAGGAACTTGTTGACGTAGCTAATGATCAGCTTGCCGACGACCAGGCCGAGTGCGATGCCAGGTAGCACGATCGCAGCTAGCGCGATGTAGTGAGCCACCTTCTGCGATTCAATGTGAATATGACTGGCGATCCAGGTCGCGGGCGCGCCTCCTCCAAAGGTGTACGCCAGCCAACCGCCGACAATTCCAAAGAACCACCACGGCAGCGCTTCGCGAACATGTTTGTGCCCGTCGGCGGTTTCTTCGGTTTTGAAGATTGTCACGGCACGTGCCGGGGTCAGCGTCATGCAGTTGATGGCCGAAATCACCATGGCCGCGGCGATTGTAATGGCAAACTGCCGAAAGAACTGACCCGTCACGCCAGTGATAAATGCCGCCGGAATAAAGACCGAGCAGAGCACCAGCGTGATGGCCAGAATTGGCCCGGTCAGTTCGTCCATCGCTTGAATCGTCGCTTCGCGCGCATGGAGCCCCTTGGCCATCAGGCGTTCGATATTTTCCAGCACCATGATGGCGTCGTCGACGACGATACCGATGGCCAGCACTAGCCCGAAAAGTGTCAGGTTGTTGAGGCTAAAACCGATCGCGATCATGACCGCAAACGTACCGATGAGAGCGACCGGCACGTCGATCATTGGCAGAATCATCGCTTTCCAGTCTTGCAGAAAGAACAACACGACCAACGCCACGAGCAGCACCGCTTCAAACAATGTCTTAAAGACTTCGTGGATCGATTCGGTAATAAAGGGCGTGGTGTCGTAGGCAATGCGGTACTCGACCCCTTGCGGGAATGACTTGGACAGTTCTTCCATCTTGTCTTTGATGGCCTGTGCCACATTCAGCGCGTTGGACCCCGGTAGCTGAAAGATCGCCAGCCCGACCGAGGGGCGACCATCCAGATTAGAGATCTGATCATACTGTTGTGCGCCCAGCTCGACCCGCGCCACGTCCTTCAGTCGCACCACCTGACTGGAACTGCGTCCCTCTGTTTTGTCCCCTTCCCCTATCTTGATGATAATGTCGGCGAACTGCGCTTCGGTCTCCAATCGGCCAAGCGTACTCATAGTGAATTGAAACTGCTGCCCGGCCGGCACCGGCTGTTGGCCGATCTGCCCGGCGGCGACTTGCACGTTTTGCGCTTGCACCGCATTGACGACATCGGTCGCAGTCAAATTGCGAGAAGCCAGCTGATCGGGATCGAGCCAAACGCGCATGCTGTAATCGCGCTCGCCAAGGTAGTTAATATCTCCAACCCCTTGCAGGCGGAGCAGTTCGTCCTTGACCTGGATCGTTGCATAATTGCTGAGATATAGCGCGTCAAAGCGACCGTCGGGCGAGATCAGATTGACTGCCAGCAGGATGCTTGGCGAACGCTTCTTGGTAGTGACACCTTGTATCTGTACCTGCTGTGGAAGCTGCGGCATGGCCAGAGCCACGCGGTTCTGGACTAGCACCTGATTCATGTTGGGATCGGTGCCCAGATCAAAGGTCACCGTCAGCGTGTAGGCACCGTCGTTAGTACACTGCGACGACATGTAGAGCATGTTGTCGACGCCGCTGATTTGCTGCTCAATCGGTGCCGCGACCGAGTCCGCCACAACTTGCGCATTCGCGCCCGGATAGCTGGCCGCGACGGTTACCGTAGGGGGCGTAATATCTGGGTACTGTGCCACCGGCAGCACGAACGCAGCGACACCACCAACCATCGTGATCACAATAGAGATCACCCAGGCAAAGATCGGTCGATCTACGAAGAAACGTGCAAACACGGTGAAACCTCGGATGCGCTACAAAATCAAATGACTATGGGAGTCGAATAACTTTCAAATGTCTCTGCGTTACTGCGTCAGGCCCGGTGACGTCAATTGCAACGCCGCAGGCGCAGTCAGTAACTTGGCAGGCCCTTCGGCAACAGATCGTTCGACAGGTCGTGTCGAGAGATCTTCCGCAGCCGAGTCACCTAGTGAACCGGTTGGCGGGATTGACTGTGAATCCTCTGCGACAGGCTGCGGCGGCTCTGAGCTACTTTGAGACGTCTTTAAGGGATCGCTATCGGCGGCTGGCGGAGTCTTCTTCGCGGGATCCGCAGGCGCAGCTTTTTCTGGAGACGGTTTGGGTGATGTGGCAGGAGCAGTTTTTGTCGGACTAACATCCTTAGGGGTAGCTGCTCCGCCGCTGGCTGCTGAGTTATCTTCCACGGTGCCTGTTTTGATCGACACCGGCATTCCTGGTTGTGCCCGCATGCCGGCGACAATCACGCGGTCGGTCGCTTTGAGACTGTCAAATCCGGTCTCCCCCTCAGCGGCCGGGCGAATCGTTTTGCCGTCCTTGACCATCTTGACCGGGATGACGACCTGCATTCCGTTGGGTTGCTGCGGGCCAAGCGTGATCGGGCAGTACTGCGCGATGTTCTCGTTGTTGACCGTCAGCACGTAATGAACCGATTGATTGGCGGCGATTGCCGTTTGCGGAATGATCAGTGCTTCGTACGGTGGACCAATCTGTAGCCGCACCCGGACGAACATGCCGGGCTTCAGCAGTTGCGGAATGCCGGGGGCAGGGGAGTTGTTCTCAAAAACACCACGGACCTGAATGGTGCCGGTCAGCGGGTCGACCTGTGTATTGACGAAATCGACAAAGCCTTCGTGTGGGTACTTGTCCGCTTCCGTGGCCAGGCCGATATCGACCGGGGTCTTGTGATCGGTGTAGCCCTTGATCTTGCCGGCGCGGAGCAGTTCGAGAACCTCGAGCAGTGTCAGCTCGTCGATATCAAAATAGGTGTAGATCTGATCGGAGTCGACGATCGTGGTCAAGAGCGTGCCATCGCCACGCACCAGGTTGCCGATGTCCAGCAGATTTCGAGACACCTGACCATCGATGGGGGAAGTGACATCGGTAAAATCCAGGTTGAGTTGAGCGGCTTCGACATTGGCCTGGGCCGCCTTAACGGCAGCGTCGGCCTGACCTTGCATAGCAAAGTACTTGTCGAGGTCCTGCTGGCTCATTGCACCAGGAGTTTTGGAAACTTCCAAGGCGCGCTGATAATCCGCTTTGGCCAGCGTCAATTGAGCTTCGGTGAGCAGCACCTGGGCCTTGGCCTGGTCGAGCGTCGCCTGGTAGGGCCGCGGATCGATTTTGAACAGGACATCGTTCTTCTTAACGATCTGTCCGGGCTTGAAGCGGATCTCGGTCAGGTACCCGGTCACGCGAGCCTGAAGATCGACCGAGTAGAGTGCATCGGTGCGACCGGTAAAGTACTCGTAGTTGCGGACCATGCGCTGGACCGGCGTGACCACGGTGACTTTTGGCGGGCCTGGCGGCACTGTCTCGTGTTTCTTGGCGCAGCCTTGTCCGGCCACCGTTAAGGTGAGCATGCCGATGAACAAAGTTTGAGGCAGATAACCTCTCATGGAAACGGTCCTAGTGCTTTGGCCGATTGATTTGCGAGTCCGCGTCCGGTGTTCGGAGTAAGTCGCTGGCCGAAATCCTGCCAACGGGCGTGTGGCTATTTTTCACCATCCAATGCAGCATACCGCGTAATTTCCCTGCTGGCGGACGAAGCTTTCGCCGTTTTCTTTGACTGCAAAAGACAACATCCGGGTTGAAATTCTGACCTGTTGGATCAACTTCAATCCAATGTCGGCAGCGCTCAACAAACTCGCCGCCGTCGCGGGTGTGTCTGGCCGATTCTGCCGATTCTGCCGGAAGTGTTAGAGCCCGAACGGCTGGAGAGTATTAGCCCGGTGTAAGGATTCAAACCGGTTTCAGTGAGAAAGGGCTTCTTGCGGCAGGAGCAAATTTTCCCCGACTGGAGCGATTTATTTGGAATAAATCGCTTATTCCGACAACGACGGCTGCCATACCAATGCACCCTGCAGTTGTGGATTCAAAGCACTTCTGGGCAGGCCCTCCGCCTTCGCGAGGGCAGGCAGCAGTGGCACACGCGACTAGCACCCGGCGCAATCGATATGCGCCGTGCCTTTTTCCGTACCGTGCAGGTCGAATTGGTTTGGCTGAGGCTGAAGCCGGGTATGCCGCCTGCGCCGTGCGCGCGGTGATGGATATGCTTGACGTAACAACGCGCGAACTTTTGCCCACAGTAACAAGCTCGTCGGTAACAGCGGTTGCAAGAACAGTGGCCTGAAAAAATCCCTCGATCAGGCTGCGACAGACCGCAATTCCGACTCTCGGCAGGACGATGCACTAATTGCCTATCGGAGTCAGTTCACATTGGCCTTGCTTGCAATGCCACTAGCAGACGACCTCGGATGCGGCACGAGTGGATTGATAACGGACTGCCTATCTGGAACGGATTTCCATCGGCAACTTTTCTCGCGGACGAGAGCGTTGCCACTGTTTGACGCTGATCACGCGGTCATGATGACCGGCGTGTGCATGGAAGTTTCTCGTTTCAAAGGAGTCCGACGCATGAAGACGATTTGTCGATTTGCGATAGCCTTGGCCATCAGCGGTATGTATGCCGCCGACGCCCAGGCTCAAACCGGCCAACCGGCCGGGTATCCCTCAACCGGAAGGTACGCACCTTCGTTGCTGCCACTTCCCGCGACGCAACCATCGTGGCGAAGCGCACCGGCTGAGTTGTCTGCTGTACCACAGCAGTCGCCTCCGGCACAGGTAGTTCGGCCGGTGGCTTATCCGGAGTATGCTACGCCGACCTATCACTCGGTTGCTTCAGCGCGGGGACTTGACGTACCTGAGTCGGTTGTGGCTCCCGAGGGCAGTTCAGTTGCCAGGCCGTTGCCACCAACGTCGGATTTGAGTGAAGCGATTAATTCCGACGGTGCCTACCCGGACGTTGCGTCTGGAGACTGCGCAGGAGACTGCGGCGTTGATCTTGGGTGTTGCCAACCGCGCTGGTTTGGCTATGCGGGCGGTTTGGTCATGACTCGCGACCGACCCAACAAGACCTGGACCACCTACGAAACTGGTAACAACCCGAACCAGTTGATGTACTTCCCGGACGCTGATTGGACCGGCGGTGCAGAAGTTCGCTTCGGACGTGTCTTTGGCGGAGGTGGTGGCTGTGGTGGTGGCGGTGGCTCGTGTAGCTCTTGTGACTCCTGCGGCCCAAGCTGCAATGACGACCTGTGTGCTATCGAAGTCGTCTACTGGGGACTCTGGGGTCTGGATGGAACGGACAGTCGGTATAGCCCGACCAATCAGCTCAGCACGCCGATCGACCTGGGGTTTGTGGATATCGTTGGACCCGGCTCTCCTGCTAGCTTGATTTTCGACAATGCTCGCGAGCACCGTGTTACCCGTAAAGACGACGTGAATAATCTTGAGATCAATCTTATTCACTTCAACATGCCGACCGCTTGCGACTCGGTGCAGATTCAATGGCTGGCCGGTTTCCGGTTCTTTAAATTCGACGACTTTATCCAGTTCGGTGCTGTATCGGGCGGCAACGAATTCGGTAGCAACGGTGGCATCAACGAGGCCTACCTGGATGTTGATGTTGAAAACAATCTGTACGGTTTCCAAGTGGGTGGACGAGCCGATTGGCGATTTGCTCCACGCTGGCGGTTGTTTGCAGCACCAAAATTCGGCCTCTATGGCAACGATATCAACCTGAACACGCAGTTGTACCGTGGCGATGGGGCGCTGGCGACGTTTGCCTCGACCGGCAACCAGTTCAATTTGAACAATGACAAGGTCGACGTGGCCTTTATCGGTCAGATTGATATCGGTACGACCTGGGATATCTCGCAACGCTGGAGTGCAACCATCGGTTACCGTGCAATGGCCTGCAGTGGCATCGCACTGGCCGACGATCAGGTTCCAGCCTACCTGGCTGCTGAAAATGATTGGACCGACATCGAGAGCTCTGGTTCGTTGATTCTGCACGGCGGATTCGCGGGACTGGAATACCGCTGGTAAATCGCGAAAAGACTGGACCTGATCCAGCAGATTGAGCGAATGGGTAGTGAATGTTTTGGGGGATGGAGTGTGAAGCAAATTTGTCCGATCCGGTTTGCTTCAAGCGTGGTCTGCACCACAGGCCAAGAGACGCGGCACGAGAAACGTCGATTTGCAGGCTGGAGCATCTAGTCCGTCTGGATGCTCTGGCCGCGGATCGATCAGAGCTTGTGGGGCAGAGTGTTTATAAAAACGTCACGACAACTTGGATAGACAACATGAAGAGGCGTTCAAATCAGGGGTAGTAGTTGAAAGTGAAGGGGCAACAATCGTAACACAGTCGATTGCACGCAAACGACCAGAAGACATCCACCAACTCGGTGGCATCGGTTAAGAGTCGCAAGTGCAGCCTGCACGTTTCAAGTTCCAATTCGGAAAGTCTGGTGCAGTTGCAAAGGGGGCGCGAATCTTTCGGCAATCGGAAAAACATAGAACGGCTCGCGGAGGAAACTCGGCGAGCCGTTCTGTTTTACGTGGTATTAAATGTTGTGGTGCGGGCATCCTGCCTGCAAAATTGCATGACTCGATGTCAGGCAGGCTAGAAGCCCGCACCACAAGAGTTGCCTAGACAATCACCGCAGTCAACTCGCGGAAGCGCGGGTCTAGTCGGATCGGATCAAAATCGGGTTCGCTGTGGACCATCAACCGGTAGTCGTCATTTAGTTGCAAGGCCTGCGTTAGAAAACGAATCGCCTTGTCGGAGTCGTGAGCCAGACTCCAATAGCAAGCCAAGTTGTAGTGTAGAATCGCGGCGGCCGGTTCAGAACGCAAGGCACTCTCCAGCGACTCAATGGCCAGATCCAGGCGATCCGATCGCTTGTAGCACCAGCCTAGCGCCAGCCAGACATCAATACTCTCAGGATCAAGCTCGGCTGCGCGCCGTAGATCGACGATCGCTTCGTTGTAGCGTTCGAGCATGCGCAGCGCCTGGCCGCGCAGCATGAGTGCCTCGGTGGCATCGGCCGAACTGGCTTGCAGGCGATCCAGCACATGCAGAGACTTTTGTGCCAGACAAGATCGACGGTCGAAGGTCAAAGGCCAGTCATCGCCAAACAGCATCGCCAGGTCGAGGTACCCTTCGGCCTCGCGCAGGATTTGCTGTCTACGAATTCGATCCTTGCCAGACACTTCGGCACCTCTTTCTCGAATGTCGATCGTTGGGTTCCACGCAACGTTCGAGCCTTTAACGGATAAATTCTGCGCACTGCCTGTTTATTGCGACCAGAGATTTAGCTCCCTGGCATCAATCCTTCGGTAACAAAGCCCGCGTATCAATCCGCCACTATCTGTAGTCTAATCCGTTTCTGAATATCGCCAATTGCAAATTGGTCTGCTGGCGACAAATTTAACCTATTCAGATTACGGTTGCAGCAGGTGACTGGTTCAAGAAAAGCCTGCCAATCGGGCAAGTTTGACAGGCGATTTCTATCTCCAGAGGCCAAAGCGAGCAAGGCCACCTTGAACGAATTTCTAGGGACACCACGAGGGGGCGAGAAGTTCGGTGTATTCGGCTGATTCGATTGTGAAATCAGTCACGTTCTTTTGTGAAAAAGAGACTTAAACGCGAGCAAGTGATTAAGATTTGAATCGCGTTAGAAGTTCCACTAGAGCAGGCGCGAACGGCTGTTAGCAAAAATCGCCGACCGGAAGCCCCTCCCAGGAGGGATCTGTAACCTTGGCCCTTTGATGATGCTGGGACTCAGCGCGATGCTATCGCCGGCCATTTGCGGTTAGCGAACCGAGGTGCGGGTTCGCACGGCTCAGCCTGCGGCGGGTGCGAGCGATTCTTCATACCAAGCGACCAGTGACTTGGTTGGCGCTGCCATCTTCAGCACAGGAGCAAATTCAACAAACTCCCGGTCGATCTGCGATAGCAACTCCAGCAGTGTCGGCCCCTTGGCGGGTTTCAATTGATTGTAGATCGCCTCAAAATGACCACAATCACTCCAGCGCTCGTCTGTGATCGATGGGAGCAGGGCGCTCAGGGCCACGGCCAACTGATCGGTCGGAGCGTTTTTCTGTTCCATCAGGCTGTCGATCGCAATGTGATTCTTCAGCAGCAGGGCAAAATCGTCCGGCATTTTCCAGCCGCGAGCAATCAATGCTGCGCCATCGGCGTGGTTCCAGCCAAACCGTTCGGTCTCCAAGTCAGAAAGGCGACGCCCTTCCTTTTGCCGCTGTTCCAGAAGCTCGGCATATTCCTTGGGCATTTCCTTGGCCAATAGTGGGATCGCCAAGTCCTGAAGCAGTGCCGCGGAAAAGGCCTCTTCGCAGTCTTTATTACCAAGCAGCTTAGCCATCGCCCTGGCAAACAGCCCGCGACGAACGGAATCCTGCCACAGGCTCTTGAGGTCGAACGGCCCGCATTTTGGATTCGGCATCAAACTGAAGACCGCCGTCCAGAGGGCAAAGTTCTTGATCGTGCGGATGCCGACCAGTGTGATCGCCATCTTGATGTTGGAGATCTCTCGCGAGAAACCGAAGTAGGCCGAGTTCACAAATTTCAGGATCTGACCCGACAGGCCGGGGTCAGTTTCGATCGGAACGGCAAACTCGACCGGGCCGTTTTCGGGATCACGAGCCAACTCCATCAGTCGGATTGCGCTTTGCGGCAGCGCAGGGAGCTGTGTGCTCTGAAGCAATTTTGTAAGCTGCGCGCTATCACCAGGTTGAGTCATGAATCGAAATCCAAGTGAGGAAATTAGCGTTGTATGCGCGTGGGTGCAAATAAAACGAAGTTCTTCGTCTATTAAAGTTAGGTCAGAAAACCCCCCTGAGCAAACTACCCGGCATGGGCTAGCCGGCGAAGCAAATTGTGGCGTTTTCTCAACAGCCATTGTCGAGGAAACGCACCATTCTCAGAGACTCGCAACTCTGTCTGCGGTCGTCGTCATAGGGATTAACTCGTGATCGGTTATCGAGTTACTGCTGAGATTGCCGCACGGCGCATGGCAGTGGCGCAACGCTTGCAAAGATCCTTGATCCAACGGTTCAAGTCTTTTCACTCTTTCGCCTCGCCAGTCGGAGCATGCCTTGCTGCAACGCATTGTTCAGATCGCAGTTTTGCTACCTGGCAGGTTGCTGCCGGGCAGTATGGCGGCCGCAAATCTTGTATCTGCGACAGCGGTCCTAGCAATGGCGATCCTGGCTTGTGCCTCCTCTGGTAGCGCTCATTGGAGCAACGACCAGTCGACCGATTCCGCCACCAGGGACAGCTTTGGCGACTACTCTGCCTTTTCAATTGGCGAGGGGGAGTCTGTTGAACACCAGCCCGACCCCGGCTGGCGTCGTACGAGCATTGGTTGGGTCAAAGTTGGCTCGCTTGGTGCGGCTGGCCTGAGTGAACCGGCACTTGTCATCGCCGCCGCGCCGGCCGTTCACCCAGCCTTGCTGGCAGCATTTTTGCTGCTGGCGTCGCTTTTGGTGCTGTCGCTGGAGGATATTGCACGCTCGGAGCGTTCTTGCAGTCCCCTCCGTCTTTCCCGCGAAGGCGGGAATCCAGTTTGCATAGCGGAACGCGAGTCGCAGACTGCTTGATGCGTGCCTACGTGCATGCCAGCGTTCCTTTTCCACAATTTTCTTCCGTTGCTGTACGGAATTGCGGGCTTCTTGCCACTATTACTAGTAGCGAGATTCTTTGTCCGCGATGACTGGATTGTTGGCCATGCACATTTGGTAGTACAAACCTATGTGTGGCAACAAGTTCCGGCCACGGAAGATGGATTTCCGTGCCGGTGAATAGGCGACCCTACATTTAGATTCAGTACTGTTACAGTACTAAACGGGAGAAGCGACGATGCGATTGACGCTACGAACCATGCTGGCGTACATGGACGAAATTTTGGAGCCGGCCGATCATCAGGTCATCGGCCAGAAGATTGAGGAGAGCGAGTTCGCCACCGATCTGATGCATCGGGTTCGTGACACCACGCGGCGGTTGCGGCTGGGCGCTCCAAAACTATCCGGCAAAGGGATGGGGCTGGACCCCAACACCGTCTCTGAATACCTAGACAATACACTGGCGTCCGAACGGGTTCCCGACTTTGAAAAAGTCTGCCTGGAATCGGATGTGCATCTGGCCGAAGTTGCTGCCTGCCACCAGGTGCTGGCACTGGTGCTGGGTGAACCGGCCGAGATTGATCCGGCCATGCGCCGTCGCATGTATGATGTGGTCCATCGTGCGGATACTCCGCACGCAGCGGGGGCTGGAGTAAAGATTCCACCTCCATTGCCACCGGCAGAAGAAATTGTGCCGGCCCGTCCCGTTCGTGAACCGCTCAAAGTCCCGGACTATCTGCGCGAACAACGCCGCTCCCGATTGTGGACCATCGCCGCCACGTTGCTGTTGGTTGCTCTGATCGGTGGTGCGGCTGCGATTAGAGCAGTCGGTCCTTTCGATTTATCCAATCCAGTTGCGGTCTTTCTGGGATTTGGTCAGCCAGGCAACGGTGATGAAACTGAAGTCGTTCTAAAAGGGAATAGCAACGATACAAATAAGAATGGAACTACCACGCCGGTCGCCCCGGTTCCGGCACCTTTGGAAAATAACACCACGAATAATAATGCGACTGGCATAGTGCCACCACTAGTTCCTCCTGGCGGGGATCCAGTCGTCTCGACACCGACCGTAGCTGTTCCCGTTGCGGTTGGAACTGCGGTTCCGCTAGTGCCTCCTCAAACAGTTCCGGCCCCGCCAGTTCCCGAATTGCGCAATCCGGCTAATGTAGCCGGAACGACCATCTTATCGACTGATGGTAGCGCATCGCCTATCGGACCGGCTACTTCGATTGCGCCCGAGCCGCCTGAAGCAGGCGTACCATCTCCGGGCGGCACAGAAGTCGCAACAGTGA
>JAWXCH010000449.1:0-14439 GCA_034440595.1 Planctomycetota bacterium | reverse complement strand
GCAATTGAGTGAATTGATCTGCTTGCTCTTCCGGTTGAAGAGAACTAGTCTCGTTCTGCGTGACAATATCCACTGGCCCGAGCTTCTGAGTTCCCTCGTAGCGATAACCGGTGATAGCGCGGTGAACACCTCGCCAGGGAGAAAGCGGCGGGATGACCGCACCGAACTGCAGCATGCTGAAAATTGCACGCTCATCGGGTATGGCCGGACGCGATGCCAAATCAGTCGAGCGGTTCTCGATCCGACCAATGGCATCATAGTAATACGGAATTGCCTCCGTCGGAGACAGCTCCCATTGCGCGGATGAAAATGAAATGCTCATAAGTAATTGACCAAGGTCTCCCCATTGAACCCTGGCTGACTGCGAGAAGCGAAGACAATGCCGAGTGACTATTGTTTGACCCGTGACTCCGAAACTGAATAATTACTGTTCAACCAAAAAAAGTCGCGGCAATAGCTTTTCGGACTTTTGACTAGTATTTGTTGACATTTAATGCTGTAAGCTTGCGATTCGTTAAGGTTGATTGTAGTTGGTCTTACGGAAAAATCGATATTCCGAATGGCATATATTTATCGAATTCGTTTGGAGAGCAGAGGCATCGCATTCTATTTGGTTGATGGATATAGAATTCCGCTGGGATCCGCGAACCCCCATAAGTAGGGGGTATGTCTCGTGCCGTCTAAATACGCCTATTTCTAAAGCATTTAGTCGGAAAACGAGATCTCCGCGTTGTTTGTCGCTGGATCTCCAGTCCCACGTTTCAGCATTGCCTGGCTATTGGTGGCCGCACCGAGTAAGTCGAAGCTGAATGCCATCTGGCCGATTGCACGACAATCGGATCGCCAGTTAGTGAGGCACGGGTACAGTCAAATGTCCCTGTAAATCTGTTAACACCGCTGACCCTTTACGGTTCTTAGGCAAGAGCAATGGCTGGCAACTTGGTCGTTTGACGCTCGACGACATTAGTTCGTATCATGAGAAACTCACCTGCGGTGCAACCTGGTCGCAATAGTTACGCGACTATTTTCATTCGCACCAATCGCAATTCATACCCGTAAGTTCCATGACCAAGCAGCTTATTCGCGTTGGGCACAGCCCTGATCCTGACGACGCATTCATGTTTCATGCGTTGACCAATGACAAGGTCGACACCGGCCCATACCAGTTCACGCATGAACTGGTCGACATTGAGACGCTCAACCGTCGCGCCTTTGCGGGGGAATTGGAACTGACCGCCGTCAGTCTGCATGCTTATGCTCATCTCAGCGATATCTACATGCTTTGCCCTTGCGGAGCCAGCATGGGCGATCGCTACGGTCCGATGGTCGTTGCTCGCAAGCAGTATTCGATCGATCAATTAAAGGGTCTGACGATTGCCATACCGGGCACGCTGACCACGGCGTATCTGGCGCTGCGACTTTGTCTGGGCCAGACGTTCAACGAAGTCATCGTGCCGTTTGATGAAATTATCGTTGCTGCGCAGAACGGCGAATATCGTGGACAACAAATCGACGCCGGACTGATCATCCACGAAGGACAGCTCACTTATGCCGATCAAGGATTGAAACTAGCAGTGGACACAGGGGAGTGGTGGTATCAAAAGACCGGTCTGCCGTTGCCGCTCGGTGCCAATGCGATTCGCAAGGATCTTGGCCCTGCGGTGATTGCTGATGTCAATCGACTACTGAAGGAGAGTATCGAGTACGGCCTAGCTCACCGCCAAGAGGCACTGGCCTATGCGATGAAGTACGGGCGCGATCTCGACCCTGCCAAGGCGGACCAGTTCGTCGGCATGTATGTGAATGATTGGACGCTGGACTTTGGACCTCGTGGTCGTGAAGCGGTCGAAAGATTGCTTAGCGAAGGTCACGCCGCCGGTGTGATTCCCAAGCTAGTGAAACCTGAGTTTGTGGGGTAACGTAAATCCGTGTGCCACTGGCTCTGCCAGTGTGAATTACGTGTGCCACTGGCTCTGCCAGTGCTCTTAGCGAATTGAACTCCCACACTACGCGACAGCGAGGAAAATCGCTAAACAGTGCTGCGCCTCGCTGGCGCTTCGAGATGCTGTGATTGGCATCTCATTGCAACTATCCCTCACCCGCCGCTGGGGCGACGACCTCTCCCGCAAGCGGAAGAGGTGAAATTTTTGCCCATTGCCGCGCTGGAAAATTCTGCGGGATCGATTGTTGCGCCTCATCTGCACTGGCAAAGCCAGTGGCACACGATCGTGCATAAAGCTATATCCTCATCTCACCATTGCGGACCAGCGCTTTGGCTCCTTCGCGAAAGCTAAGGGGTGAGAGCCGCGAACGGTTCTTGAGTAAGAACTTTCGCACCGCATTCGGGGCGGTATAGCTATAGTCGCGCAGTGCCCAGCCGATCGCTTTACGAATGAAGAATTTGCGCTCCGCTGCGCATTTCAGGCAGAACTCAAACAGCAGCTTCTCGTCGGTCGCAGTGCGATGCTTGTTCTGTGACAATATTGCCGTGCGGCGGATCCACATGTCAGTATCGTCGATCCACCGCTCCATCAGCGGACGGGTTTCACTCCGCCATTTGAGATGCACCGCACCGACTAGGTCGATCGCCACTGGATCGACCAGATCCCACCAGGCACCGGTGCGAATGAGCTTTTCGTAAACCGGCAAGCTCTCGGGAACGATGAAGCTGCGGTGAACCCGTGCATATTCGATGGCCGCGTATTTTTCTTCGCGATGTGGCAGCTTCCATAGCGCCAGTACTCGCCGCTCATATTCATCTTGCGAGGCCGGAGCAAACTCCTTGCGCAGGGTTCGATAGATCGGCACATGCAGCGGCTTCGGGATGCCATAGAACGGCATCGAAGTTTTCATATACGCCGCCATCGCCGCCGCATTGTCACGATTGGCTAGCTGTTTGAACTCCGACTGCACGAACTGCAACATCGCTTTCGTGTTGTTATTCGCCGTGCTGTTGATCATCGTTGCGATTTACCCAAAATAGTCCGGCTCGTTCCCTTCCTTCCATTTGATATTGCACCCGATGCTTGGCTTTTGAGTAGCCAACGGTGCCTGACCAGCTAGGACTGCATCGAGCGCAGCACTCAGATCCGCGCCGGTTGCCTGCAAGTCGCTCTTCGGGCGGCTGTCGTCCATCTGACCGCGGTAAACCAGTTTTTGGTCTTTGTCGAAAAGATAGAAGTCCGGGGTGCAGGCCGCACGATAGGCCTTGGCCACTTCTTGCGTTTCATCGTATAGATAGGGAAAGGTATATCCGTGCGCCTCGGCCTCGTGGACCATTTGCTCAGGTGAATCGGCGGGGTACTTGGTCGCGTCGTTCGAGCTGATTCCGACCACCGCGACATCGCGAGTTTGATACCCGCGAGCCAGTTCTGCCAGTGCCGGAGCCACGTGCTTCACATAGGGGCAGTGATTGCACATGAAGATGACCAACAGCGCCGGCGCACCTGCAAGATCCTCCAGCGTGACGGTCGTGCCATCGACATTGACGAGCGAAAAATCGGGAGCCTTGGTGCCGAGCGGCAACATCGTACTGGCGGTGCGAACCATTGATGAAATTCCTGTTGTTCAAAGTGGCGAGTTATGGGCGATACCATCAATGTCCCCGATATTCGTAATTTTCTCAAGGGCCGCGTGGCAAGCCTCCGGGCAAGCTCTGCACTGGAATGAAGGGTCCGCGGGAACGACAGAATTGGCGAGCGGCCTGGTTCGTTCCACGCACCACGCTGCGCGAGAGAGTAGAGCAGTTGAACAGTAGGACAGGAGACGGGGTGCAAGCTCGGATGGAGTGTGCGGTGCGTTTCACAAACCCTACAGGACTACAGAGCTGGATTCCCGCCTTCGCGGGAATGACGAAGGGAGCACCATGGGACGCAATTATTCGGCGATCTCGTACACCGCGACGACCGGGTAGCTTTCAAATTGCCCGTCTGTGATCCAACGGTGCAGCAGATAGAGTCGGTTTGCATACCAACAAGCGCCGACGACCTCACCGCGCATTGTTGTACCCTCTCCGCCGACGGAAGGAATCGAGGTGCAGTCAGCCCATTCGTAGAACTTGCCACGCATTTGGTACGGGCGCAATAGACCGGCGGCTACGCCACCAATTTGGTCCGGATCGTAGACGTAGAGCCGCTGCTTGTTGAGCTTGTTCTCGCCACCAGCTTCACCCTGTGGACCGTAGCTCAACATCCCTGTGCCTTGCGTCGACCAGTATAGGACCCCGTGCCGAGTGGGCGTTTCGATCCAGCAGGGTCCGGCCTTGATCTTGTCCAGCCCCCAGTATCCGACGTCGCTGCTTGGCGCAAGGATCCATTCGATCCCCTTTTTGTAGTCGGGGGGGCGGCGCTCGCGGAGATTTGGGTCTTGAGTATCGAATTTTCCAAAGCCGATCAAGTCAATCGGCTTGGGGTCGTCGATCGATGCCGCCGCAATGAGCGACGGTCCGGCAGTGTAGCCTTGCCCAGAGGTGCTGCCGCCAAAACCGATCGCCAGACGTTTTCCTTGCAAGTGCCTGGTAGCGAACGATTCTGGAATGACACAGATTCCGCCACCATTTTTCTGTGCGGTGGACCCGCCGGGCATGTAGGCCGCGGGGTCTCCCTCACGCGTGATGTACGCTGCCAGCGGCGGTGGCGCGGCGTATAGTGCTCGCCCGGTGACATGCAGTTTGCTATCGATCAATGCCAGACCAAACGGTTGCGGTGCCGCGTAGGCTTTGTTCGCTTCGCGCGCCGGCGTGTAGATGTCGGGAGAGTAATTTCCTGGAACTAGCTCGGGCCACTTGTTGTATTCGGGGCCGACACCCATGACTGGAGCCGAGTATTCTTGGACTCCGTCGTTGTGTAGTGCGAAGACACGCCTGCCATCTGTCGCCAAGCCTCCCGGTGTGTAAGCCATCGTTAAACGCAACTCAGGCCGATGCGTCTGCGGAACGCGCCACCCGCCGACCAGCTTCAGGTCGGCACTTGTAATTGGTTTTTTGGTGCTGGGGACGACCGGCACCTGTGGAGCTGGGTACGTTGGTTCTTCAGGAGTGACGGGAACCGTTGGCTCCTCGGGAACGACGGGATCAGTTGGTTCCTCCGGTGTGACTGGATCCGTCGTTGGCTCTTCCGGTGTAACGGGGTCCGTTGGTACTTCCGGAGTGACTGGATCGGCAGGCCCTTCGGGAGTAACTGGATCGGTTGGTTCCTCTGGAGTGACGGGGTCGGATGGATCCTCAGGAGTTGTAGGCTCTTCGGGCGTGACCGGGTCAGGGTCGACCGGCTTTTCCGGAGTAACGGGGTCGGTAGGTTTTTCAGGATCAGTTGGAGGTTCAGGCGTAACGGGATCTGTTGATGGTTCGTCGGGATTGGGGTCTGGTCGCGGATCTTTCGGCACGACTGGCTTTGAATGCCCGGCCGGCTTCCTCAAGTGCTTGAGCCACTTCCATAACCAGTGGTTGTGCGACAGAGCGGGCGACTGTCCCGCCGCCTTCGCAGGGTGTTTGGTGACACTAGCCGTTGGCGATACCAATGGGCTGGTGTTTGTTGTGCCAAGAACGGTTGGAGCATGGATGTGCAAAGGCTTGCCCTTCGCGGCAATGGCCTTGGTGACTGACTTGGGCACCGGTGCTTTTTTAGCAACTCGAGCCTTCGCCTTAGAATCAGCGACTTGAGCAGTCTGCTGTGCGATACGGGCGTTGCCAGATGCCGGCTGCTTTTGACTGGCAGGGGTAGGAATATCTTTGGTCTGGGCCGTCCCGAGCAGCAGGGCGGGCAGCAATAGCGCAAGCGCAATGATACGAGTTGGCATAGAAATCCTGGTCAAGGTGTCAATCTGAAAGGAGCCGTTCCGTCGAATGGTGTGCCCCGTCCTGACCCGTCGCAATGCCAGAGCAATATCAGAATTGATATACCTTGCCGCTCATACATCTCGAATTGTCAATCTTATCGTTTCAGCCGGTCTAAGCCAGCCCGATTTTTGCTTGCAAGACCGACATTGCGGCACCCCACATTTAACGTTTGTGTGGCAACGCGCATCATCCGCCCCGTTTTTTGCAGGTTTTTTTGAGTTCTTTCACTCGAGACAGGCTGGCTAGCGGAGAGTGACGATCGCATCAGAATTTTTTATTTTTTTGCGTTACGAACATGGCGAACTTGACGGGCCAGCCCTAAAAAGGTTTTAAATTGCAACATGGCAGTTGCCATTCTTCGCTGGTCTCATCAACTGGCGTTTGCATCAAATACTAATTCGCCGCGTTTGCACAATTTCTCTGCCGAATCATAAGGAATTTGCTGTGCCGATTTGACAGCGGGCCTTTTTCGACCTAGATATCTATTGGCGTTCGCCAGCAGAGTCATATCCGGTGCGTTCCAGTACCGAGAAAATAGCGGTTCCCATCCAAGCCTTTTTCCCGTACGAATCGCGCGACCAGCGATAGCAGGACACTTTTGTCGCTTGCGATGCGTCAAAGCTCGAAATATCGAGTTGTGATTTTTAGAGGGCCTCATTCACCATCAGTTCACCTCTCACGAGCATCATCGCATGAAGTTATCTCCGCAGGCGGATTCGATCGAGCAACGAGGGCTATCCCTGCCAGAGGGGGAGCTGGGTAATTGGGTACACCGCATACTGACGGCCATGTACCCTCATGGACTGGCCCAGGATCGAAGGCGCGATGTTCGGTACCCGTACCCGCATTTGATTTATATCACTGCGGTGGGAGATGACGACTGCCCTATGGAGGAGTCGCTGGTGGTGACGGGCAAACATCTGTCCGAAGGTGGACTGAGTTTTTATCATCCAGAGCCGATTTCGTATCGGCGCGTGATTGCCTCGCTGGATACCGGCAACGGCAAGTTTTTGGGCATCTTGCTGGATCTCTGCTGGTGCCGCTTCACTCGCCAAGGTTGGTACGAAAGTGGTGGGCGGTTTATCCGGATCGTACAATCGCCGGTGCGATCGGGAGGGTAGTGTCGAGGTCTACGCACCGGGCTATTTCAGGCCATCAATAAATCGCAAGAAGCGCGCGTCCAGCATGCGGAAGTCCGTACCGAATACATCGGTGAAATCCTTGGTGCGTTGGACCGAGTTGGTGGCTGCCGCAGTTGCCGTGCGTGCCAGGTACTTGGCGTATAGCCGTGGCTGTGTTTCAACCAGATAGAATGTGAGTGCCCAGCATTCGGAATATGCAGCAGCGCTGTCTGTGTCGAAGATGCGGTTCGAGGCGATCAATTGCGGTAGGGAGTCACTCTTGCGGCGCGTTTTGACGTAAGCGCGGAACTGCGCCAGTCGCTCGCGATTGATCCGGTCGGATTGATTGGTATAGGTGCGAGAGTTCCAGACCCCGCGTGCTTCAAACATGGTCCCCAGACCCTCGGCAACCCAGCGTGGCGGCGGTGCCAGGCGATTGTGTATACCGGTGTTGAAGGCGGTTTGATGAGCCGCTTCGTGGAGGACGGTCGCAGCGTTCTGCTGCCAGTCGTTAGTAGTGGCTTTACCATTGCCAACGTCGTAGAGCGTCACGCGATTGGATGCCAGCGAATAATAACCGAGTACGTCCCCTTTCAGCGGGGAACCATCTTTGACGGCATAGCGCTGAAAATCCTCTTTGCGTTTCCACACAATGGCCACCAGGGGGAACTCTGGCTCGCGTAGCGAAAAACCACGCACGCTGAAGTATGCCACGAACGAGCGGTACATTTCCTCAAAACGCTCGGCCCAGCGATCGCGCTCTCCGCGCGGGCAAGCGACAATAAAATGCCGCGTCGCGTGTACTTCGTAAGCGCTGCCCAGTTCACTTTGCAGGCGAGAGCTCATCGTTCCGATTGGGTAGGGTCGAAAATCGACCGAAGTTTTTCGATAATCGGTTGCCTGGTCAGGTCTGAAATCGACGAACGATCCGTCTCGGCTCAGCAGCATGACCTGCCGCTCCGACCAGTTCAATGGCGTCCCTTCCAGACGCGCGCCGCGAACCGTGGCTTCAATGGTAAAGCGAGTTGGGTCGGCAGCATGGGCCATGCAGGCCGATACCATCACTGAAAGCGCAGCAATTCCTGCTACCATCCTCTCACCCGCAGCCAACCAAGACCCGATTGCCGACAGCATCGCACTGGACATCGCGAAATTCCCTGAGAACTACGTGTACCCCGCAGCTCGAACGCTTGTCCGTTGCATAAGCGGGTGCACAGCTTCAAAAGTCTACGTCAAAATCGACCGAACCCGGCGATTGGCGAGGGGGCCGAACGGGCGATACAATAGGAATGAGTCAAAAAACCCATCCTGAGCAAAATAGACGGTTCCAATCGGTCACATTCAAAGCGGGGAGGCGAGACATGCGATGGACCGTTGTTCCACGATTTTGCAACGCAGTCGTTGCAATGTCGCTTGCGATAGCAATCGCCATGCTGATTCTGCCGCAACTGGCTGTCTCGGCCGAGCCAATCGACCAGTTGGCGTATGCACCGAATCCTCGCGAAAGCGCTCCCAAGGCGGCCATTCTGGACGATGCCAACGAGCGATTGAAAAATCTATTGGTAGAACCAGAAGCTAGCCCGGTGATCCAGGCCACCACGGTGACGCTGCGTGGCAAGCGGATGCCAGTGGCCGAAGTTCTGAAGGCGATCGTGATACAGACCGGCAATCAGGTCACCGTTGACGAACGACTGGGCAAGATCGAAGTCGATCTGTTTTTGGATCGCGCACCGTTTTGGCAGGCTTTGGATGTGGTTGCCGACGCGGCCGAGCTGGCGGTTGGTGACTCCAATGAAAAATCGCTAATACTGTATCAACGTGGAGAGATGCTGCCGCGGAAGGATAACGCCGTATACGCCGGACCACTCCGGTTCTGTCCGACTGCGATTCAGGCGCGCCGCGATCTACGTTCCGCCGAGGCTGGAAATATGCGTGTCTCGGTCGAGGTGAGCTGGGAACCTCGCTTGCGACCGATTGTGTTGATCCAGCCATTCAAGAGTCTGCAGGCGATTGACGACAAACAGCAGAATCTGGTTTTTGATGGACTGGCTGAAGGGTCGATCGCTGTGCAGCTTGATGCTGACTCGGCGAGCAGTGCCTATGATATTCCGTTGAAGTTACCGGATCGCACGGTCCAGTCGATCAGTTCCCTCAAGGGAAAATTGAATTTGCTGGCCGCTGGAAAAGTCGAGACGTTTACGTTCGACAAGCTGGATGGTGCAAAGCCGATCGACAAAAAGCTAGGCAACGCGACGGTGACCTTGGAAGATGTTCGCAAGAACCAGGATATCTGGGAGGTCCGCATGCGAATCAAGTTTGCCGAGACGGCCGATTCGCTGGCACCACATCTGGCCAGTTGGGTGCTGGATAACGAGGCCACAGTCGTTGATTCGGAGGGTAATGTAGTGACCAATGAAGGGTTTGAAACCACGGCGTTATCGACCAACGAAGTGGGAGTTGCGTATTTGTTTGACTTGCCGGACGGCCCGGCGAAGTACAAGTTTGTCTACCGTTCCGCGGCCACAGTCCATGTTTTGCCGATTGAATACGAGTTACGCGATTTGAAGCTACCCTAGAGTGTGCGGCGGACGGCAGCTCGATTAACAGATTTTTGGGGAGTTGGATAGAACACATATGAATTGGATGACCAAAGAGTACGTTTCTGGTGTTAAGCGTGGCACTTTCTCAGTGAGGGTGGCATGTGCTTTGCTATTTTGTGTTCTTGCAATCGATGCAAGTCAACTGCTGGCTCAGGCCGATGCAAAGGCAACTTCTCCCGCCGCAGCAAAAGGCGCGGCCGCTGCACCTGATACACGAGCGCGCGTAACGGTGGCTACCGTTAACGGTCAGCCGATCTATCAGGACGAAGTCGACAATACTCTGGCCCAGATGTTGCGAGGGCAAAAGTACGATCGTTCCATGCTTCCGACGCTGCGTGCTGGCATGCTGGCACAGGTCATCGACCAACGCATCATGAGCGACTATATAACGCGCGAAAAGCTAGGTGCCACGCCCGCCGAGATTGAAGCCGAAATTCAGAAGGTGCGCGACGAATTAAGGAAGAAGAATATCACACTGGAGCAACGATTGGCCGAGACCGGTCAAACTCTGCAGAAGGTTCAAAGCGATATTAGCACCGAGATGGCCGTAAAGAAGTACATCACGGCGAATGCCACCCAGGAGAAGGTAGCCGAGTACTTTGCTAAAAACGCCAAGCAGTTTGATGGCTCTCGCGTGCATGTGCGGCATATTCTGTTTCGTCCCACGCGAAACGGCAGCCCACAGGAGATGAAACAGATCGTGGCACTGGCTGGTGCAGTGAAAAAAGAAATCGAGTCGGGTAACCTCACGTTTGTAGAGGCAGCGCGAAAGTACTCGGAAGGTCCCAGCCGTCAGGCGGGCGGATCACTCGGTGCGATCACTCGCGACGGTCCGCTGCAAGAAGAGTTCAAAGCCGCGGCTTTTAAGCTCGAACCGGATGCGATTAGTGAACCGGTGATGACGAATTCTGGAATCCATTTGATTCTAGTGACTGGAATCGATAAAGGTGCCAAATCGCTGGCGGATGTACGCGATCAAATTGCGCCGGCCTTTGCAAAGTCGCTGTTGGAAGAACTACTGGAAACTGAACGGGCAGCGGCCAACGTGACCTACAATGAGCGTTTTCCGCATTTCAAGCCAGGTACGCGCGAATTGGCGGGGGCGAACTAGCACCGCACTGTGGAGTTCTTCGCCAGCGGCGACCCCGGCAGTTGCTACAATACGGCCATGGAACTGCCCGATCTCGAAATCCTGCTCGACGACGATTGCCTGCTGGCGATCAATAAACCGGCCGGCCTGCCGACGCAGGCCCCGCGACAGTACGACTCGCTGGAGCGCCGCGTTCGCGAGGCACTGCCGGGCGTGACTGACCCGCGCGGTGCCTATCTAGGATTGCCGCATCGCCTTGACCGAGCCGCCTCTGGCGTGATTTTGCTCGCCAAGACTCCCCGTGCGGCGCGGCAACTCTCACGTCAACTCGAGCGACGGCTGGTGAAAAAACTGTACTGGGCCTGCCTGTCCGGTACGGTCAAACCACCGGAGGGAACCTGGACCGATTATCTGCGCAAGCTGCCGGATCAAGCGCATGTGGAAGTCGTGCATTACACACCCACGCCGGCGGCGGAAATGTCGCATTTGGAAGCAGCCTCGCTGGAAGTCGTCACGGCCGAGAACGCAGGGGTCGACAGTTGCGGGGCCGTGCAGTTATCGGTTCTGCACTATCGCACATTAGGGAGTTCGTTGCATGGATCGTGGCTGGAGGTGGAACTGGTCACCGGACGCACGCATCAAGTTCGCGTGCAGGCCGCTTCACGCGGTTATCCTTTGCTAGGGGATGCGCAATACGGATCAACGGTGTTGTTTGGTGACGCAGAAACGGCTGGCGATGCAGAGGAATCTCGCCAGCGGCCGATCGCGCTGCATGCGCGAAGCATCACGTTTGTACATCCCACGACTCAGGCCGAGGTGACGGTTACGGCGGAGGTGCCGGGGGATTGGCGTTCTTTAGGATTGGTCGAATAGTCGCGAGGGTGAGCCACGCAAGGTTCGCCGCCGCAGGGCCACACCCAGCAAACTGATCAGCCCCACTCCTAATAGCCCGATGGTTGTTGGCTCAGGCACCACCGTTGTGACATCGAGCAGGAACGCGCGTTCGTAAGGCAGCAATGGCCCGTTGCCATCGGGGTCAAAAGTCCCCTTTCCCACAACCCAGGTATCGGAGATTCCCCAAGCACTTTTCAGTGTCCAGCCACTGGCAGGATCGATGAGTGAATTCAAGTCGATGCCGATCGCATTTTGACCCCACAGCATGGCAAAGTCTCCTTGATCGACTCCACCGACGAACTTTTCGTAATACCCCACTGCAATCCCGTTATCACTGATGTAGTAGGCCGCGCTATCTGCGTCACCATCGTCGGTCCCCGGATACCATAACTCAGTTGCCGTGGTACTGTTTGCATCCCACCGGACTGCGCGAACGCCCATATAGGTGTTACCCGCGTATTTCGCACTTCGCCCCACGGCCGCCCCTGAATTATTCATATTGGCGGCTGCGGCCGATCCTATGCCACTGCTGTTGGTCGAAAGGACGCCTAGCTCTGTGGCTGCCGTACCGGACGGACCCCATCGTACTGCTCGCCCTCCCACCTGGGCTCCACCGACGTATTTACTGGAATTTCCCACAATGATTCCAGCATCGCTGATGCCAACCGCCATTGCGTGGCCGACGCCTAGACTACTTGTTCCTAATGTATCCAATTCGGTAGCCACCGTACTCGATGCGTCCCATCTCACAGCACGGTATCCCAGAGTCAGTTTTCTTGCATTGCCGACTGCCGTACCGGCATTATTGATGTCTCTCGCAATGGTAATATCATCCGCCAGTCCTACCAGCTCTGTAGCCGCTGTTCCAGATGCTTCCCAGCGGACTGCACGATCTGCTAGATAGGAATCGACACCATTCTTGCTGGCAACACCAACGGCCGTACCTGCCAGATTGACGGCATAAGCGCTGCTATATGTCTTTCCATTAATGTCGGTTCCGAGATGCCCCAGTTCAATCGCCGTCGTACTGGACGGCAACCAGCGAATGGCGCGACTCCCCAGATCGGTCGAGCTATTATGCTTGCTTCCGCTCCCTACCGCGGTCCCTGTGGCGTTAATTGCAATGGCATTTGCACTGCGTAAGGAACCCAGGGCACCAAGGATCTCAGTTGTGGTAGAAGTCCATCGTATTGCGGCACCCCTCTGGAATATGCCGTTAACATAACTTCCCGCGTAACCTACAGCCACACCAGAGTGGACCGGTGTCCCTGGATCAAACGCAACATCTGCATTCAAGTAACCTGTCCCCGTGGTTGAGTTATACGTCGGGCTACCATAAACCGTGAGGTAGTCAGCATGTGCAGTAGATTCGCTGAAGCAGTTCGCGCACAAAAAACCGCAAAGAAACAATATGCTGAGCGAAGATGAGCTAGAAAATACTCGTCTCATGAGAATGCTCCCTAATTGCACGACCCTGAAAACTAAGAATGGCCCCATCGGTGCGGTGCCCCGGTGGAAACAGACAGCGGTTTAGAATAACCGTTGAGAGAGATACACGTCCAGCAAAAAGCATCTGCCGGCCCGATAGGGCTGGGGACTTTTCGGCACGCGGCGTTGTGAAGTGCAAGGCGCACTCAGATGCTCATCAGAGCAAAAATTGATGTAAACCATGCGGGAAACAGGACTTGAACCTGCACGGTATTGCTACCGCCAGCCCCTCAAGCTGGTGCGTCTGCCAATTCCGCCATTCCCGCAACTGAGGAGAAATTTGATCCTTCAGTCTATTCGATTGGCACCAAACGTCAAGCCGCACCGCTGGTGCCCAAGTGGCCAGCAAGTTCAACCTTTTCGCCAGATTCTGGCGCATTGCACGTACTCTGCAAAGGCGTTGTTCTACCTTTTTGCCCCCTGAATCAGCCGTGCGATCTTCCGCCCGGTGGTGTTGAGCGGATAGTCCGCTAGCTCTTTTGGCAGCAGCCAGCGTTGCTCGACATAGGGCGGGTCGTTGTCTGGGGGCAAGATAACGTCATTTTGACGCCGCTGATTGGCGCGCTTCGCAATCGCCGCTTCGTGAATTTCCAATGTGATCTGAAATCGTGTCACGCCATGTTTGATTGTCGCCAGTTGTTGCCGCCAGTCGATATTCAACCGGCAACGATTCGCAATTTGCGCAGCGATCTCGTCAGCGATCATCGCCGGCGATTCGGCATGCAGTGCAAATCGCGGAAAGTCCCACAGCCCGGCCCAGCGTTTAGTCTGCCCGCGCTGCACCAATAGCACTCGATTGCCGCGGCGAATTACAATGGCCGCTTCGCGCAGTGGCGTGACCTGCGGTTTCTTGCGAACCAGCGGAATGGAGTCCACCAGCCCGAGCGCTTGCGTGGGGCACAACGCCATCACTGGGCACACATCGCAATTCGGCTGCCGAGGTGTACAGACCTGGCTTCCCAATTCCATCAGTGCCTGATTCAGTTCGCCACTACCGGTGCGCGACAGTACTTCCTCAGCAAACTTCCATAACAATTCCTGGCCAGTACGACTATTCGTCTCGCCGCCGTATCCTAGTAACCTGCTGAACAGGCGAATGGTGTTAGCCTCAAGAATCGGCTGTCGTGCGTCAAACGCGATCGACGTTATCGCGCCGGCTGTGTAGCGACCGATGCCCGGCAGCTTTAATACCTGTAGTGGATCGCGCGGAAACAGGCCACCATGCTGTTCAACAATCTGTTTTGCCGCCGAATGGAGTTGCCGCGCACGGCGATAGTAGCCTAGTCCTTCCCAGTGCCGCAGGACTTCTTGCTCTGGAGCCGCCGCCAGACCAGCAACCGTCGGAAACGATTTGATAAACCGCAGGAAGTAAGCCCTCACCGTGTTGACCTGTGTCTGTTGCAGCATGAT
>JAWXCH010000448.1:0-3869 GCA_034440595.1 Planctomycetota bacterium | reverse complement strand
GCGCTTCACTCGGTCGCTACGCTTGGCAACAACATTGCCAGGGTATTTTTCAAGCGCCGATAGCGGCGTAAACGCGAATTCGCATAGTACAGGAGTACGCAGAAAAATTACTCCACAGAGATATTCGTTTCCTTGACGACTTTTGTCCATCTTGATAGATCGTCTTTGATAAAAGCGCTAAACTCTTGCGGGGTGCTTCCATGGACTTCGAGACCCGCCGTCGAGAACCGTGCCTTTACATCGTCGTTCTTCAGCACATTCAGGGTTGCAGTATTTAATTTGTCAACGATTCCGCTAGGGGTTCCCGTAGGTACCAAAAGCCCGGTAATGCTTGTTACCAGATAGTTTGCAATCCCAGATTCCGCCATTGTCGGCACTTGCGGCAACAGTAAATTTCGTGTTTTTGAAGTTACGCCAAGAGCACGGAGTTTTCCAGCGTTGATGTGCGTTATAGAAGTTGCCAGCTGGTCGAAGATCATGTCGACTTCGCCCGAAATCAGGCCGACTACCGCAGGCGCAGAGCCCTTGAACGGAACATGAATGAATTTGACTCCAGTCAAAGATTGAAAAAGTTCTCCGGTCATCTGATTCATGCTGCCCAGTCCGCCGGATGCCATAGTCAAAATCTTGGGTTTAGCCTTGCCAATCGCGATGAACTCTTTGATGTTCTTTGCTGGCACGGAAGGGTGAATGGCCAGCACCAATGGGGTTGTTGCCAACAAAGTGATAGGAAAGAAATCACGGACCGAGTTGTAGCGAATCCGCGGGTACAGGCTCGGTGCGACACTTAACGTGCTATTAGACCCCAGCAGCAGCGTATAGCCGTCTGGTGTCGCTTTCGCGACATATTCCGCGCCGATAGTCCCGCCGGCGCCAGGTCGATTATCGATGATGACGTTCTGGCGTAGGATTTCCGCGAGACCCGGTGAGATGCCACGTGCAGAAATATCTGCCGCGCCGCCTGCTGCAAATGGCACCACGATTCTGACCGGCCTAGTGGGATATTCCTGCGCAAACACTCCCGAACTTATTCCGCAGGCAAAGACTAGTACAGTCATTCTATTCATGGATTCTCCAGTTTCCGGCACATTAGCAAATCAAAAAATCATATTTGGCAGGTTATTGGGCAGGCAGTGATGGAATTAGAATCTCGAAATCGCGACTTCAGCCTTTTCGCCTTTATCAATGGGCGCAGCACGCAATTGAACCATCGCTTCGTAAGCCGCTTGTCCGCCGGGAATTCCTGGGATTGCCATTGCAGCTTCTGGTGACATCGACGCTGTGCAAGACGTCAAACGATTGATACCAGCCCATCCGGCTCGCATCCACACGACGCCCGGCTGAATATCTGTTGTTACACGTGATCTCACCAGAAATGTGCCGCGTTCATTGTACATCTCAATGGTGTCCCCCGATTGAATTGCTCTGGCTGAGGCGTCTTCAGGATGTATCCAGAGCAGAGGGAATGGTTCTGCTTTTACCAAGTCGGGCAGCGCTCGCCCTTCGTCGAACCAGGCATTAAAGGATGTGATGGTGCGCCCTTGCCGGAATATCAATGGATAATTTCGAGCTTTGTCGGGTTGTGCACGCGGTGTCTCTTCGGGTTCTTGGTAAATTGGCAGCGGAGGCAATCCCAACGACAATGCGCGTTCAGAGAAAAACTCGACTTTTCCTGAAGGCGTGTGATAACGATGATTTACGTAAGCAACCGGGTAAGCTTCGCGTGCGTAATGACCGCCTTCCGAACGAAGGCGTGCCACCGACAATCGGTCTTGATCAAACCCCGCAAGCATTGCATCCACCGCACCTTCCTGATTCTTCCAAGGAAAGTAGTCGATAATACCGAGTCTCGTCGCGAGTTTATCTAGCACCCAACTCACTGCGCGGCATTCGCCAGGGGCCTCGCGTACTTTGTCCATAAGATAGATATGGCTCTGGGTATCTTTGATGCCAATTTCTTCCAGCCAGCAGGTGCCAGGCAACACTAGATCAGCCTTCAACCGCGTGGTTTCGTGCGAGAACAGATCCATGGTCACGAGTAGATTGACCTTGTCCATGCCTTGCTCAAGTGTCGAGGAATCCGCAAAAGAAGACAGCATGTTGGTTCCCAGCATCAACAGCACGCCAACTTTTCCTTCACCCACCGCTCGCGCAATCGATTCCATGTGATTCGGAATGTAAGTGCCGGCAGGTTTGCGATCCAACGCGGTAATGTCGGCGAATCTATCACCACGCAAATTGGCTCGATGCCGTGGCCCGATTCCCGCACCCGGTTTGCCAAGATTCCCCGTCAATGCAGGGAGGCACGAGATGTTACGCGTTGCCAGCCAGCCTCCCTTGTATTTGTGTATCGAGCCACCACCGATAAGAATCATTGCTGGCTTAGCAGTCGCATACTCGCGCGCGAGAGTCCGGATCGTCCCTGGCGTCATTCCCACGATGTCGGACGCATATTCCGGCGTCCATTGTTCCAATGAACGAACCAACTCCGCGTAACCTATGGTATAGCTCGCGACAAAATCTTGGTCAATCAGATTCTCTTCTACGATCACGCGCATCATGGCCAACGCCAGCGCTGAATCGCTACCCGGACGCACCAGATGGGATTCGTCTGCCTGCTTAGCGGAAGTGCCTCGCCGCACGTCGATGGAGATGATCTTGCTACCATTGCGTCGTGCCCGAGACAGCCAAGCCGCGGTGCCGGGCTGGCTGGATACATCACTGCCCCAGAGCAAGATTGTTTTAGAATGTTCTGCCATGTCCTCGTGCGAATTCACTTCAAGTATGCCGGTAAAGGACAAACCGTAGGCACCCAGCGCCCAGCACACAACGGAGCGATCCCAGTGTTGACAGCCGTACAGGTTGCCGAACCGAGCGGATAATTGACGACCGATGACATTCAACATGGAACCACCACCAGTCCAGATGGCGGTGCGTTCCCGTCCGACCAGTCGAGATGCTTCGGCAATCTGGTCGAGAGCGGCGGCCCACGTAATCGGCTCCCATTGACCGCTGCCCCGGGGTCCGGCGCGTCGCAACGGTTGTGTCAGACGCCGCGAGTTATCTGGCAAATCGGCAATAGCCTTTCCTCGGGCGCACAGAAAACCCTGGCTCTCGGGGTGATCCACGTCGCCGGTGATTTTCGATATTTTCCCCTTTTCGGTATGCACATGGATGCCGCATACGGTCGGATGACAATTCATCGGGCACATTGTTTTTAATAGTTGTCCCGGATTTTTTCCCATACATCCGTCGAGTTGTTTTGACATAGATAAGTTTGGCGTATGAATAGCTGAAAAGCTTGTTAATTGGCTGTCAATAAATCATGCAAATAGATAATTCGTACGGATATATAATCTCTGCGTATGAATTTCCGTCTCCGCCAACAGCTCAAGGAGTTGGAGGTTCTTCTGACGCTAATTTGTTGGAATATTGGCATCCTTCACGACTTTGGTCCAACGTGCGTAGTCTTCTCTAATATAGTTTGCAAACTGTTCCGGGGTACCGGGTATGGTTTCAAGCGCAATGCTAGAGAAACGGTTTTTTACTGCGGGCATACTTAAAACCTTATGCACAGTCTCGTTCACCTTCTTAATGACATCTGGCGGCGTGCCGACTGGAGCAAGTATCCCCGTGATACTTGTAACCTCAAAATTCTTCACCCCTGATTCGTACATCGTCGGGATTGCAGGAAGCACTGTAGAGCGTCCTTTGGAGCTTATAGCGATCGCGCGAGTTTTACCTGACTGAATAGGGCCAACAGAGCTGGCCTGTTGACGCCGGCCTCGAATTGACCACCAGTGCCGGTTGAAAGCTGACCAGGAACAACGGACTGCTTAGCCAGGACTGGCGGCCTTCCGCGAACCGAT
>JAWXCH010000447.1:0-4638 GCA_034440595.1 Planctomycetota bacterium | reverse complement strand
CTGCAGGAAAGCTCGCGATACAAACTCTTGATCGGGCGACAGTGGGACCGTTGAACCGGTGACCAACTGATCCACCTCGGCGGTCAAACTGGCGGCCAGCTTTCGGGACTGATCGCGTGACAACTGGCTGTTGGCCAACGCGAGTGCCTGCTGCGGCGCGACGGTTTCGTTGCGTCGGTAGCATTCAACTACTCCCGCTCGGTCAAACACGTCCAAGAAATCAACCTTCTTCTCCTTGGAACTGCGGAAGTAGATACTGCGGCGTGGCGTCTGAGTGCTCTGTTCTGGATCGAGGTCAGGTCCGAACATTTCAGTGCTGAGACTTCCCGCCACGAACAGCGTGGTATCGCGGACTACTTCGGCCTCAACGCGACGAGCATTCGCCTTCCAAATCCAGACATTGTCCATGTCCTTCGCCAGATTCTCCCGAGCCAACTGCTCCATCTGCACGCCTGACGGCGTCGATAGCATTCGATATGCTCGACTGGTCACAATCAGACGGTGGATCGGTTTCATCTTCCAACCACCATCCATGAATTCAACCGCCAGCCAATCCAGGAGCTCTGGATGCGAAGGAGGGTTCCCGTTCATCCCAAAATCAAACACGGTGGTGACCAGCGGTCGACCAAAATGCCTGGCCCAAATATGATTGATAGCGACACGCGCGGTGAGAGGATTCTTCCTCGAAGCGATCGCCTGGGCATAGGCCGTACGACGACCGGTCGAAACGCTAGGATAAACTTCCGCGTACAGGGTGTATTTTTCCGTCGGATTCAGCATCGCTGTTTCGGACTTGTCCACATCCTTCTGAGCAACCGCCGCTTTCTTCTGCAGATCTTCGATGTACTTCTGAGCCATTTCGATCCGAGCTTGCACCAGCTCCACAGACCAGATAACTGGCTTGTTCGGATCGTCCTTGGCAGCAGGCTTACCGGCTTTCTTATCCATTGCCTTGCGTTTGGCAATCTCTGCCTGGGTCTCTTCGGGCTTGAGCTTGCCGGCTTTCAGCAATTCCGCCTCGGTCGGCAGAGGATCACCAGTGATGGTTACCTTTTGCTCCAGCGTCTTCTTAAAGCGGTCGATGATAAAATACTCGTGCGCCTGCACTTTTTCATTTTCGCGAAGCGTCAACAACGCCTTTTGATACTCCAGATCGGCAGCGCTGTAGCCAGCCTGTGATGCAAGAGCGCGATTTCCGCGATCGTTGGGCAACAAAAGCTTGGCATAGTCGGCTTCATAACTCGCTTCCAAAGCAGCCAGCTCGGCACGTTTCACAGCAACCGCCTGCCGTGCATGCACAAGCGCCGCACGAACTTCTCGCTTTTGATCGTAAGGGTCATCTTTGGAGCAGATTGACAGCATCTCGCGCTCATGCTTCTTGACGTCCTTGGCTGTTTCGGTAATTGCATTCTCTTTGTCTTTCCGCCGCTTTTCGAGGAAGAACCGGTCAAACGCCTCAGCATAGGCTTGCACTGGCAGTTCGACCTGCTTGATCTTCGGCATTTCGCCCAGCAGTTCAGGCCATAGTGGTTCAATCACCTCATCCTTGACGGCTGCCGAGGAAACACCTCGCTCAAATAAATACGTGGGAGTATTCACATGCTGGTCAAAAACATGGAAATCACCATGTGTGCCATCGGGCGCAGGACCGCGCAGTGGCTCTTCGCGGACATCGTACGGCTCAAAAAAAGCACGCAACGAATAGTACTGCTTGTGAGACCAGGGATCGTACTTGTGCGAATGACAACGACCGCAGTTAAAGGTCATTCCCATAAAGGCCTTGCCGGTGTGTTCGACCACATTATCCAGCCAGGTGTCGCGATTGAATTTGAACCAGTTGCGCGCCAAGTATCCGGTCGCTGGCAGGTTCTCTTTGTCCAAGGGATCAATCTCATCGGCAGCCAACATCTTGACCACCATCTCGTCATACGGCTTATCATCTTGGACGGCGCGAATGATCCAGTCTCGCCATTTCCACAGATTTGGACGGCTCTCGCGGACTTCGGCTTTGAATCCGTCCCAGTCGCTGTAACGCCAAATGTCCATCCAGTGCCGCGCCCAACGCTCGGCATATTGCGGGCTAGCCAGCAACTGATCGACCACTTTCTCGTAAGCGTCGGGCGATTCATCCGCCAAAAACTCTGCCAACTGAGCGCGAGTCGGCGGCAGGCCAATCAAGTCTAAATAAACTCGACGGAGGAGGACGTGTTTTGGAGCCTCAGCTAGCGGTGTAACACCTTGTGCCTGATGTTGCGCGGCAACAAAATGATCAATCGGATTGCCTTGCCAATCTGGATTTGACACAGCGGGCAACGCGGGGCGCTGAGGAATTTGGAATGCCCAGTGTTTTTCGGGTGGGGTTTGCGGTTCTTCGTTCTCCGGAGCGGATGCACCTTGATCGATCCAGCGCTCGATCTTGGCGACCTGGTCAGGCTCCAAGGCACGACCTTCCATCGGCATCTTCTGCACATCGTTCTTGCCCAGGACCGCTAGCACCAGCAGACTCTTGGCACCCTTGCCAGCGACCACAGCAGGGCCGGTGGCGCCACCTTCCTTCATAAACTGGACGGTGTCCAGACGGAGATCGCCCTCTTGGCGCAGCGCACCATGACAGGCAAAACAGCGCTCTTCTAAAAGTGGCTTGATATCATGTAAGTAGACTTCACTTTCGCCGGCCCGCAAAGGCGCAGCAAAACCGAGCGCGATTGTAGTCAGCGCAACAAGCATCGAGGGGAGACGGCATCCTCGCATCGCAATCTCCGAAAGGTGAGATGAATCAAGCAGGCGGGACAGGCAGGTGCCCATTATTATAACCGAACTTTGTATTTCGATCACTGCTTTTCGTCGACAAATTAGAAATTAACCAGACAATTCCGCCGCCTGCGATACGTTTACCAATTCGGTAATTTGATCCTTTACTGCCTCGATCAGTTGCTCCAAACTGCCAGGGGCGACAACGGCGCAAGTATCCTGGTATATCCCGTAGCCGTAACTGCTTGCCTTGGGCAAATAAGCAGGATTCCAACTGCCGGACATGGTTGCAATAATCAGCGGTATTGCCGGAAACGCCGCACGCAGTTCGACCTGAAAATCCTGGTAAAGTTCCCCAGGGACAAATAGCCAGACAGCTTCCCCAATCCGTTGCAAATCAACAGGATAGGGATAGTCCTTACCCACGGGCAGGCCTTCAAGCCGGTCGGCCAACCGGGACAATTGCTCGGTACGAATGCGCGCAGCAGCGTGTCGAGCCTGGTCGCCAGCCGCTAGCGCTTGCTCCTCCTCGGAGCGCGAGGCATGATAATCGGCCCGAGCCTGCTGAGGCGTGGGCATATCTTCACGATACGGCAACGGCACAAACTGATGGCTAGATCTCCATTCCGCTTGAGGTTCTAGCGCACATGCTTCTTGTGGCACGTATCGCCACTCGCCGATCCGTGTGCCAGACATTTTCCAGCCGGTGTACTGATAGACCTGGCCCGCCGCCGGAATTCCCTCCAGCGTGGCCAAGGCGGCGAATCCTAGTTCGCGACCATTCTTATCTGCAACGGTCGTATCGCCAATGAATCCCTGCTGCGGTCCCAGATCGCCCGAGGCTCCTTGAATAAACATCGCCGGCGCGCCGGTATGCTGCTCGATCAGTTCACGCATCGAGCCAATAAAGTCTGGGCTAAGCAGTCGATTGTCCCAGGCCAATGTGGTCGGATGGCAGGCATAGTTGACAATGGTGCCCAGAGTCTTGCCGGACTCACTTTCAATGCGGCCGACGAGCAGCGTATCGTCGGCTGGACCTTCAGGATTGAACGACACAACAAACGACTGTGCGTCTTCGTCCCAGTAGTCGCGATGCTTGGCCAGCGCGCAACGCCCTGTGCCATAGACAATCGTCGCTTTCCCCGCACTTTGCAAAGCTTCTTTGGCAAACTTCGCACACTGTGCAGTCATCGCGTCGAGATACGGCCCGATCAGATCTCCGCCAGGCAAATCTGCACGCCCGCAGAACATGTAACCCGAGCCGTGCGTATGCGACATAATAACCTGCACGTTTTCCGCATGAGTATGTAATTCCGTACTCACAGCATGCCGAATTTGCGTGACATCCGACGCATCCATCAAGCAATGGTCCAGTGCCACTACGATTAGTGCGTCGCCAACGGCGGCGCCAATTAAACTCGCTCCCTTACCATTGGTTGAAATTTTGGAAGCAACAGGAACTTCCGGCAACAAGCACAGCACCGTTGCCATAAGCGGGCGATGCACCCCTTCCGAGCGATCGTGAACGGCGGCTCCCCACATCCGGTGGTAGATTCCGACCGGCGGAGTAATGTCGCGTGAAACAATGCCGGCTCGACAACGGCTTTGTGGGGTATGGACAGATTTCATAGTTCGCACACAGACCTTGTAGGTTCGACAACTCAGTTAAGCGATGGCTGGTTCTTCGCTCAGTTCGTTTTCTTTAAATAGCGTTCCTTGCGGGCGCAAGAACGCCCAGCAGATGGCGTCAATAAAGAACAGCCAGATAAATAGCCAGGCGGCATTATGCCAGTTCGCGTTTTCTCCCGTGCCGACCACAAAGGTCACAGCCAGTGGAAAGATCGCGGCACCAATGTTGCCGCACATGTTCATAATGCTAAATACAAT
>JAWXCH010000446.1:0-14124 GCA_034440595.1 Planctomycetota bacterium | reverse complement strand
TCATCCGGTGTCTTAGCACTACTAACTATCAGCCTAGAGAGCGACTGCGCCGCCTCAACGTAGACGGGATCGTTCAGTGTTACCAGCGCCTGGAGTGGCGTATTGGTGCTGTTGCGTCGGACGGTGCAGACCTCGCGGTTGGGCGTATCAAACACAGCCATCGAAGGATAAGGATTGGAGCGTCTGAGTGTCGTATACAACGCGCGACGGAATTTGTCTTCTCCTTGGCTCGTCTCCCAATCGGTGCTGCCGCCAAACGCTGCGGTCAGACCAAGCGACGGCTGCGGCGGTTTGACGGATGGCCCGTACATTTTTGGACTGAGCAGGCCACTCACTGCCAGTGCCTGATCGCGGACCATTTCGGCGCTGAGTCGCACGCGCGGCCCCCGCGAGAGCATGCGGTTGTCCGGATCAGCTTGCAGTTTATCTACGGCAACAACTGACGATTGCCGATAGGCGGCCGAAGTCACGAGCAACCGTGCAAAGGCCTTCATATCCCAATCAAGACGAACTAGCTCCGTTGCCAGCCAGTCCAACAGCTCTGGGTGGACCGGCTGTTCCCCTTGAGAGCCGAACTCTTCGCTTGTGGAAACAATGCCAATGCCAAAAATTCGCTCCCAATAGCGATTGGCGATCACACGCGCAGTGAGTGGGTTCTCTGGTGAGACCAGCCATTTGGCCAAGGTGAGCCGATTGAGCGGGGCACCCTTGGGCAACGGTGGAAAAATGGCTGGGGTGCCTTCGTGGACGGTTTCGCCCAGATCCAGGAAGTTGCCGCGGTGCTGAATCTTGGTAGCGCGACGTTTATCCGCTTTCAATTCTTCCATGACGAGCACCGTTACCGGTTTAATCTCGTCAAATTGCTTTCGCAATGCAGTGACGCGGTCTCGGTCTGCTTGAAGCGAAGGGGCCAGCGTCAGAAAATGCTGCTCAATCGAGCGCAGCTCCGCTTCGTTGCGTTGCTTCGGTGGTTTTCCCAAAGCGGTCAACACGGCCGGTGGAGTTTTGGCCCATTGCAGTGCACGCTGGTCTTGCGACGCCGAAACGCGAAATTTACCCAGTGTGTGTTTTTCATGCGGCGAATGCTGGTCGAGGACCAATATAACTCGCGAACCGGCTGCGACCTCGATAGGCTCGACAATTAGCGAAAGCGAATGCGGCCGACCTTGCTGGCCGTCGATTGACCACCCTTCGCGCTCGGCTTTGGAGCCATCGATCAACTTGTCGGGCGAGTACCCCTCCTTGCTGTAGTCGGCCAACGCCTGGGTGAACTTCAGCGGCTTGCCGATTTGTGGTTTTAACTCAATGTTAAGTTTGGGTGCCTTCTTAACCGTTTCTTGCCAGACCGGTTTGCGTTTGGCATCCAGCAGGATGACATTGAAGTCGGCCAGTTTCTCGCTGCCGCTGTCCGCGCGATTCCAAACCACCAGACGATCAATTGTATAGACCGATTTGAGATCCAGCTCCCACCACGGATTTTCACTCACACTGGTGCTGGCTACAGATTTACCTTCCGTGAAGTGCCCGTTGGTGTCGCCGTCGTTAGCGCGAGCGGCAGTTGGTTCGCCGGCGCTCCCCGCGGCACCATCAGTACTGGACTGGCTGGCGGTGCCCAGCGTGCCGACATTCTGACCATTGCTGAATACTTCGACTTCGGCCAGCATTAATTGCTTTTCTTTGCCCGGCAATTCGATGCGAACAAAACGTGCCGTCGGCTGTCGATCATCCTGCGAGATCAACCGTGCGCTAATTTCGTTGATCAAGAAGTTACCGTTGGAATGTCCTGGACCTTTTCCAGGTAATGAATCATCTGTCAACGCATCGAGGCGAATCGCATGCAGCTTGCCCGCTGGCAACGGCAATTCTACGTTGTACGTGTCTTTGCTTTCCTTGGAATTGACCAGGACGGTGTTATCCGGGCGCGTCACCGTGGCGGCACCCGCCTTAGTGCTGACCAACCGTGGGCGCGGCGACTGCCACTGTGCATTCCACGCTTGAGACGCTTCCCAGGCCTGTTGCTCGGCCACCGTCTTTTCGCTGCTGGTGCGCAATCGTTTCTCGATGGTCGTCAGTTCCTCTTGCAGTTTGGTGCGTCTGGTCTTTTCATCTTCAGAGTAGATTGAAGCCAGTGGCTCATCACTTGGCAGATCGGCATCGGCCGTGTTATTGAAGAACGCAAACAGCTTGAAGTACTCCTCCTGCGTCAGAGGGTCGTACTTGTGTGTATGGCACTGCGCACAGGCCATCGTGGTCCCCATCCAGACCGCCATCGTGGTGTTCACTCGGTCGACCACGGCCACATTGCGAAACTCTTCATTATCGGTGCCACCTTCGCTATTGGTCATCGTGTTGCGATGAAACGCAGTGGCGACGAGTTGGTCTTCCGTGCGATTGGGAAGCAAATCACCGGCGATCATTTCGACCGTCATCTGCCGCAGCGGCATGTTGGCATTCAACGCGCGAATCACATAGTCGCGAAACAGCCAGATTTTTCGCGGGGGGTCATCGGCGTACCCAGACGAGTCGGCATACCGCGACAGATCCAGCCACATCTGGCCAAAATGTTCGCCGTAAGTTGGCTTCGCCAGCAAGCGATCAACTAGCTTCTCGTAGGCCTGCGGATCCGTGTCCTGAATGAACTGCGATACTTCTTCTGGCGTGGGTGGCAAACCTGTCAGGTCCAAAGACACTCGCCGAATAAGAGTATGACGATCGGCTTCCGCACTGGGAGCCAGCCCCTGCTTCTCCGTTCGTGCCAGCAAAAAACGATCGATCGTGCTGCGCGACCAGGCGCTGTTCTTCACCGCTGGTGGTTCGTGTCGCACTGGCGGCACATATGACCAATGCTGCGAGTACTCGGCCCCCTGATCGATCCAGGCCCGCAGCAGTTCGATTTCGGCGTCGGTCAAACTCTTGCTACTATCGGCAGGAGGCATGCGCAGATCGGGGTCGCGCGTGGTGACACGTTTGATCACGTCACTGGCAGCCGACTTGTGTGGCACGATCGCCGCGTAGTCACCCAGGTCGGCCATCGCCCCGTCGCGCGTGTCCAATCGCAGGCCGCCTTCGGAACCCCCTTGCCGTTCGGCGGGGTCCGGCCCGTGACAGTGAAAACAATGCTGCGAGAGGATCGGCTTGATCTGGCGATTGAAGTCGATCTTGCCGCCGGGAATCTTGTTAGCAGATGTCTGCCCGGCAGTCGCCAGCTCGACCGTTCCCTCTTGTGGGCCCGGCTGATCTTCTGCGGCGAAGAAGTTGCTGCCAACAGATGCCAGCACTAGCGCAAGCAATAAAACAAGTCCCAAGGCTTGCCTGCGAAATGTGGTTGGTGGCAGCGGCATGGCGGAGCGGTTTTGCTGACAGGTGGGAACGGCGCACCTCGGCAGGGGCCCGTGGCGGCGGGGTCGCCTCCATTGTAACGTCTTGAGGGGCGGGATGCGAAACGTTTTGAGGCCACTTGAGCCAGATTTTGGGCGGACAAATGGTAGGCCGGTGGCATCAGATCGCCATAGACACTGCCCTGATACGCCGAACCATTCATCCCCCCAGCGAGTCGCGCAGCTCGCGGATTTGCGAAGTTGTTTTTTCTTGATGGGCGGTTAGTTCCGCCAGATCGCTCCTCAACTGACGGACTTCGCTGCGCAAAGACTCGACTTCCTGCCGTAACGATTCGACCTCGCGCGTGACTTCTTTTGCCAACGAAGTGGCACCAGCTACCGGCACCCCTGCCTGAACTGGTGACGCGATTGGCTTGGACTCCGGGCGCGCACTAGTTGCCCCCTGTCCAGTAGTTTCGCCGGAGTGGTGCGTCACCACATGCTGCATGCTGGATCCATGCGGAGTCGACTCGCTCTCTTCGCCCGTCTGTGCGAACTGCGTTTGTTGCTTTTCCAGTTCGTGCGGTTGATACAGATTGTGCGTGACCGTGTGGCCTCGCCCGATCGGAGAGAGTGATAGCACCAGATTCTTCTCCTTGAGCGCTTCCAGCACCGGGCGCAAAGCGGCAACATCGGCAATCGGCTCCATCCGTGCTGCACGCCCACGCAGGTCTCCCTCGGTCTGCGTACCGCGCAATAGCAACTCGGCCATGACGGCCAGTTCCACTTTGTTGACACCTAGCCACTCATAGGCGAAATGGCGGTAGCGCGGCACACGGCTGCTTCCTTGCACTTCGGCGACAGCACCTAGCGACCGCAACCGTTCGAGTGGCATGGTCAGATCGTCTACTTCGATCTCCATCTGTGGATAGCGATTGGTCTTTTGATTGGATGCAGTCACCAGTGCGTTCAAGCTCAACGGGTACTGATCGGGCGTGGTCTTTCCTTTTTCGATCAGGACACCAAGAATGCGCCGTTCGATGGCGGAGAGCGGTCGCCACTTGGAAGACGATTCCGCAGGAGGGGGAGTTGGGCTAAGATCAGGCATAGTATTCGCTGTGAATTCAAAAGAAACGTTGAATGGCGTGAGTGTGTACATAAGTGTATCGATTCGTCTAGCGGCTTGCCAATGCTGGTCAACCAGATGCCGGGCGTCGCGATGAACCATCCCCATTTCATCTGGTTTGGCCGCAAAACAATATTGACAACCGCAGGAGAATAAGAATGCCCACCCCTTCCAAGCCCCTTGCCGGCCAACGCGTTTTGACATTTGTGGAAGATATTTATGAAGACCTGGAACTTTGGTATCCAAAGTTGCGTCTGATAGAAGCAGGGGTAAAGGTTGTGGTGGCTGGCCCGGAAAAGGGAAAAACGTACCAGGGGAAGCACAGCTACCCATGCGTTGCCGATGCGGCGATTGCAGATATGCGTGCGCAGGACTTCGACGGGCTGGTAATCCCGGGCGGTTTCATGCCGGACAAGCTCCGACGCGATGAGTACTTATTGCAGTTGGTGCGCGACTTTGATTCAGCAGGAAAATTGGTCGCGGCAATTTGTCACGGTGGTTGGATTCCGATCTCGGCGGGGGTCTACCGAGGCGTAAGGGTTACTGGTTCTTTAGGAATCAAGGACGACTTGGTGAATGCTGGCGCGATCTGGCAGGATGCGCCCGTGGTCGTGGATCGGCATTTTGTATGCAGTCGCAAACCGGACGATCTGCCCGATTTTTGCGAGGCAATTATCCAGGTGATGAGTAAAGGCTAACGGTGCGCGATAGCACTCCGGCGTAGTCGAGTTACCACGGGCTTGGTAAAATCCACAAGCAGTGCTATTGGCGGTTGTAGTGTCGATGGCTTGTCGCGGTGAATCGATTGATCGCGTTGCCGTAAGTACGTCGAGTTTTTTCAACTTTTAATGGAGATTGGTATGTCGAAGCTAATTCAGTGGCTAGGCGGAAGCCTGGTTGCATTGTCGCTAGTGGCGTTTGTCGGATGTGATAAGGGTCCGGGTGTAAAGACACCACCGCCAGCGGACGATCATGATCATGATGGTGATGGCAAGGACGATCATTCGGCAGACGACCATGACCATGCCCATGACAATGATAAGGACAAGAAACCTGACGACGTCACTGGACCAGCGATTCCTCCAGCAATCAGCCCGGACCCAAGCGAAACGCCTGTCCCTGTTGAATCGCCTATTCCGCCTGTGGTAACTCCGCCACCCGGAGAAGGCAAATAAGCCGAATGCGATATTCGTTCAATCCGTTTTCTGCGATTGAACCATTGCTAGCAAATCCGCTTGGCGAGAAGCCTTTTCTCGCCAGGCGGTTTCATTAGCACTTCAGCCCGTTTTGCAAGCGCGCGGAAGAATGCTGGAATGCGAGGCCGTTCCGCAGGATTTTGCCTGCAAGTTTCCTGCTGTTACAATGGAAATCGCTCCAATACGCTAAGCCCACTAGATGCCTCTCAGAAACTCTATGTTCCGACGACGCAATATCATCGGCTTTTTGGTTGTCGCGGCAATCGTCGCGGTAGGACTGTTTATGTTCAACAGTCATCGCAAATTGGAACGGGACATAGCGGATCTTAATTCGCAGATTGGCGTCGGCGAACACTGGGACGGTTCCGAGCATCCAGTCATCTTCTATCGCCGAAACGTTGCGAAGCGCTTTCCGATCGGCACGGCAAAATCAGATGTGCTGCAACAGATGCAAGCCACGGCAAGCAATCCGAACGTAGTTCATCGGAGCGTTTCGGAAGACTCTGACTTGTATTCCGTAAGCTTCGCACAAATGTTGATTTGGCCAACGCAGATAGACTTCTATTTCACCTTTGACTCAAACCACAATTTGAATCACATTGTGGTTGACAACTAGGACCGTGTCGTTATCGACCATGCCACTTCCCGTTCGCCCGCCGGGCGCATAATGGCAGTTGCCATGCTGAATCCAACCAACCAACCGCCGCGTCTGCAATTCAAGCTGCGGTCGATCTTTGTGGTCATGGCGGTGTTGGCTGTGTTGCTAGCCATTGCCGAACGATTTGGCCTGGCCGGTGCCATCGCCGCATCTTTCTTCGCCACGTTGATCGCCGCACATGTCGTCGGAAATGCACTAGGTACACACCTCCGCGCGGATAGAGCCAATCTACAACAGCCACGTGAATTTCAATCGCTCCCCAGCAATTTCTCCGTTGAGTCGGATACGCAGGGGCACCGTGTGTCATATTCCAGAACCGCGCCGGCATCTCCCGTGGCGCGGCTTCATCAATTCACTCCGCTCAGCCGCATGGTACCGACGGTCGTGATACTGGCGGCAGGCTGCGGGGCGATACTTGGCGCAAATCTAAGTGCCACGTCCGTGCGGCCAACTCTCGGTGGTTGGGTTGTCGGTTGCCTATCGGCAGCCATCCTGTGCGGATTCTTTGGCTTTATGGTCGCCAGCTTCCTAGAAATGGCTCTCAGCGCCTGGTGGCAGGCGACGCGCAACCATCGATAAGGTAGACTTTTTTGCTGCCGGTATCGTTGTGCCCGCCGCATCATTTCTTTCCGTCCATCCAGTCGCCGTTCGCCATGTCGCAAACCATCTATCACTCGTGGGTCAGCCGAGTGCAAGAACTGGCGCGCGTGGTGCGAGAACTGGAACTGGCCACCGCCAGCATGGGGCTACCTCCGGCCAACAGCATGGCCTGGCATGGCAATCTGTTTCAAAAGCTGCTGCCGCAACTTTCGCAAGATCCATACCTGATCGTTGCCGTGGCTGGCGGAACCAACATTGGCAAGAGCGTGATATTCAATCACCTGGCCGGTTCGCGACTGAGCCGCACGCATGCCAACGCCACGCAAACAAAGCACCCATTGTGCAGTGTGCCGCGCGGGTTCCTAGAGAAGCATGACCTCACACAGGTCTTTCCTGATTTTGAAATCCGCCACTGGAAAAGTGAAGACGACCCCTTGGCCGATGGCCCGGACAATTTGCTATTTGTTCGCGAGGACAATAGCGGGCAGCAGCCGCAGCGGTTGTTACTGTTGGACACACCGGACGTGGATGGTGTATTGCGGCACAATTGGCGGCGAGCGGAGCTGATCCGCCACGCGTCGGATGTGCTGGTCGCCGTGCTCACGCAGCAAAAATACAACGACGCCGCCGTCCGCGAGTTCTTTCAACCGGCGGCTGCGGTCGACAAGACCGTGCTGGTGGTTTTTAACATGGTGCAGTGGCCACGGCAAAAAGAACACTGCGAAGGCTGGCTAAAGACTTTTTGTGAGGGTACGGGCATCACGCCGGCGCATGTCTATGCCGCACCAATGGACTTTGACGCCGCCGAAGCGAACCGGCTACCGTTCTTTGCCATGTCGCCTGAGAGTACCGACCCGCGCGCCGATCTGGCCGAATTGCAGTTCGACTCTATCAAGATCAGGTCACTAAGCGGCAGCTTGCGTGGGGTACTCAGCCCGGCTGATGGCCTGCCCGCGTACTTACAAGCCATTCAAAATAAATCGCAGGAGTACCGCGCGGCACAGGACATTCTATCGCGCGACCTGCGCCGCAAGATCACCGACCTGCCGCAGATTCCCCGCCGGCTGATGTGGGACGAAATCTGGAAATGGCTAGAAACGCGCCGCGGCCGATTCGATCGCGCAGTCAACGGCTTCTACAGTGCCGTTGCCGGCATGTTTCGCTGGAAGAAGGAAGACCCTGCCGAGGAACTGGAGCGATTTAAGCAACAAGAATACGACAAACTCCGCACACATTTGGCGGACTTTCTCGATCAGCTCGACACCATTCGCCGCGGGGGCAACAGCATCCTCAGCGATGCCCTGGGCCGCGTGCTGGGTGGGTTGGACCGTGCAAAATTATTCGCAGAGCTGGAACGGCGGCACGCCGAGATGCCGCTGCTGACCGATAGCTTTCGCGATTTCCTCCGGCAGGAACTGGATGAGTTTGAGCGAGAGAACCCACGACTGGTCAAGCTGATCACGCACACGCTGGTCGCCACGGCGGTGGTCCGCCCGGTGATTACGATCGGGTGCGGTGTGGCCGGTGCCGGATTCGCCGAGGTGCTGACGCATCAGGCGATATCAGTGGTTGGAGATATTGTGATCGGCGCAGCAACCACCGTCGGAGCCGAAGGGCTGCTTAGTTCAGGTGTTTCCAGTGCAGCAGCCGCTTCGGTTTCTCGCGTACTAGGCAGAATCTATTCCAAGTTTTATCTCGAACGCGAAACGCTACTGGCCACAACACTACACGAACTGGTCCTGCGCGACGAGCTAGAGCGAATCAGCCAGCAGGCAGAACTGCCAGCAACACCCACCTTTCAGCAGGCAGTTAAAACAATGGAGATACTAGAGCAAGAGTCCCAAGGTGACACGACCAAAGAACATCGCACGACGTAAGAGAAAGAACAAGGATAGACAGGATGAACAGGATACAAGAGCCATCCTGTTCATCCTGTCCATCCTTGTTAAAAACTGAACTACTGTTCGGAATGCTTATCAGAAAACCACACTGAATACTTCTCATGCCACCACGCTTCACCATCGACGACTGGCAACAGCAGCAACAACTGGCTGACTTTGATCGACTGATTGTCGAGCTGCGCCGCTGGGTCGACGAGCTACCACCTTGGGAGCCGTTTGATCGTGCCCGTGCGCTGTGGAAGCGTGTCGAGCCACGCCTTGGTGACTTGCAGGTCAATCTTGATCGCGTTCTCGTCGTTGGAGTTGTCGGCGGAACTGGCGTCGGCAAGAGTACGCTGCTCAACGCACTCGTCGGGCAGCGGATCTGCGAGGCGGGGGAAGTTCGCCGTCCAACCACAGTCCACCCGGTGGTGCTGCATCACCCGAGCGTGGATCCGTCGTTCTTGCAGCTTGACTCGTCGCAAACGGAGTTGCACGCACTTGCAATTCCGCTGCTGGAGAACATGATTCTGGTTGATTGCCCCGATCCAGACACTCAGGCGAGTGACACAGTGCGCCCACACAACCAGGCAGCTACCGGGCAGGACGACAGCGCAGCAACCGGCCAGCACAATCGCGATCTACTCCGCCGCGTGTTGCCCCTGTGCGATGTATTGATCCATGTGGGCACAGCACAAAAGTACAAGACCGAAGCAGTCAGTGCAGAGCTACTGGCACATGCCCCCGGCCGGCAGGCGGTCTTCGTGCAGACGCACGCCACGACCGATGCCGACATTCGCGCCGATTGGCAGCAGCATCTGGAAGCGCAAGGGTTCGAGGTGCCGATCGTCTTCCGTGTCGATAGCGAAGCGACACTGCAAGCAGCCGAGCGGAACACCCCGCCAACCGGCGAGTTTGCCGAATTGGTGGATTTGCTGCGAACCGAAACCGCGCAGCGTGGGCGGCAGCGGATCCGCCGCGCCAGCGCGCTCGATCTGATTCAGTGGTACCTGCAAAATGTCCACTCCGAGTGCGAGTCCAAGTACCCACAGATTGAGGAACTCTCCGCCGCCATCGCCACTCAGCGCGCACAGTTGTTCAATCAAGTACGCGGGCGGTTAGAGGATCAACTCCGCGATAACCGTCAGATGTGGCGACAGCGACTCCTCCGCCAGGCGACACAGCGCTGGGGCTGGGGGCCATTTGCCGCGTTCGTGCGGTTGACACTTTCGGCCGGTTCCCTCTGGCCGATGCTGGCCATGTGGCGCTCGCGGACACTGCCCGGCATGATGGTCGCCGGTGGCATGGCCGCCGGCAAAGCGGCGTTCGATCAGGTCCGCGAAAGCCTCGCCGGTTCTGCCTGGCTGGCGGCCGATCTCGGCTTCAGCGAAGCGGATCTCATTCAGGCCCAAAGCGTTCTGGCCGGTCAGGCACAACGTGCGGGTCTGGACACCCGCGAATTGCTCGCACGTCCAGCGGCAGTGCCCGCGGCACTCGATACGCTGGCGCGGCAACTGCATGAGCGCGTCGAACGTGGCATTGAAAAAGCGGTTGACTTGCGTGCCCGGAGTCGTAGCGGGGCGTTCTTCCATTTTCTACTGGAACTGCTGTTCGCTATTCTCCCGGCGCTATTGCTCGGTCGGCTGGCTTACAATTTCTTCTATGAGCACAACTGGCAAAACAAGCCAATCTACGGGATCGAGTTTCTGATTCAGGCAATTCTGTGGATCGTCGTCTGGGGGCTGCTCTTGCGTGGGCTACTCTCCGCACGCCTGCAACGCGGCCTGCGGCGAGATATTTCCAAGATGGTCGACGCCCTCGGCACTGAACAAACACTCGGCCCGATCTTTGCCGATCTGGCCAGTCGTTGCGACAGCATCTCACGCGAGGTGGATGGTATCGAGCGCCTGGAACACCAAGCAAAAAAGCTGAGCAGCGAAGTACTAGGGGAGAATGGAACGTGGCAACTGGGGAGGTTGCGAGGGGTGTAGCCATTCTGCCCACCGCTCTTCCAAGCTATAATTGTGCGGGGAGTGCCGGCAACTGCCGACGACCGTTTCAGATTGTAACGCGGCACCCATTGTCTGAGTCATTAAAGACTGCCCCTCACAGCAGTCCTGTTTGCATGAGCGATGTCAATTCCGCACACTTGATCGACCCGGAGCCAGATCCAGATGCCGACGGGGCACCCCCGCCGGGCGATCTCATCCGCCGCCCGGCGATTGACGATCTGATCGATCAAATCAAAGAATCGGCCGACAAACTGCGTGCCGATCAAACATCGCGCGGCGACCTCAAAATCCTCAGCCGCACGCTCCGCGAACTTCGCTACGCATTCAAAGTCTTCAAGCCGTACCGTTCGCGGCGAAAAGTCACCATTTTTGGATCGGCACGCATCCCCGCCGGGCACCCCGCCTATGAACAAGGTGTCGCCTTTGGCCGTGCGATGGCACACCTCGGCTGGCTGGCCGTCACCGGTGCCTCCAGCGGCATCATGGAGGCCGGCCACGTCGGTGCCGGGCGAGAAAACTCGATGGGCATCAATATCATGCTCCCCTTTGAACAAGGCTCCAACCACATCATCTCGGGCGACTCCAAACTCGTCCACATGAAGTACTTCTTCACGCGCAAGCTGATGTTCGTGAAAGAGTGCGATGCCGTCTGCCTCCTCCCCGGCGGCTTTGGCACGTTGGACGAAGGGACCGAAGTCCTCACGCTGCTGCAAACTGGCAAGCGCGACCTGGTGCCAGTGGTGTTTTTAGATTCGCCCGAGGGAGATTTTTGGGAGCCGTGGCAGCAATTTGTGCTTGACCGCCTGCTGGCACGCAAGATGATCTCCCCCGAGGATCTATCGCTATACAAAATCACCAACAATCTGGACGAAGCGGTGCAAGAGATTGTCCAGTTCTATCGCATCTACCACAGCATGCGGTACGTGCGCAACCGACTGGTGTTTCGCCTGACGCAGGTGCCGACTCCCGAACTAGTCGAGCGCATCAATGCAGAGTTCAGCGACATCTTGGTCGAGGGAAAATTCATCACCACCGGGCCACTGCCAGAAGAGCGCGACGAGCCGGCGGTGATTGCCTTGCCGCGGCTGGCGTTTCGCTTCAACCGCCGCAGTCTGGGCCGCCTCCGGCAACTGGTCGACTTTATCAACCGCGAAGTCACCGTGCCGACAGAAAAAATCCCCGAACCGTTTGTGCCTGTGGAGGAGTAGGGGAGACAGTGCCAACTGGTCCTTCACCTCTCCCGCTTGCGGGAGTAGGTCGCGGTATCAGCCGCGGGTGAGGGTGCCGATCAGTTGCCTTTCACTCCGTGAAAGAGCAATTGCACCTAAGCAACGCCTTGCGCTCGATAATAACTCGGCGCGATGCGATAGCGCACTTTCGCGGAGCGAAAGGCGACAGAGCGTAGCAACCCGAAGCGCCAGCGAGGCGCACCACCAAAACGCGCTTTATAAGCCATCCGCCACTGCAATCTTTCATTTGTTATCAATCAGCAATCATTTATCATTGAAAGAGTACCACAATCAATCCACCACTACCCCCAGCTTCTCTCCCACACGTTTGGCCGTTGCCAATCGATGCAGAATCAAATCCGCTGTGGCGTGGCGCAGTTCTGCGACCAATTCTGCCGGTGCTGTCTCCGGCGAGCCACAATCGAACGGCGGCTCCGGGGCGTATTGCAAAGCGAGCTGAATACCCTTGGCCACATTCTCACCACGTAGCATGGCGGCCACTTGCAATGCACCGTCAATACCCGCTGTAAGACCAGCCGCGGTCACCAAATTGCCATCGACCACCACACGCTGATCTGTCGGCACGGCACCAAAATACTTCAACAGCCCAAACGCGGGCCAGTAACAAGTCGCCTTGCGTCCCTTGAGCAATCCGGCCGCCCCACACAACAGTGCTCCGGTGCAGATCGAGAAGACGCACTTTGCACGTGCTGCCTGCTGAGCGATAAACGACAGCACCTCGCCATCTTCCATCAACAACTCTTGCCCCGCTCCACCGGGGATCACCAGCAAATCAATCGACGGGGCATCGGCACCCGTCGCTTCGGCGAAAGTTGCATCCGGTAAAAGCGCCAGCCCGTGCATATCGCGGACTACGGCTTTCTCTTTCCACAGCAGTTGAAACGACGAGTTCGGCAGCCGCGAGAGCACCGCAAACGGCCCGGTCAGGTCCATCTGATCGAGTTGCGGATAAACAATCGCCGCAATACGGATATGCCGCTCGGGCGGCATCAAAAGCGGCGACGGTTGCGTGGTCTCGGTCATGGACTGATCTTATTTTGGAAACGCAGTGGGAAGGACTGTGTGCCACTGGCTCTGCCAGTGAGTTACTACTCGTTCTTGTTAGCCAGCGAATTTTCAACACCATACGCCGAAGGCGTTTCATACCACAGCCCCAGGTCGCGCAGCGCACCTGGGGTTAAGGTCCCAATCGCACCGGTTACCGCGAAGCGGTTACACAAGCGTTAACGCAAGTCGGCTGCACGATACTGTTATTCGCACGCTGCAATTCAAGGGTAACGCGGCATTCGCACTGGCGGAGCCAGTGGCACACTTAATTCGTAGCCAGCGGCAAGCAAACACACTACCCCGGCAAATCGACGTTGTGATAAATATCCTGCACATCGTCGCAGTCGTTGAGCATGTTGATGAACTTTTCAAAGTTAGGCAGATCTTCTTCGCTCAGCGTGATGCTCGACTGCGCCAAAAAGGTGATTTCCTGCACTTCCAGTTCTGTGGCAGGAAACGCCTCCAGCAGCGCCGTCTTGGCTTTAAAGAACTCCGTTGGCGGTGCAAAAATCGTCACGTGGCCGTTCTTGCATTCGACCTCTTCCACATCCACATTGGCATTCAGCATCGCTTCCAGCACCTGCTCTTCATTATCCCCCTTAAAGGACAACACGGCCAGGCGATCAAACGACAGCGCAGCCGAACCGGTTGCGGCCAATTTGGAGCCGGTCTTGGTAAAACAACTGCGCACCTCCGAAATCGTTCGCTGATTATTGTCGGTGAGGCAATCGATAATCACCAGCGAACCCCCCGGCCCAAAACCTTCGTACCGTGCCGAGAGGAAATCTTCGCCCCCCGCACCATTCGCTTTCTGAATCGCCTTCTCAATCACATGTGCGGGCACCTGATCGCGTTTGGCTTTCTCCACCATGCTGCGCAACGCCGGGTTGACATTGGGGTCCGCAACGCCATTCTTGGCAGCGACGTAAATCTGCTTGCCATATTTAGAATACAGCTTCGACTTATGAGCGGCGGTCTTAAAGATCGCGTTTTTGCGGTTCTCGAAATTTCTTCCCATTGCGGTTCTCGGTGATGTAT
>JAWXCH010000445.1:0-5901 GCA_034440595.1 Planctomycetota bacterium | reverse complement strand
TTTGAGATCTGCGCTACCGCGCCTGGATCTTGTCCGAACGGGAATAAAGTTCCTCTGCTGAAGTAGTTGTTTGCAATGGGAACCGAACTCTGTTCAACCATTTCCAATAGGAAGTTGGTGTTTCTCGGCTGTGCCTTACTTCGCACAACAGATTGCGCAGAATCAGGAGTTAAACGATGTATAAATCGGTCTATGCTGTCATTCTGATTTCACTTGCCACAACCGCCGGTTGCTCGGAAACGTCGTCAGCGGTGCCACTATCTACTTCTGCTAGCATTACAAAAGTGAATTACCAGTTGCCGGTCGAGCCGGCCAATGCAGTTGAAGTGCTGGACGTTCGTGAGAATGCCAAGGACGGAGAGGCAATCAACGTGATTGGCCGCGTGGGGGGTGGAATTAATCCGTGGGTCAAAGGAAGAGCGGCATTTCTGCTTGTCGATACTCGTATAACTCCAGAATGCGAGGACGAACATTGCGATGCGAATTGCCCCGACTGTGCCAAGGAAATGATGGCTGCCAGCACGATGGTCAAATTTGTTGATTTGCAGGGCAAAGTACTGCCCGTCGATGCGCAAAGCCTGCTGGGGATAAAAGATTCAGAAACAGTCGTCGTCCGTGGAGTTGCACATCGAGATCAAGCCGGAAATGTGTCCGTGGAAGCCGATGGCTTGTACATCAAACGATAATTTGGGCATTTTGAGAACATGCTTGCCACAAACTACTGAAGTTGCACGGAGTTAAGATGCAAGATAGACTGAATAAGTAGTCATCGATTATAAGGATTGGCCCACGCAATGCGAATTATTGTCCCACTACTCTGCGTTCTTGCGGTGCTGCTGTGCCCACACATGTGTGCATTGCAGGCGGCAGTTCCGCAGAGCGTGGTCAGTGATCGACAGCCCGCGTGCTGTGAGCATTGCCAAAAATCGCGTTCCAGCTCAACTGAGCAGGAGCAGCAGCCCGCTTCACCGCCGCCGTCCGAGAATGGACGTTGTTGTGTTTGCGAGGGGGCGGTTTTTGATTTGACGCCGCGATCCGTTCTGGATGATTTACTATCAGCCTCTCATTGGTATTGGCACGACACATCAACGGGCGTTTCCGCAGTTGATGTGTCCGACCGTCAATTCCGCTGCATCGATGCGCCGCATCCCTCTCCTGGGAGAGAGATTCGCGTCGCAATCTGCTCGCTACTTCTGTAAATGCACGTTCTCTAGTGCTTCCTGTCTCTGCACCGGGCAGAGGTTTGGCTGGATTGTTGAATTCAACGTCCGTTCGATTTGGTTGTAATTTGTTTAAGTTGCGATAGTCCGTCATCGGATCCAACGCGACTCCATGTCAGGTCGATCTCGTTCATCAATTTGCGAGAAGCTACTGTGTTACGCCTGCTACCTTGGGAATATGGAATCCGCAATCTGCTGCGTAAACCAGCGCGCAGTGCGTTGACACTAGTTGCCTTGGCAACCGTTGTGCTCTTGATTCTGGTGGTTGTGGCATTCATTCGTGGGTTGGAAACCTCCCTGGCAACCAGTGGTGATTCGCGGACTGTGCTCGTCTACTCCATCGGCGCTGCGGCGGATATTGAGAACTCATCCATTCCGGCGCGTACGGCGGGATTGCTGGCGGCCAGTCTTGAAGGTGTTGGCGAAGTTTTTGAACAACGTCTCGTCTCACCAGAACTGTACATCGGCACGAAGGTGCAGACGATCCCGGATGGTCCAGGAATGTTTGGCATTGTGCGTGGCGTTACTCCGGCAACGCCGCTGCTCCGCAAGCAGGTGCAGATGCTGGAAGGAAATTGGCCAGGCCCGCATGAAATCCTGGTCGGCAAACTGTCCGCCGCAAAATTGGGATGCGATCCAGGGGAACTGGCGATCGGCATGACGATTCGGTTTGACAATCGGGACTGGACAGTCAGTGGGCGATTCGCCGCCGGCGGAGCAGCGTTTGAATCGGAAATCTGGGCACCGCTAGAGTCACTACAAACGGCACTCAAGCGTCAGGACATCAGTCTGGTTGCGGTTGGTTTGGCAGCGAACGCCGATTCATCCGACGTCGAACTGTTCTGCAAAGAACGGATCGACCTGGAGCTACAAGGAGTGACGGAATCCGCATACTACGCGGCGTTGCAACAGCATTACCAGCCCGTTCGCATGCTTGGCTGGGTTGTGGTGCTGCTGGTGGCAGGCGCAGGTATTTTTGCAGGGTTGAACACGATGTACGGTGCAGTGGTTGGACGAGTGCGCGAATTGTCAACGCTTCAGGCAATCGGCTTTCGACGAAGATCGATTGCGATCAGCATCATTCAAGAAGCGACGTTGCTCAGTATGGCTGCGTCACTACTGGCTGCCACAATAGCACTCTTCCTGGTCAACGGTACAGCCGTGCGGTTCACGATGGGGGCGTTTGCATTACGAGTGGACAGTCTGGCGATTCTCGTCGGTTCCTCTGTTGGACTACTGTTGGGAGTCGCAGGTGCAATACCACCTGCTGCAAAGGCAATGCGTTATGAAATCACAGAAGGCCTAAAAGCGATTTGATACTACACATTGAGGAGTCTTTAACATGAGAAGTAAACACTTGTATTTGGTTGTTTGTGGGTTGTTTTTCTGTTCGGCAGTTCTCGTCGGTTGCAGCAAGTCGGATCCAAACTCTGGCACAGGTGCTTCGGCCGCAGGAAGCAAGTTTTTGCTCACTGCTGAACCGCAAAATGCAAAAGGAATCAAGGAAGCAAGAGGTTCCACTCAGGACGCTGAAGAAATAACGGTAGTTGGCAGAATCGGCGGCGACACCGACCCCTGGGTAAAAGGCCAGGCAGCGTTTTTGGTAGTCGATACTGCCCTGAAACCATGCAATGAAAAGGATGACGATGCCTGTACTACACCGTGGGACTACTGCTGCGATTCCGACACGCTCCCGGACAATAAGGCTATGGTCAAATTCGTTGACGCAAACGGCAGTACAGTCGCTACGGACGCTCGTGAACTACTTGGGGTGAAAGAATTGCAAACGGTGGTCGTTCAAGGTAAAGCCAAACGAGACGAATCGGGAAACCTCACCTTGCTCGCCACGGGCATTTTTGTTCGCAATTAGAGTTTTCAATCAATGAGCGCGACTATGGCCACCGAAGTTGATCTGCGACAACTAGCTGTCAAGCGCCCCCAGAGCGGTGTCGGTGCGGTGTCACCGCGTCGGTCCTGGCTTCTGCGGTGGGTCTTACCGCTGGCAGTAGTCTTGGGTTTTGTCGCCTTGATAGGCTGGTCGGCTAGAGATCTTTGGCTGCCAGCGGCGGAAGTGACTGTCGTTCCGGTTATCCTTACTCGCGCCGATGTGCAGACCTCAGGTACGCCACTGTTTCAGGCGGCTGGTTGGGTCGAACCACGTCCGACGGCGGTCGCTTGTTCCGCAATGGTCGAAGGCGTCGTAAAAGAGCTGTTAGTCGTTGCGGGTCAAGAAGTGAAAGTTGGTGAGCCGGTCGCAATCATGATCGACACCGAAGTTCGCTTACGTTTGCGCGAAGCGGAATCGTTGCTTCAATTGCGCAAGGCGGAAAAGGATGCGACTCAAGCAGGGCAGACGGCTACCAAGCGGAATCTGGAGCAGCCGGTACATCTCGAGGCAGCAACTGCGGAGGCCGACGCCGCACTGGCTGAACTGGAAACCGAGATCAAGAACCTGCCGTTTCAAGTTCAAGGTATCGAAGCACGCTTGCTGTTAGCCAAACAAAGTCTGGATGGAAAAAAGGCAGTTGGCGACGCGATCTCGGGTCGATCTTTGCAGGCCGCACAGAGTGAGTTTGACTCGGCTACCGCGGCCTTGGCGGAATTGAAACAACGGCAGCCTGGCCTGTTGCGGCAGCATGAGGCGTGGCAACGCAAGTGCGAAGCCTTACGCACGAAACTGGAACTGAAGACCGAGGAACGTCGTGCCTACGACGAAGCGACCGCGCATCTGGCAGCCGCAGAAGCGAGATTGAACCAGGCGAGTCTAGGTGTGGAATCGGCGAAGCTACAGCTCGATTGGATGACCATTCGATCACCCATCAACGGGAGGGTACTGTCGCTGGAGTCTCAACCAGGGCAGAGATTGATGGGGCTTAATTCTGCTTCACAGCGCGACGCCAGCACTGTGGCGACTTTGTATGACCCTGACAAATTACAGGTCCGCGTGGATGTTCGTTTGGAAGATGTGCAGCAGGTCCTGCCGGGGCAGCCCGTCCAAATTACTACTGCTGCACTTAAGGAACCGCTTTCTGGAACCGTACTAGGAGTCACCTCGCAGGCAGATATTCAGAAAAATACATTACAGGTAAAAGTATCCATCGATTCCGCTGCAAAAGTGGTTCGTCCAGAGATGTTGGCGCAGGTGACCTTTCTCGCACCGGAACAAGTGAAGTCCGGATTCGAGACAGAGCAAAATGCCATGCGAATGCTAGTTTCCAAGGAATTGGTGATTACTAAGGATGGCAGCGCCGGCATATGGGTTGTCGACGCAGAGGAGCCGGTGGCACGCCTGCGTAACATTCATTTGGGGCGAGCCAGCACGGAAAAGCTGGTGGAGGTGGTTCAAGGGCTAAACGCGTTGGATAAGCTGATCGCAACGGGGCGAGAAGGACTTCAGGACGGGGATCGAGTCCGCGTGGCAACGTCGCAATAACACTCCGCAGATTGATTAGGAGTTTGAAACATGGCACTCGTCGAGATCCGCAAACTGACAAAAGAGTTTCGCAAGGGGGATGAAGTCATCACTCCATTGCACGAGGTCGATTTGCAAATCGAGCAGGGAGACTTTGTCTCGTTGATGGGGGCTAGCGGCAGTGGGAAGAGTACGCTGCTCAACTCAATTGCTGGAATTGATCGCCCGACTTCCGGTCAAATTGTAATTAACGGGTCAGACATCACCAGATTATCGCGCGGGGCCTTGGCCGATTGGCGAGCTCAAAATATTGGCTACATCTTTCAAATGCACAATCTCATCCCTGTATTGACCGCCTATGAGAACATCGAGCTGCCGCTCTTGTTGTTGCCTATGTCGGCTGCCGAGCGACGAAAACGTGTTGCCATCGCTCTGGAGGCGGTGAATCTAAGCGATCGCGCCAATCACTATCCACGGCAATTGTCTGGAGGTCAGGAGCAACGAGTCGGAATCGCACGTGCCATTGTTGCCAATCCGACCATTATCGTTGGCGACGAACCAACAGGAGACCTCGACGCTGATACGACTGATCAGATTCTGGATCTGGTGCAACGGCTCAATACTGAACTTGGCATGACGCTGCTCCTGGTCACACACGATGCCCGAGTGGGTGGGCTGGCCCAGCGTCAGCTTCGGCTGGAAAAAGGAAAGTTGCTCGAAGATGGGGATGAAACGAGCATGGTGAGTAGCAGACTCGAAATACGGAGCGCCTAAGTATGTTCAAATTTGCTCCCTATGTCCTGAAAGGGTTATGGCGACACCGCAGCCGTACATTGCTAACGGTGAGTGGTTCGGCCGTCGCACTGTTCGTGTTCTGCTTCGTGGGTTCCGTACAGAATGGGCTGGCACAATTGACAGAGAATCGGGATGCACTACGAACACTGATTGTGTTTCAGGAGAATCGCTTTTGTCCAACCAGCAGCAAATTGCCGGAAGACTATCTACGAGTTGTATCCAAACTGCCTGGTGTTCAGGAAGTCGTGCCAATCAAAGTTTATACCAACAATTGCCGGGCCAGCCTGGATGTGGTGGTCTTTTACGGGCTGCCGCCTCAGCAATTGCGGAAGAATCGTGACCTGACTCTGCTGTCTGGCACATGGGATGCTTTTGAAGCAAGGACCGACGGAGCACTCGTTGGTCAGGCGGTTGCGCAACGTCGAAACATTCAAGCTGGCCAACGATTCACGATCGGGGACGTGACTGTGAATG
>JAWXCH010000444.1:0-17031 GCA_034440595.1 Planctomycetota bacterium | reverse complement strand
ATCCACCGCAACGTGGAAAGCGTGCAGGAGGCTCGGACGGTGGCCGGGTCCATCATTAGCGGGACAAGTGCCTTGTTGGCTATTGCCACCGAGGGGGTGAAGCGTGACAACCCGTCGATTGTCAAACGGCGCAGCGGCACCAATCGCAGGAAGTGATCATGATTTCTGATGCATCGGAGGATGCCGGCGGAGAAAATCGCACCGAAGGGTTACTTAAATCGCTCGGGGAGCCGGATTGGAGCATTCGGCAAGAAGCGGTAAGGGGCCTTTTGTCGGATGCGAACGGCGACACGATTGAACGATTGTTCAGCATCCTTCGCGAAGGCCATCGAGATCTTTCGCGTCTGAATAGCGCAATACAGATTCTGGTTGGCACATCGGTTGACATTGTCCCTGAGTTGTTGCAACTCCTTACGCACCCCGATGCTGAGGTTCGCTCCTATACCGCGCTAACGCTTGGCGAGAGGGGAGATCCCCGAGCTATCTCAGGATTGCTCGGTGCCTTGCCAGATTCCGACACGAATGTGCGGATGCACGCAGTGGAGGCGTTAGGGAGGCTACGGGCGGCGTCTGCGGTAGATGCCTTGATCGAATTGGTCGAGGCGATGGATTTTGAGTTGGCCTTTCCAGCCATTGACGCTTTGATCGCTATCGGCGATGAGCGGATCGCGCATCGCCTGCTTCCCTTACTTAAGGACTCCATTTTTAAGGGCGTCGCTGTCGAAGCGCTGGGTGCGCTCGGTAATGAGGAGTTTGTTAATCCGCTTCTTGAATTGTTGGCAGACGCGGACGTGCGTCCAGCGGAAATTGCGAGTGCAATTACTCGTATTCATGAGCGCTACAGTGAGCGTTACGGAGACGAAGTAAGTATTTCTGAGACGGTACGCGCCCTGGCAAGCCCTGCCAACATTCAGTCTTTAGTCGCTGCCGTGCCCATTTCTTCCTCGGCAGGCGCTAGCAGCGGACTACAGATTGTCAGTTGGCTGTCGGGATCTGCCGCTGACTTGGCATTGGTGAACCTGCTGGATCGTCCTCCGATAGACGCGGCACTGACCCCCGCCTTGACTCGACGAGGGCCATCCATCGTCCCACTTTTGCTAAGCCGCATGGCCACCAGCACGGATGATGCCCAGAAAACAATTATTGCAGCGCTGGCCGGAATTGGAGATCGTACGGCCGTACCTGCACTCTTGCAGAGGCTTGATCCAGAAGGTGATGTAGAACTCTTAACTCGAATCGTGGATGCTCTAGCTCGTTTGTCCGATAGCCGAGCCTATCAGCCGCTGCGAAGCCTGCTTGGTCATCGTAGCGTGCGAGTCCGGCAGTCTGCCGTGGCCGCGGTCAGCGCACTCGGCCATCTTGATACGGCGGCGGACCTTCTACCTGAATTTCATAATCCATCCCCACTCGTTCGCGAGTCCTGTGTGCGGGTAGCGGCCTACCTGGGCTTGCCACTCTGCCTCGATTCCGTGTTTCATTGTTGTGATGACCCCGACGAACGTGTTCGTCGGGCTGCAATCGAATGCTTACCGAATTTTGACGATTCGCGCGTATATCCGCGGCTTAGCCAAGCGATCCGAACTGACATGCCAATGGTCAGAGCCGCCGCGGCAGGCGCCCTTTCAAAGTTGGATGACGAAACCGCAGCAGCGGACTTGCTGGCAAACACGCTCCAGGATGGCGATGTTTGGGTACGATACTTCGCCGTTCGATCGCTGGTGTCGATTCAGAAGCCTGAGCAAGTGATCGATTTGCTGCTCAGACTGGCGACAGATGACCCGGCGATGCAGGTCCGAGTCGCCGCGATCGAAGCCCTGGGAGAATGCGGTCCGGTTGTGTTGCCTATTCTTCTCAAGCTGTCGAATTCTGGGATGCCAGACTTGGCAAATGCGGCTCTCCACGCGCTTGGCTCGTTTCCGCAGCCAGATGCAAAACAAATTCTCTTGGAAGCGATTCAGTCTCAGGACTTTGACCGACAAACCCAAGCAGTGCGAGCATTGGCGCGAGCAAGCTGCCCTGAACTAATTGAGCCACTCCGCAATTGCATACTTGGAAAAGATGACCGGCTGGCCGCCGAAGCGGCCATTTCGCTTTCTCAATTCCGCCTTCCCAAGGCTGCGACTGCTCTCATCGAAGGCGCGAGCCTGCCCGCCCGTCGGAACGACTGCATTGCCGCCCTTACTAGAATGTCTGCTGATGCGGCTGTGCCATCGCTGGCGAGAGGTTTGCTTCAATGCAACCTCGACACCCGAAGAGCGATCGTGGAAGCGCTTTCCCGCATCCGTTCCGCGGAAGCCATTGATGCCTTGGAGACCGCCCTGGAAGATAGACAAGCATCCGTGCGGTTTGCAGCCCTTTCCGCACTGGCTCATATCCGAAAAATTCGTCGCCCGACAATGTCAACCAAGGCAGGCGAAGGCAGAAACTGATGTGGCCGCACTCCGAAAGCATTCCCCTGCCGGCTACTGTTTTTACCATTTTGCGCGATTTGATACATGAGCGCGCGGGCATCTTTTACGAGAATGACAAGCGAGAACTGCTGGCTGACAAACTTTCCTCGCGTGTGATGGATGGCGGATTTGGCAGCTTTCTAGACTATTACTATCTGCTGAAATATGGGCCCGACGCGGAACCGGAATGGTCGCAGGTTCTGGATGCCTTGTCCGTCCCTGAGACCTATTTCTACCGAGAAACGGGACAAATTAATGCCCTGATAACGGAAATATTGCCGGCCTATGTCGCAGCTTGTCCTGGACAGTTGGTACAAATTTGGTGCGCTGCGTGCGCTACCGGTGAAGAGCCTCTGACGATCGCCATGGCGCTGTTAGAGGCCGATTGGTTCGAACGTGTGCCAATCAAAATCATTGCCAGCGATGCCAGTCCCGCCGCGATCACCAAAGCTCAGGATGGAGTATATCGCGAGAGATCCTTCCGGACGACGCCTAAAGCGTTACGTGATAAGTACTTTACCGCTGTTTCCGGGGGATGGAAAATCGCTCCAGAGGTATCGTCCCGCGTTGAATTCGCCATTGCCAATTTAATGAATTTGGATCAAATCAACCACTTCGCACGATCGCCTTTTGTCTTCTGCCGAAACGTTTTCATCTACTTCTCGTCTGAGGCGATCGTACAAACAGTAAAGCATTTTGCGCGGAAAATGAAGCGCCCTGGATATTTGTTTGTGGGGGCATCAGAATCGCTCTTGAAGCTGAGCACTGACTTTGAACTCCAAGCGGCGGGTGAAGGATTCGTGTATCAATTGAAGTGACAAACCGCGCAAGCGAGAACTTCGTGGCTAATGTTATTCGTGTGTTGGTCGTCGACGATTCGGCGTTTGTGCGTAAGTTTTTGCGCCAGATGCTGTCCAAAAGCCCGTTCATCGAAGTGGTTGCCGCTGCTCGCAATGGGGCAGAGGCGCTTGAATTCGTCGAGCAATACATGCCGGATGTGGTCACACTCGACTTAAACATGCCAGGTGCGGATGGTTTGGCCTTCCTGAAGACGCAGATGGCGAGGAAGCCGATTCCGACAATCGTGGTAAGCATGGCTGCCAAAGATGGACAGCAGGTTCTGGAAGCCCTTGATGCCGGGGCTATTGATTTCATCCAAAAGCCAACCGGGCTGGCGAATGAGCGAATCCTGGAAATTTCAGAAGAACTAATCCTGAAAGTGAAAACCGCAGCGGTTGCTCGCATCCGCACGGAGGTGATCCAGCCAGATTCCCTTCCATTGCCGGTCGTCCTCGGCACTCAAAAGAGTAGCACCGACATTATTGTGATCGGAATCTCGACAGGCGGGCCGCAAGCGTTGCGGTACATGATTCCCCGGCTTCCCCGCGACTTGCCTGTCCCCGTGGCCATCGTGCTTCACATGCCGCTGGGTTATACGGAACTGTTTGCCAACAGTCTGAACGAGCTTTCGGATCTGGAGGTAACGGAAGCCAAAGAGGGGCAAGTGCTCAGACCGGGATTGGTCCTCCTGGCACCCGCCGGATTTCACTTGACGTTCGCACGTGTTGGCGACGGTACGGTAACCGCCCATCTGGGGCTACAGCCATTGGAAACGCCACATCGACCTGCTGCAGACGTTTTATTTCAGTCAGCAGCCGATGTATTCGGTCCCCGCACGCTGGCCATAGTGATGACTGGCATGGGTTCTGACGGCACTCGCGGGGCAGCTTGGATCAAGGCTCGGGGCGGGCGTGTGTTCGCTGAGGCCGAGGAAAGCTGCATCGTGTATGGGATGCCGCGCTCGATAGTCGAAGCTGGCCTGTGTGACAAAAGCGTGCCGCTTGCTAAAATGGCGGTTGTTATCTCGGAGAACCTTTGATGACCAAAGTCCTCGTGGTGGACGATTCCAATCTGGCTCGTCGTTCCACGCGAAAAATTCTGGAAACAGCGGGACACGAAGTTGTCGAGGCCGAAGATGGTCTGAGAGCTTTAGAGCGTTACTACCTAGATAAGCCGGATGTGGTCGTTCTCGATGTCACAATGAAAGATATGGACGGCATTGAGGTTCTCAAACGTCTGCGCGATTTGGATAAAGCTGCCAAGGTCGTGATGGTCACTGCGGACGTTCAAACCTCAACTCGTGACATGGCAGCGGCTAGTGGTGCGTGCGGATTTGTGGTTAAACCCGTTCATGCTAAATCACTTCTGGAAACAATTCAGAATGTCTTGACAGAGGAGTCACCATGCAACTGACCCCTCTTCAACAGGACGCAGTTACCGAACTGATCAACATCGCGTTCTCGCGCGCGGCTGCTTCCTTATCAGACTTGACGAAGTGTCGCGTCGATCTGGACGTCCCAGAGATCAGCGTTCACAAAATCGGTGAAGTCGCAGTCTCAGTAGGTCGTTTTGTGCGCGGCGACGTGGCCACCGTTCATCAGGTATTCACGGGACCCGTTGCGGGTGATGCCTTTCTTCTGCTCAATTTCGATGGTGCGGTGCATCTCGTCGAACTTTTGACGGACACTCCCACCGCGAAGGGTACGCTCGGCGCAGCAGCACGAGAGGTGGTCACCGAAGTTGGAAACATCTTGATGAACGCCTGCCTAGGCGTATTCGGCAATCTTCTCCAAGTGCGTTTTTCTTTTTCAGTGCCAAAACTAAGCTTAGAGGACCTGGGTTTTATGGTCCAATCGCTTGTGGTTTCGGACGACGCACTCCAGCATGCAATGGTGGTTGGCGCTCGCTTCAGGATGCGCGAGAGCGAAGTAACCGGTTGTCTCGTTCTCGTTTTGGGAATTGCCTCTTTCGAACTATTTCTGAAGGCTGTTGAAGACTGGGCGGAGAAATCCCTCGCCGGCGATCAGACCTAATCGCTCCAGTTCTCGTTGCGATGATCGATCGTTGAAGTGCTCGCTAATAGAATTTCAAGATTTCAAAAGCACCTATGGAAGTTACAGAAACATTCCTCGATAACCTTGATCGTCTGGGGGCATGGGGAATTCTAACCACTGACAACAACCTAACGATCATTGGGTGGAATCGTTGGCTGGAACGGCACAGCGGAAAAAAGGCGGCCGACGTGATCGGTAAGCCGCTACTAGAGGTATTTGCAGATTTGGCTGTCCGAAGTTTGGATCGGTATTACCGCGAGGCATTGGATGGTCAGTCATGCATACTGTCACAACGGTTTCATAAATATCTGTTTCCCATGCCGCCTTCGGTTGCCACGTCGCAATTGATGCATATGCAGCAGACGGCGCGCATCAGCCCAATGTTTGAAGGTGGTGCGATTCGAGGGACATTGACGGTCATAGAAGATGTTACGGAGCGCGTCGTCACGGAACTTGAGTTGCGGTAGCAAGCCGAACGACTCGAAGAAGCAAATCGTCACAAGGACGAATTTTTGGCGATGCTCGCTCACGAATTGCGCAATCCGCTAGCGCCGATTCGCAATGGCATTCGCGTGTTGGACATCATAGGGTCGAGCAACGAGGAAGCCCGCGAAACTCGCGAAATGATCGAGCGACAAGTTTCGCATATGGCTCGTTTGGTAGATGACTTGCTGGACGTTTCCCGCATCATCCGCGGAAAGGTTCGAATTCAACTGGAGCCTTGTGACTTAGTGGCCGTTTTGCGGCAAGTCGCGATAGACTATCGCCCAATTCTCGCAGACAACGGCATTAACCTTGTCATGGAGCTTCCGCTGGAGCCCTGTTGGATGCTGGGTGATAGCATTCGCCTCGCCCAAATCGTGGCGAACTTATTGCACAATGCGAGCAAATTTACGAATACGGACGGCGAGGTTAAGCTACTAGCAAACGTGTTGAGTGAAAGCGATTCCGTCGTGATCCAGGTGGCTGATACTGGGATAGGAATGAGTCCAGAAACGCTCGCGCATGTCTTTGAATCGTTCAGTCAGGCGGAAACTACACTCGATCGTAGCAAGGGCGGATTGGGGCTCGGTTTGGCTCTCGTTAAGGGCCTGACCGAATTGCATAACGGAACCGTAGAAGCAACGAGCGCCGGCCTTAACCAAGGTGCCGAGTTCACCGTTCGACTGCCAATTAAAAAAACAGTGCCGCCTGTCGAAACTCCAGTACGATCATTCAATTGCGAAAAACAGGTGACGAAACGGGTACTCTTGATCGAAGACAATCGCGATGCCGCACACACCATGCAAGTACTTCTGCGGCACTATGGGTTCGAAGTTGAGATTGCATTCGATGGATTCGAAGGAGTAAACGCCGCTGGCAAGTGGAATCCCGACGTCGTGATTTGTGATATTGGTTTGCCAGGATTGGACGGGTTTGGTGTGGCACGAGCCCTTCGAGCCGACGCGGTAACCCGGAACATTTATCTCATCGCGCAAAGCGGCTACGGCCAAGCCGATGACGTTCACAAGGCAATTGATTCTGGCTTTGATCTCCACCTGATTAAGCCGGTTGACTTAAGTCGACTGCAGGAGGCCCTAGGGATGGCGCCACGGAATGTGCGTGTTCCCATCGACGCATAGTCCAGCCGAAATCTCGTCCAGGTGGCCTGCTCCCCAAAAGTTGATCCAGTCGTTAAGAGAGTCATCACGGTCCGTGTAAGGGCCGAGGAGGACGCTTTGTTCTCGTACATCGTCTCGCACTCCACGATTCGAGGTTTCGTCCTGAAAACTCGTCAGACCGACAAGTTTCCAAAACCGATCAGAAATCGACCCTTAAATGACCGCCGGATTCGTCCGAGATACTATCTCGAAGACGTTTTGTGACGCCCGATTTTCGTGCCGAGAATCCAACCGTATTGTGGGAATCGCGCTCGATTGGACGAGGGCGGGCCGAATGACACGAAAACCAGCGTTCCAATCGAACCTTTTCTGCGACGCTCGCTCCCACCGATTTGGGCACGCTCAGGCTTCGCGATAAACCGTTTGTGGTAATCTTGAGAGCGGCTGGCTATCTTGATGGCCATGTCCGACGTCACTCGCATCTTGTCGCAGATTGAGCAGGGCGATCCGCAGGCGGCGGAGAAGCTCTTGCCACTGGTGTATGAAGAATTGCGGAAACTGGCGGCGGCAAAGTTGGCGCAGGAGAAGCCGGGGCAGACGTTACAAGCAACGGCGTTAGTGCATGAAGCGTATCTGCGGTTGGTTGACGATCAGCATTTCGACAATCGCCGCCATTTCCTTGCCGCTGCGGCTCAAGCCATGCGGCGGATCCTGATCGACTCCGCGCGGCGTAAGCAGCTCATTCCCCGAGTTGATATGGAAGGCCTGCAACTGGGTGCCCGCACCGACGACGAGCGGCTGCTGGAACTCCACGATGCTCTGGACCGCCTGGCAGCCGACGAACCGACCGCCGCACGGATCGTCGAGGCGCGGGTTTTTGCCGGTCTGTCTGTCGAAGAGGCAGCGGCCGCCTTGGGGCTGTCCCGAGCCGCTGCCTATCGGGAATGGTCATTCGCCCGCGCCTGGCTAGCAGCGGCTTTGGCCGGAAATCCCAAAAAATCCTGAGACGAATCGGCCGCGCCGTTCGCCTGTATGGTATGGCTCCCACTGTGAACATCTTATGACTGCGCCCTCCCGATCCTTGAAGGAGCTGTTCCTGGAGGCGCTAGAAATAGCGCCGGCAGATCGCTCCGCCTGGCTAGAGCGCGAATGTCCCGCCGATGCGGGCCTGCGCGAGCAACTGGGCCTCCTGCTGGCCGCCCACGATGCGCCGCAGAGTCTGCTTGATCGGCCTGGGCAGGCGGAACCAATGGCCGGCTTGCTGCACTCCCTAACCGATAGCCTCACCGTCGATCCACCGGTCACAGAGAAGACCGGTACCCAGATCGGCCCCTACAAGCTCCTCCAGCAGATTGGTGAAGGGGGGATGGGGGTCGTTTACATGGCCGAGCAGCTTGAGCCGGTCAAGCGGCGGGTGGCGCTCAAAATTATCAAGCCGGGAATGGATACGCGGCAGGTGATTGCCCGGTTCGAGGCCGAGCGGCAAGCGCTCTCCCTCATGGACCACCCGAATATTGCTAAGGTTCTCGATGCAGGTGCCACCGAGTGCGGCCGGCCGTACTTCGTCATGGAGCTGGTCAAGGGACAGGCAATCACGGACTACTGCGAAGAGCATCACCTCGCGCCTCGCGAGCGTCTTGAGCTGTTTTTGCCGATTTGCCAAGCGATCCAACATGCTCATCAAAAGGGGATCATCCATCGCGATATCAAACCGACGAACATCCTCATCGCGGAATACGACCAACAGCCGGTTCCAAAGGTTATCGACTTTGGCGTGGCCAAGGCTACCAGCCAAGTGCTTACGGAAAAGACCATGTTCACGGGCTTGGGCCAGATTGTCGGTACGCTCGAATACATGAGCCCGGAGCAGGCCAAGGTGAATCAGCTCGACATCGACACAAGGAGCGATGTGTATTCGCTGGGCGTCGTGCTTTACGAGCTCCTCACGGGCAGCACCCCCCTCGACAAACGGCGGCTGCAGAATGCCGCTTGGGATGAGATGCTGCGGATCATCCGCGAAGAAGAGCCGCCAAAGCCGAGCACGCGGCTATCGGATTTGAGCAATCCTCATACTCTATGTAAAAACGGTGCGGCGCGGACGGTTCCGCTTACGTTGGACCCCGGAGCAGCGTTGAGGCGGATTGAGGCGGCCAAGCTCATGAAGCTGATCCGCGGCGAGCTCGACTGGATTGTAATGAAAGCGCTGGAAAAGGATCGGAATCGTCGCTACGAGACAGCTGCCGGCTTTGGGGAGGACGTGCAGCGATATCTCAGCGATGAACCAGTCGCAGCGTGCCCCCCTTCAGTCCGCTACCGCTTATGGAAGTTCGCCCGGCGAAACTTTGGCGTGCTTGCCGCATCCACTCTGATCGCCGTAGTTTTGCTTACCGGGACGGCGATCAGCGTCTGGCAAGCGGTCCGTGCCACGAAAGCGGAAGCTACTGCCACTTTGGAAGCCCGCCGCGCGAATCGTGAAACGCAACGCGCCAGAGAACAAGAGACGCTGGCAAATACGAATGCTAGTGAGACCGACCAACAACGCGTTTTGGCAGAGCAGAATTTTCGCAAGGCGCAAGAAGCTGTCGATCAAATGTTGACGCGCGTGGCGAGCGACCTCCTGCCGTTTGTGCCGCAAATGGAACAATTGCGCCGAGATCTCTATGAAGATGCGTTGAAATTCAACCAGCACTTTCTGAATGACAACAATACCAATCCCGCTGTACGAGAGGAGACAGGGCGAGCTTACGACAGGCTAGGAAACATTTACCGATTTCTCGGACAATACCAGCAATGCGAGGAGGCCCATCGGAAGGCAATCAACCTCTTCGAGCGCCTGCTTGCCGAGTTTCCGGAGAACCGCACCTACCGTGAGGGATATGCTCATAGCAAATACGAGTTGGCCGTTCTATTGCGGAGCATCGACCGTTCGGCCGAGGCTGAAGATGTCCTGGCGCATGTACGGAGTTTATACGAACAACTCCACGCGGAATCACCCGCTGTCCCCGCATATCGCCGCAACTTGGCGGACACCTACCAGAATCTAGGGCATACGCTCGCCGCAACCGATCGAGTCACAGAACGCGAGGCCGCGTATAGCAATGGCCTGGAGCTCTACGAGCAACTCGCTGCCGAATTTCCGCAGGAGCCGGAGTATCGCTTTGGAACGGCAAAAGCTCGGTCCGCGCTGGGCGTTGTGCTGCGCGAGGTGGGACGGTTGCAGGCCGCAGAAATTTCATTTCGCCAGGCAATCCAAAGTTATGAACTGCTGGTGGCCGATTTTCCGAATCCTCCGATTTACCGTCAAGATCGCGGCACGGCATTCCATGGTCTTGGTCTGGTTTTGGTGAAAGCCGGCAGACCCCTCGAAGCAGAGCAGGTTTTGCAGCGAGCTGTAGCGGACTATGAGAAGCTAGCCGTGGACTTTCCCGCAATACCGTTTCATCGGCGGAGTCTGGCAAACTATTCCAACCACTTGGCCGGAGTTCTGGAAACGAATGAACGTTTTGACGAGGCTGAAACGTTTTATCGAAAGACGGCGGCACTCTTGGGCAAGCTTGCAACCGAGTTTCCAGATTCCCTAAGTGAGCGAAAGGCATTAGCCACCGTGCGGGCGCGGCTGGGCACTTTCCTGGCTAAGTTGAATCGCGACAAAGAAGCCGAGACTGAATTTCGCAATGCAATTGGAACGCGAATCAAACTGGCCGCCGATTTTGAAGATTTGACGGAGAATCGACAAAGCCTGGCCAGACTTCGCCTGACGCTCGGCAATCGTTTACGGAATGAGGGGCGCCAAACGGAAGCGGAAACGGAATTAAGAGAAGCCATTGACGTCTTGAGAGCGCTCGTCTCCGACGACTTGGCATCGGAAAGGGACCAAGTCGACCTGGCGACCACACATCTCAACTTGAGCGATATGCTTGCCAAGTCGGGCCGCGCCCAAGAAGCCGAGGACGAACTCCGAGCGGGAATTGCGGGTAGATCGAACCTGGCTCTCGATTTTCCAGACAAGCTCCAATATCGAATTAGTCTGGCGAATGACGAGACGGGCCTAGGTCGCCTCCTGACCGCTTCTGGACAACTGCCGGAGGCTGAACAGGCTCATCGGCGAGCCATCACTCATTGGGAGCACGTAGTTGCGATTGACCAGCATAACCCCAGCTACCGCGCGACGCTCGGATCCAGAAAGAACCTGCATAGAAGCGCTCTCCAGGCAATCGGTCACAGCGCGGAGGCGGAACAGGCGGCTCGTGAGGCCTTGAAGCTCTTTGAAAGATTGGCTGCTGAATTCCCCGCAGTTGCTGATTATCGCTATCAATTGGCCGTTACATACACTTACCTCGCAGTGGATATGCTTCGCGCCGGCACGGCAACCGACGCGGAAGCGGCATACCAACAATCCCTGCGTCTGTTGGAGGGCGTGAGTAATGAAGTAGTCATGGCAGCGACATATCGGTCGACTCTTGCAGATTTGCATGGACAGCTGGGAGCTCATTTTGAGGTCAGCGGTCGGCTAGAAGAGGCCCGGAATGCTTACGGTCAAGCGATCACCATCTATGAGCAACTAGTAAGCGAAGCCCCGACAAATACTGCCTATCACCGAAAACTGGCTGCCAATTGCAATACCTTGGCGTGGTTTCTGGCGACACGTTCCGATCTGCCGGGTCGTGACGCCGACCGCGCCGTCGCACTCGCTAGGAGATCCGTCAACTTATTACCCAAGGATGCACGTTTCTGGAAAACCTTGGGGTTCGCTCAATACCGCGCCAAAGAATGGGAATCAGCAATCGCATCGCTTCAAACGGCGGAAATGCTGGCTCCTCGCAAAAACCTAGGTTTCAACGGTTTGTTTCTGGCGATGGCCGAATGGCAGTGCGGACATACTCTTGTGGCCCGGCAGTGGTATGACCAAGCCACTGCCTGGATGGAGAAGAACCCGTCGCAGGATGAAGCGTTCAAGCGGTTCGGCGCCGAAGCCGCAGAGCTGCTGAAGTTCACAGATAAGCCAAATCCAAAGTAAGGCGAGGAAAAAGAAGAACGGCCGGGAGAGTTCGCCGCTAAGCAGATCCCCTCCCGGCCCACGCCATCGCCGAGCGCTCGGTCTGCGCGCCCGACAGCGGCTTTTTTATTGTATCGCGGACCGCAGCGGAGCGGCGACCCCTTATCGGAGGCCGTCTCCAAAAAAAAGGACCTGTCATGTTGTCACGAACAGTTAGCTCAAGCCGGAATCTTATCTTCGCCACGGCTGCCTGCGTCGGGTTTGGATTCGGATTCGATTTGTCCAAGCCTCTGCACGGCCAGGAACCCGACCCGGCCACGCTGCTCTTCGTCAGCCGTATCGGCGTAAATTACACCAACGTAGGAGGTCCCAGGCGGTTGCCCTTTGCCGTAGTGCGCATCGTGGACGGCAATGGCCTGCCCATAAACAACGTGTTGGTCGTGGGCAACTGGTCCAGCTGTTTCAAGCAGAACAACGATTCCGCACTCACTCAAACCTATGTCTTCACCGATGAGTTGGGCGAAGTACATCAGTTCGATGGCGAGGCACGGATCTGGGCTGACAAGTCACATTCCTGTTGGGGTGCGAAAGAACCTCACTGCTATTTCACCTTCACAATCACAGGAGTTGTGATGGATGGCAAGACCTACGTGCCGGTGAACGGCTACGGCACGTCGTGGTCATGGATTCAGTGCCGATAGCCCCCGCCTTTTTCTCCCGTCCAGACCGGCGGGCGGAACGGGTTTGCTACTTAACGTCCATCCGGATCCGTTTTTCGACAATGTCATTACGCACACACCAGTGAAACGCTTCAGACGCGTGCCGCGCAATTCGCGGCGCGCTCAGGGCTGACGCTCTCATCACGACTCTAATCCCCGGCTTCAGTTTGAAGTCTGGTCGCTCGGCTGGTTGTTTCTAAGGATAAATCCAAACATGTCGTTTCCCTTGTGGCCCAAATGGCTGCACCGCAGCCTCCGAGCGTTGAGACCGAGAATCGGCCCCGGTGCCCGACCCAGACTATTCCGTCCGCAAATCGAGCAACTTGAGAATCGTGTGCTACTGGCCGTCGTACCACCCGCGGGTCTCGTTGCTTGGTATCGAGCTGAAGGAAATGTTAGCGACTTTGTCCATGGCAATCAGGGAACGCTGCAAAACGGAGCGACATTTACTTCGGGAGAGGTCGGTCAGGCTTTCAGCTTCGATGGCATCAATGATTATGTGAGAATTGCAGACGCACCGGAGTTGAGACCAATCGACGTCACCATCGAAGGGTGGTTTAATTTCACTTCTCCACCGAGCGGGACGCGCGCGCTCGTTGGCAAGGCCGTGGGAGCCGGAACCAAAGACTCCTACCAGATCTTTTACGAGTCCGAGATGTTGCAAGCGATGGTTTGCGATGTCGAAGGAGAGGGGCAAAGGCTTGCCATCCCGTTCTCGCCAACTATCAGCGTCTGGTATCACATGGCCTACACCTTCGATGATGCCTCGGACGTGCAGGTCTTGTACCTGGACGGCGTGGCGGTGGCGACGGGTGCTACGACCAAATCGATTGGCTACGATAACCATCCCTTGCTGATTGGCGCTGATACCGAACAGGAAGCCGAGGGCGCCTTCCGCTATGCAGGCGGTGCTGATGAGGTCTCCCTTTATAATCGCGCTCTTTCCGCAACAGAAATTCGGGCCATTGTCGATGCCGGCAGCGAGGGCAAGGCCACCGCTGAGGAAGGTCAGCAGCAATTGGCTTTCGGCTTGCCGGATTACTTGATCGCTGAAAACAAGGGTATTGCTGCGATCACGGTCGTTCGCACTGGCGGAACCACGGGCACAGTCGCGGTGGATTACGTAATCCAACTTGGCACAGTCGAAATGGACGACTTGACCATCGCGGCAGGCACTCTAACTTTTGCTGCCGGGGTCTCGAACTACACCCTTGAGATTCCGATCGTCAATGATATCGTTGACGAGTTGGATGAATCGCTGTTCCTGGAACTTGCGCGGCCTGTGGGCGTGACCCTCGGTGCGCAGGCGTCAACGCGACTCACCATCTACGACGACGATACGGCGACGATCTCCATCCCCCAGATCGCAGCGGCGGAGGGCAATCAGGGACTGACACCTGTGCCGCTAAGCGTTGTCCTGTCAGTCCCCAGTGATCGCACGGTGACCGCTTCCATCCAGGCTTTTGAGAGCGAGTTCAATGGAATAGACATCAAGCCATGGCTGCGGAACGTGATCTTCGCCCCTGGCGAGGTGGTTCAATTGATGACATTAGAGATTTACGGCGATGATATCGACGAAGACGATGAGGGGATAACTTTGCAGTGTTCTAATCTGGTCAATGCCACGTTCGTCCCCGCCAATCCCTTCATGGCCACGACCATAAGCACGTTTGTGATTGTCGATGACGACCCGCTGCCCTCTGTGGTGTTTACACCCTCACCTGCCCGCTTCGCTGAAGACGACTATTCCGTCGGTCGCGGTAGCATCAGCTTTGAGCTATCGCACAGAACAGAAAAACGTGTTGAATTCAGATTTAGCACCACCGACGGCACGGCGACCTCGGAAGGTCCCTTTCGAGACTTTCCAAAAATCAGCCGCGTCGTGGTTGTTCCATTCGAAGATCGAGGCGGTCACCTATTCACCAACCCGTTCTCCGACAAGGGAATCGAACGAGACGAGACTTTCAAGTTGCGCGTTGCCGATCCCTTCAACATTATTTTCGAGCCGCAGGAGTTTGAATTTACCATAATCAATGATGACAGGTTACCGGCGATATTGATTGAAGACGTTTCTATCGTCGAGGGGAATCGAGGCACGACCAACGCCGTCCTTACGGTCCGGCTTTCTACTCCGTGGCCTGCACCCATAAGCGTAGGTTACGCCACAGACGTAAGCGGCTTCGGCTCAACCGATGCACAGCCGGGCAGCGATTTTGTGGACACGCGTGGTCGCCTCTACTTTCCACCGCTGATCACGATCAGACAAATTCTCGTTCCCGTGAAAGGCGACTTGACATTTGAGACTTTCGAGAATTTTCTGGTTCGACTTGGCAATCCTCTTGGCGGCATGATTGATGACCCGACTGGCAAAGTGATCATTTTCAATGATGATCCCATTCCTACCTTCTCCATTACCGATGCACGGCTAGGTGAAGGCGATGTCGGTGCAAATCGCGCAACCGTCAAGGTAAGCCTCTCTCAGCCGATGTATCGGGAGGTGTTCTGCTACTTGGAGTTCAGAGATGGTTCGGCGACGGACGGTAAGGATTATCAGTCGGATTATCTCAGATTGCGTTTCTCTCCCGGAACTCGAAGTGTGGAATTTCGTGTCAATGTTCTAGACGACTCGATTGATGAAGCGGATGAAACATTCTTCGCCTTAATTTGGGACGCGGATTTGCCTGTTTTGGACGGAGAGTCAGTAATCACCATCGTGGACAATGACCGTCCGCCACGAATTTCCATCGATGATGTAAGCGTAGTCGAGCCGGATGGCGATTCAGTAGTCGCAGCAGCATTTAGCGTTCGACTCTCGCAAGCCAGTGCTAAGCAGATCGTCGTGTTTTATGACACGTTTGACAGTAGCGCCAAAGCCGCAAGCGACTACTCTCGCACCGCCAGCTTTGTAATATTGGCCGCGGGAGAAACCAATAAAAGCATTCAGGTCGCGGTGCGTGGTGACTTAGCCGACGAAGTGAACGAACAGTTTATCGTTCGTCTGCGAAATTCGACGAATGCCATCCTGGCTGACCGAGAGGCGATTGGTTTGATCATCGACAATGATTTGCCGCCGACGGTCTCTATTGACGATGCAACTAACCTCGAAGGTAATAGCGGCATTGGGAGCATGACCTTTACCGTGAGCCTATCGCAGGCGAGCAGTAAGATTGTGCGTGTTGACTATGCGACGGCGAGCAACACTGCTGACGGTGCGACAGACTTCATCCCGACTCTTGGCACGCTCACGTTCACGCCAGGGCAAATCATCAAAACCTTCACTGTGCAAGTCCGAGGCGACGTCAGATATGAAAATGATGAGACGTTCTTTGTGAACATGAGCCGTTCTTTCAACGCACTCCTGGCCAGATCCCGTGGTATTGGCACTGTTCGCACCGACGATTTCCTCTTGGCAACAGCACTGACCGAGGACGAAGTAAGCTTGGCGGACGCTCGCCTCAAAGATGCCTCTCTAATGAGATTTCTGGCAGCAGGATAAAAAGGAATTCTCTTATGTAGTGCATGTGCGTATATCCAAAAGTTATGGTTGTTCGGCGGCACCGGTCGTTGGACCGGTGATTATTCTTAGGAGGTGCCAATGGCGGACGAGGCTTCAAGAAAGTGCGTGGAGTGTCAGGGGTTAATGTCCCCGGTCGTTATCATGGACAAGGACCGCAATGGCAACTTCGGCCCAGGTCCGCAGTCGCTTGAGTATCGCCGGCCAGAGGATAGCCGCAGCTTTTGGACCGGCACGTATCCGACAGCAGGACGCGTGCGGGCGTTCCTATGCGGGGGTTGTGGCCGAATCGCACTGTATGGCTGTCAGTCGGAAGGTTAAATCGGTTCTCCCGCAGAGCTGGTGAAGCCCCGGATCAAGTGGCGCTTTCAGGGGCACACGGCTGGGGTTGTGAATGCAGTCTTTAGCCCGGACAGTTCGCGACAGGTGAGTTGCAATAGCAATCCCATGGCGGCAGCACAAATCTGCATCCGGGTGAACCCGGTGAAGTCAAGGTGTGGAATGCTTAGACGGGCCAGGAACTGCTCGAGCTTAATGAGCACACCAGGTTCGTCAATGCCGTGGGGGCGGTGTGAGGATCTGGGATGCCAGGCCGCTGCAGGAGAAGCCGTAGGTGGCGTGCGACCGACCCGTCAAGCGAATGAAAATGCTGGCGGTGGAAAGCCTATGCTCTCAGCCGCCGACTCGTTCACGGAAACCGCCTCACTACACATAGACAGCCCTTTGTTCCCCGAAACCCAACCGTATTCCGGTGTCGCCATCAATCGACCCTTAAAAAAACCGCCGGAATAGTCCGAGATACTCGCTCGATAACGTTTTGTGACGCACGTTTTTCGTCCCGAGTACCCAACCGTTTT
>JAWXCH010000443.1:0-5600 GCA_034440595.1 Planctomycetota bacterium | reverse complement strand
GCCGCATAGTGTGTAGCAGCAGTGACTTCCGATGACCGGATCGCCCCCGATACATCTTCTCCGTCCAGGAAAACTCGGTCGCCATTCAGTGCGATGGTCACCTGCTGGGCCAGATCTACCAAAGCCGCCCCGTTCCGCCAGTCCATCGCACGCCGCAGTGCCGCCAGGGCGATGGCCCGGTACATTGCTCCGGTGTCCATAAAACGAAAACCCAGCCGAGCGGCCAGTGCTTTGGCAACGCTGCTTTTTCCTGCCCCGGCGGGTCCATCCAATATGACAATCATGCGGTGCAGAATACGGGATATTGCCGGAATTATCCAGCGGAGAGCCTTGTAGGGGCCGTGAAACGCACCGCTAACTCTGTTCGAGCTTGCACGCCATCGCGGCCCAGCCACTGAAGGACGGCCTGCATCCCAATCGCCCGGTGCGCGAAACGTACCACGGCATTTCCTCGTCATTCCCGCGCACGCGGGAATCCAGTTTGGAGGGTACGCGAAACGCACCCACGACCAGCCAGAAAAGTTCTTCCAAAAAAAATCTGACTACTATTGTAGTCTGAATTGCTGTCGGTTATGGTGCAGATGTGGCTACGGTCGTAGTCAGAATCGTTCGAGGTGTCAGGCCATCACTGTAGGAATCTGCCGCATGGCACGCAAACGAGAAACACTGGGCAAGCTGGAACTGGAGACGCTCCAGTTTGTGGCCGATCACCCGGCCAGCAGTGTGCGCGAAGTGGCAGATCACTTTGCCAATATCTCTGGCCAGGCACGCACGACCTTGCTAACCGTCATGGAGCGGCTTCGTGCCAAGGGATATCTGTCGCGCCGCAAGGTCGAGGGTATACATCGCTACCGTGCGACGATCTCCAAGGCGGAGTTGCTGCGCTCGTTGGTTGGCGATTTCGTGGATGATGTACTAGGTGGCAGTGTCTCCCCCTTTGTTGCCTACCTTTCACAGTCGTCGGATCTGACGGGTGAAGAAGTGCAGAAGTTGGAGGAGTTACTGGCTCGCATTGAACAGCAATCGGGGGACCGGTCATGATCGAATTTTGGAACGCACTACTCCCTGATGCGGAATTCCAGTCCGCCGAGCCGTGGCTCGCACGACTTTGGGAGGCTTCGCTCGTCGCGGCGATAATTGTTCCGCTGGTCTGGTTGTTGCTGCGATCGATCCATTCCATTTCGCCCCGGTTTCAGGCCTGGGTCTGGCGGCTGGTCTGCTGCAAGCTGCTCGTGGTATTGCTCTGGCCAACGCCGATTGAACTGGCGATTTTGCCGGCCCCGCAGCCGATTGCAGTATCGCCGCCAGTTGTTGCTGAGAAATTACCACCGATCGAAGTGCCTGACAACTCAATATACACACCGGTTGAATCAGGTCCGGTCGTGGCACCGGACAATATGGCTGAGGTGAAAACAGGCCCGTCGTTTCCAAACAAGGCTTCACCCTCTTGGCCGACGGCGCTACTCGCTTGTTGGACTGTTGGCTTTGTCGGCTGTGTGCTGCTCATCGTGCGGCAGTTCGCACAGGTGGCCGCGTTGCGCCGTGCTTCGCAGCCGTGCGACGATCCGGAGTTGCAAACATATTTGCAGGAAGGTGCCGCTCGCCTGCAAGTCCGCCGACTGCCGCAGCTACGCATCTCGACCAGCCCGACGGTTCCGCTGCTGGCCGGCATTATTCGGCCCGTGATTCTGTTGCCTGTCGAACGCGAGAAGTTCTCGCCGACCGAACTGCGGCTGATGATTGAGCATGAGCTAGGGCACATGAAGCGGCATGACCTGCTCTGGAACTGGTTACCGGCGCTGGTGACGCTGGCGCTCTATTTTCATCCGGCGATCTGGCTACTGCGCCGCGTCTGGGGGGATGTGCAAGAAGCTGCCTGCGATGAGCTGCTCATTCAGCGGCAAGCGGCACGCCCCGCCGAGTACGGGCACTTGCTTCTAAAACTATCTCGTAACACTTCGGTCGCGGCGCATGGAGTCTCAACGGCCGGAATCCTGGGGAACTACCGCACACTCAAACGGAGGATTGAAAGTATGGGACGGGTTAGAAACTTTTCGCAGCGGAGGTTGGTGGTTGCTGCATTAACAATAGCAGCGGTGTCTCTGCTTGCGGTCGTGCCGTGGCGGCTAGTGGCAGAAGAGGGAACCAAGGCAGCGGATGCTTCAGAAAAGAATGCGACGACCAAAGAAACAAATCAGGAGACTGACGCCTCAAAGGCAGCCAAGAATGGAGACAAAAACCGGGCCAAAGGCGCGCTTGCCGACAATCCAGACAAGGAATTAATTCGCAAGTCTGCTAAGAACCTGCAAGAACTGATGTTGGCAATGTACGATTTTTATGACATTGCCGATCATTTTCCTCCTGCAAAGTCCGGGTACGCATATGATGAAATAAATGGAACGACTTACGACGCGCCACACTTGAGTTGGCGTGTCCGACTATTGCCACTGCTAGGAAAAAAGGATCTCTACTCGAAATTCAATCTCTATGAACCATGGGACAGCGAGCACAACAAAAAGCTGATTCCGCTGATGCCAGACGTATTTCGTGCGCCGGGCAGCAAGGCCGCTGCGGGCAAGACAAACTATCTCGGCATAGTTGGCGCGCATGCGGCGTTTCCATCTAAGGGGTCCAATAGGAGCGGTAACTTTCGCGACGGAATTTCAAACTCGATCGCGCTCGTTGAAGTGCCCGACAGTCTCGCCGTTGAATGGACCAGGCCAGATGATTTTCCGATTGACCGACGAGATTTAGTGAAAAGCTTAGTTGATTTTCGCAAAGGAGGATTCTTGGTCATTTTTGCGGATAATGGCCCAGCGTTCATTGACAATGACATCTCAGAAGAACAGTTACATACCCGGATGACGATTGACGGTCGGGATCTCCACGGGGAGGAGATAAAGATACATCGGCTGCCCAATCCGCGTTCCGACAAAGGATGGTAGCTCAGAGCGGAAGTGGCGCCCAAGGTTTATCCGTTTTCAATTAAGGCCGCCGGACGATGAATTGGATTCTGAATTTACTGAAGGATCACGATCCCTTCCACAACCTCGCCGCTGTCGGTGTCGAGGGCAATTACCGCACACTGAAACGGAGGATTGAAAGTATGGGACAGGTTAAAGAGCTTTCGCGACGGCGGGGAGCGGCGGTATCAACGGCACTTCTATTGGTGACATTGATTGCTGTGGTTCCCTGGCGTTTGGTGGCCGAAGAATCGGTGCCAGCAAATACGGAAAAGCCAAGCAGTAGTCCACTACCGCCAAATGATACAGCGAAGCAGCACCCTATTAAAGCTACTGAGCCAACACCACCGGCACCAACAGAACCACTTGCCGAGAAGGGACTTACGCCCGAGGAAGCCAACCTGCACCAATCGGTCGAAAATCTACAGCGGTTGATGAAGGCACTGCATACTTATCATGACATTGCCGATCATTTCCCGCCAACTTATTTTGGCAACCACTATGACAAGGACCCCTTCAAGGTCCATAAAGAGAGTCCATATCTCAGTTGGCGAGTGCGGCTGCTGCCGATTCTCGGTGAGCAAGAACTGTTCAAGAAGTTCAAGTTGAATGAACCTTGGGACAGCGAGCAGAACCGCAAACTCATCCCGCTGATACCAAATGTCTTCCGCGCGCCGGGTAGCAAATCGGATCCTGGCAAGACGAATTATCTCGGCGTCGTGGGAGCTGGAGCAGCATTTCCGGAAAAAGGTGCAAATACGTTCGGAGACTTTCCGGATGGAACTTCTAAGACCATCATGCTAGTTGAAGTTCCCGATGGCCTCGCTGTCGAATGGACGAAACCGGCAGATTTTCCAATCGACACTAAAGATGCAGTGAAGCAGCTCGTTGGATTGCGAAAGGGAGGTTTCTTGACCGCTTTTGCCGATGGTGGTGCACCGTTCGTTGATGCGAAGATTTCGGAAGAAGGACTTCGTAATCGTCTAACGAGAAATGGTCGGGCAGCCGATCCCGATCCGTACACACATGCCGAATGGCAAAAGTTGGTGCGAGGTGTTCCGCCGATTGATAAGCCGAAAGCTGCCAAATAGCCATTCTGCGGCGAAGACTTGACCCGTACTCTGGCATAGCCGACAAAGAAGGCTGCTAATCAACCAAATCTCAACTCGGGGAGGGGTACTATGCGTCGCTTTTATTGGTCTGTTCTTTTATGTCTGACGGTTGCGCTGGGGTCGCTGGTCGGTTGCTCGGCGGAAGAAGGTGCTACAGGAGTTGGCAAACCCAAAGACGTTGCCAAGGCTAGTAACGAATTCGCCATCAGGCTGTATCAAAAACTGGCCGCTGGCAAATCAGAGAACCTCTTCTTCTCGCCCTACAGCATCTCGTCCTCGCTGGCTTTGCTCTCCGCGGGTGCTGAAGGAGACACGCGAGATCAAATGCGCGATGTCTTGCACCTGGATATGCCCGAGGCAGCAGCGCTATCTGGCTTTCAGGCTCTGGCCGAATCCCTGCGCTCACCAGAAGAGTACGGGTTCACCCTGCAAGTCGCCAACCGAGTCTGGACCGATCGCAGTTTAAAGTTACTCGCCCCGTTTCAGAAACTGATTCTGGCCAACAGCAAAGAGGGAATCGGAGAAGTTGACTTTAGTACCGACTCGACCGCGGCGGCCAAGACCATCAATGACTGGGTTGAGCAAGAGACTCAGGGGAAAATCAAGGAAGTGGTGTCACCCGGCGTCATCAACGACACCACGCGATTAATTCTAGCAAACGCAGTGTACTTCAAGGCAAAATGGGTCGAGGAGTTTGACCTGCGAGGTACAAAGCTCGCTGAGTTCCATGTTTCGCCAGAGCGCACGGTCGAGGTTCCTACCATGATGCAGCGGCGCGACCATCTTTATGCCAAGTTGCCTGACCTGGAGCTATTGCAACTCCCCTATGAAGGGGCAGGACGTGCCGCCTCCATGGTCATACTCCTCCCCAGCAAAACCGCTGGGCTGGAGGCCGTCGAGCGGCAGCTCTCTGCGAAGAACATTGAAAAATGGCTGGCCGATGTCAAAGGACGAGAAGTAACGCTGTATCTACCAAAGTTCAAGTTTACTTCTTCCTTCGACCTGAACGACGTTCTGAGTGCGCTCGGAATGAACCTAGCCTTCGATGGTGACAACGCAGATTTTTCCCGTATCAGTGCTGAGAAGCCGTTGTTCCTTTCAGCCGTTGTTCATCAATCATTTGTAGATGTCAACGAGAAGGGAACCGAGGCCGCCGCGGTCACAACCGGATATGTAATATCCTCGATCGAGGATCCCCTCAAGCCAGTTGAATTCCGCGTCGACCGTCCCTTCATTTTTCTGATTCGGGACCGTGAATCAGGGACGATTTTGTTCCTCGGCCGTGTGACCAATCCAGAAAACGGCTAGAACGCCTTGAATTCGCCTGCCAGGGCCATTTACGCATTTCCCGCCATGCGTGCAGCCGGCCACTTCTTCAGCTAAAATAATCTCCTATCCAGAGACACTCGCCGGCAAGTGTGGTACGTGTGTCTCTCCCGCCGTGTTGACTGCTGCCTGACCTGACAGGAAACCTCGTCTGATGTGCCGATCCCACGCCCGCGTTGCCATAGCGTCGCTGCTGTTC
>JAWXCH010000442.1:0-3714 GCA_034440595.1 Planctomycetota bacterium | reverse complement strand
CTCTTGTGGAGAATTGCTCGAAGTGCGTCACTTCAGAAGGTCTTGTGCACGGCCAGACTCCCCGCGAAGCAGCACCTGCAATCGGTGCCGCAACGAGCGCGACCGTGAACTCAGCCGGAACCGATGATTGAAGCGTTGTGCCGGACTGCTCGGACGGCTTTGAGGACACGAGCGCGCTGCAGAGACTGGCACCATCCCCGCGGATTGTCGATCGCACAGGAAGTGCCCTCCGTGTCTTGACTTATGGCTGCACGTTCCTAGACTGTGGTTGTTCATGGGTTCCCATGGGTACCGGCACACGTCCGCAGATGTTCATGTGAATGCCCTGAGATGTCGAAGATTGAAGCGGACCAGTCGTACACAACGAGAGACGCTGCGGACTTTTTTGGTGTAACATTCGACGCCATCAAGGTTTACTGCCGTGCGGTGAAATTAGACGGTAGCAGGTCGGTCCCCCAAAATGGATGCTTCCTGGCAGCGAGATCATCGGAATCGAGTGGAATCGGCTGATTTCAACGTGCGAGCCGGCGGTTTCCATGACGGCCGGCTGACGATAGTTCCATAATCCCCGATTCGACTAAAGGCAAAGGCATGGCTGGCCCGTCAAGCAGCGGGAGTGAACGTCGCTCACAATTTGCTCGACGATTGGCGACAGACACTCAAGTGGCGAAGCGTCGCGAAGAGGTCATCAATGCTGTTCGAACAGCAGCGAAGGCAGATGTTCAGGCTGGCGAACGCTCAGAGCGATTGACGACTGACGATTTCGCAGTTTACATCAATGCCCGCGCGGACTCCACGTCTACCGGTAGCGAATGAATTTGGGTTTGCAGCGATCCCAAGTCGAGAAAGCTCCGGATGGACGTGGGACCAGCACTGACCCAGACTCTTCGCTTCGAGCCTCTCGGGACAGATGACTCGCTCATTAAGCTCCTGGGTCTGGAGCCGCCGCCGTTTCGCACCGACCGGAGTGCGTTTCTGCAACTGCAGTATCTTGACGATTACATTCGGCGTCCTGATCTCAGTGCTGCATCCTCAACACGATCGATCGCGATTGAAAGCCATTACATCGATCGTGACTTCATTGTAGACCATAGTGTTCTATTTTCTCGCAACCTGCAGCCGCCTGCGAACCATTGTCGTCGGGTTCACTTCTTCGCCGCTGAGTCCAGTTTCGTCGAACAAGAGCTTGCCCGGATTGCCGGGATACTCTGCGGAGCTGGAAGTACCACTCACGATGAATACCGTGAAGCTTGTAGGGATTTCAGCAAGCGCTGCTACCTTGGATTCACGGTGATTCGACCGTTGCCCGCATGTCGTGTTGGGCGAACGGTACTTCGTCGTCTCCCTCTGACAAATGACGAAGATGCCTCTCAACGCATCATGACCTGCACACGGGACTACGGCGTGCATTTTGCAGGAGTAGATCTGAAAGTAAGTGGCCTCGCATTTCAACAACAAGATCTCGGTGTAAGTCGGTGCGCAACGGTTGCTCTATGGTGTGCCTTGCACAAAGTAGGAGAACGCGAGACGATTGCGACTTTGACGCCTGCCGACATCACCAATCTCGCGTCGCGACATCGTCTACCCTTCGGTCGCTCGATGCCTTCCGAGGGTCTTGCGGTCGACCAACTCTGCTTGGCCATTGAGTCAGTGGGAGTGTCGCCGTATTTGGCAATGGTGCCTTCGGTCGAACGAGGGCGCAGCCTAATCTATTCGGCGACACTATCGCACATGCCCTGCATTCTCATCATGCAAAAAGTAGGAGCCGAGCGTGACTGGCATGCGGTCACGGTAGCCGGAATCAAACTCGCTTCCGTTCACGCTCCCTGCTACGTTGGTGGCTCGAAGGTCGCTGGCGATGATCTCAGCGGGGACATGAAAGCATTATACGTACACGATGACCGCGTCGGTCCTTATTGTCGCGTCGATATAAATGGCACTGATCCCAACGCACTCCATCTAAGCATTAACACACAGGGACATGTAAAAGGAGCGATACCTGAAGACTGGGTGATTCGAAATGTGCTTATTCCAACACACTCGAAAATTCGTGTTAGCTTCAACGATCTACGCACGATATGTGTTGATTGGCTAATTGCCGAAATCCAAAGCGTGATCGCCAACGAACAATGCAAGTCGCCAGGGGATCTCGACGCAGTGCAATTCAAGTATTGGATAGAGCGAGGTCACGAGTATTCTCGCCGTGTCTTGACAGAACAATTGCTCACCAAGGAAAAAGGCATTTCACTTTGCAAAACGTATGTCATGCCACGCTATGTCGGAGTGATACGATTCATTTCCAGCGCATTCGGTCAAATCGACGTGTTGATGGACACGACGAGTCCTCGTCCAAACTACAATTGGATTGGCGTCGTCGCCAGGCACACGGACGATGAGTCCGGAAGACTGCGGCACATTGTTGGGGAATACCTTGCAGAATGCTGCCAGTGTCAAGACCAATATTTTTCCTGAACAGAGCGGCTGCTCGCTCCTCACTTGAGCATCTCTTCAACTTCCTCCGGATAGAGCTGCCAGCCTTGGCATTGCTCAAAAATGGATCGAAGCGGCGGAGGGCGTTCGTCGAGCGAAGAATCCGCTTGGATCCGAGGTGTTTCGATGTCGGCGTATTCCTCGGGATCTCCGATTTCGGCAACAGCTTCAGAATAGGCACACTCCTCGCCGGCAACGAATCGTGTATGATCATCGCTTTTGGGGTCATACAAATACGTAAAATCCTGAAGCCAAGACTGGAAGTCAATGCCATCTGGCGATGGGGACTCATTAAAGAATTCCTCTCGCACAGAATGGTCCGTGTGCAGGAAACCGCCATACCTGGTCCAATCCTTGTCGCGCAGCACTGGGTTTAGTGACGACCGACTGTCGAAGGGAAATGCAAGTCGCCTGACGACAGGCAAACCAGTATCCGGCAATGACTTTAGCCACGTCGCCTTACCGTACTGCGTATCTGCAGAATTGGCGATTGTCTGCATTGCTTGTCGAAGAATCCAATCGGACTTGCGCGGTTGTTCGTACCAATCCGCGTACCACCTCATATGTCCGACCGAATTGGCGGTAAATGCAATTCCTCCGGGCACACGATGATCGTGCCACCATCGTCCGTCGGCTTGGGCTCCAAAGTAGTCGACTGTAAATCTGAAACGTAGGCATCGGGCTTCTCTCGGATGCGCGAGGTAAAGCGTCTGCCAATGGACTGGGGCGACGCCTTCCTTCGCAATCAGGCGCAAAATCGCATGCGCGAAATCGAGAAGATTGTTGTCGGGGGATGCGAATGCAACGCGTTGCGATGTAACGAGAAGCATGAAGCCATGCGCAGGAGTGCTAAAATCCGGCGTTGGCCGAAGCGATCGACGTTTCCAGTGAAGCAGTTCTCTATTCACTAGCTCTGCGAGATATTGGTCCGATCGCTGAAGGTCTTGATCCGTCAGGATGCAATAGTGCATCCAGCCCTTTGCGGCGGCGATCCGTCCGAAGACGCATGGCTGATGCTTCTGCAGCCACCACGAAACGATATCTCGCTTGTCAACAAACCTTGCAAAGGGAGAAAAGAGTATGTCGTGAGAAAACACCATGTCGTCCGAAAACGGCTTCGTTTTTCTAAGAGGCTGCCAAAAAACCGGGTCAATAAAATCCTGACTCATTACTTCATGACTTCCAGCAGGATGTTCAAGCACACCACCGCGGCGGCGATGCTCG
>JAWXCH010000441.1:0-3004 GCA_034440595.1 Planctomycetota bacterium | reverse complement strand
TGCCCGAGCCGTTGGGACCTAAGAGGCCGAATACCTCGCCCCGATGGATAGTCAGGTCGAGCGACTGCAGGGCTTTGACTTTTTGGCGTCCCCAAAAGTCTCGATAGACCTTGGAAAGATTGCGAGCTTCGACCACCAAATCGGGTGCATTGGCAACCGTTGCCTTAATGATCGGCGAGATATCCGCACTGGCCATAGTATCCTCATTTATGCAACATGCTGATTGCAAACGTGTTAGTAATTTTCCGGGGTTTGCAGTACGCGCCCCGACGTTGAATTAAAAGTTACCGATTCCGACCATGAGAAGGGTAGCCAAAAAGGTCCATTCGCCGCAACTGTCGACCTGGGCACGCTGGGCCACGGTTACTACGGTCGTAAGTCCCCCAGGGTTCACTGCTTATCGAAATAGTGGCCGTCATCGGCGAAATGCCCAAAAACGATCGGAAAACTGTCCAGTTCAGACGCCCTCAGCCCGCCAGTTTTCCGGTGGATGCCTCAATTTTGCCACCACGGCGCTTGTCCTTGTGACTTTGCGCAAGATGTCCATTGATCATAGTGCGTCCTGCGGCTGCTTTCCACCAGTTTTCGGCTCACCATAGCGGCCCGGTCTTCTTGGTTTTTCGGCTACGATATCCTAATCGTTACAAGTCGCACGATGGGCTGGGCATCCCCGGTGGTAGGCACTCTCAGGGCGTTTTCTCGCCGTCGGTTCGACAGCCAGACTTGTTTTGCTTACGATATAAAATCCCGTTGCGCCTTTCCCGTAACACTATCGGTGGCAACTCCGCCCCTTTGTCCATGTCAGTGATTTTCACCGCCAATTCCTCTGCGGCCAGCCCGGTTGAATATCAACAGGCAATTGATTTTCTTTTTGGCCGCATCGATTACGAGCGTGCGGCAGCCATACCCTATGGCCGGCGCGAGTTTCGCCTCGATCGAATGCGGCAACTGCTGGCCTATTTGGACCACCCGCACCGGGCGATGAAAATCGTCCACATTGCCGGCACCAAAGGGAAAGGCTCGACTGCGGCCATGATTGCGGCCGTTCTCTCGGCTTCGGGCTACTGCACGGGCCTATACAGTTCTCCGCATCTGGACCGCATCGAAGAGCGTTTGGCCGTGGATGGCATGCCTTGTCCGGCGGACGATTTGGTTTTGCACCTGGCGCGCCTCCGGCCGATCATCGAAAAGATGGACCGCGCGGCTGCGGCCGAGGGACTTCCCGGCACGACCTACTTTGAAATCACCACTGCCCTGGCACTGTTGCACTTTGTCCGACAAGGGGTCGAAATCGCCGTTGTTGAAGTTGGCCTGGGTGGACGGCTGGATTCGACCAACGTCTGTCAGCCGCTGATCTCGGTGATTACCAGTATTAGCTACGATCACATGGCGCAGCTCGGCAACACGCTTGCGCAAATTGCCTATGAAAAAGCGGGAATCATCAAGCCGGGCGTGCCGGTTATCAGTGGTGTATTGGCCGATGAACCGCGTCGCGTGATTAACCATATTCGCCAGCAGCGTGGCTGCACACTGGCGCAGCTAGGCGAGGATTTTGACTTTGAGTATTCCCCCCCGCAGGATCTGCATTTGGCACCTGCGCAAGGAAAACTCCGCTTTCGTTCGCGGCAGTTTGAGCAGCCACATGCGTACGACGATTTACCGCTAGGTCTGTTGGGGCGTCATCAAGCGGCGAATGCGGCCGTGGCGCTGGCGACACTCTCGCAGCTCGCCAATTTTGGTTGGAAACTGCCAGAGGCAGCCATTCGCGAAGGCATTGCGCAGGTTAGCTGGCCGGCACGTGTAGAGGTGGTCATGCGCCACCCGACAGTGGTTGTCGACGCGGCTCATAATATGGCGTCGGTCGAGTCGCTACTGGAGACGCTGGACGAGAGTTTTAGTGCGCGGAGGCGGTGGCTGGTCTTTGCTTCGTCTCAGGATAAGCAAGTCCGGCAAATGCTCCAGCGGCTGTTACCACGTTTTGATGGTGTTATTCTGACACGCTATCAAAGTAACCCTCGGTACACTCCGGTTGAGGATCTGCTCAAAATGGCGCGCGAAATCGACGCTAGTCGACCGAACGCATCTCCTGCGGCCGAGAATACTGCCACGCGGATTCAGATTTGCGAAAGCTCATCGGCCGCCTGGCATCAGGTACGGGCACTGGCTGGCCCGGAGGACTTGATCTGCGTCACTGGCTCATTCTTCCTGGCAGCGGAGATTCTGGCGGAAATCCGCTCTGTTATGTGATCCTCATGCTCCGCATGAGGATCATTGTAGGGCATGTCCCAAAGCGTGTTTTCTAACGTGAAAAAAGACTGTCCCGGTTCGCCCCCCTTGAACTTGCCTTGCCGTTTTCCTATAAATCAAGGGTCGGTTTGCCGGGAGCACTCAGTAGCATTGTCTGCCGGCGCGACATTCTCGGGCGATTAGCTCAGTTGGCTAGAGCACCAGCTCGACAAGCTGGGGGTCAAAGGTTCGAGCCCTTTATCGCCCATGGATTGATTCTGCACTAACGTGCAATCGGATGAATAGCCCTGCAAAACAGGGCTTTCTTCGTTTAGTGGGGAAGTGTGGCCCACCATGCTACTCGCTGTGGCTACTTCAGATCGATTGCAAATGCCGTAGAGCGATGCAACAATTGTTGTAGGGGTATGGCATCAAAATACGATTGACCAAATATCGGGTTGTAGCTAACATTTCGTTCAATCCATTTCCGCAAAAGCAGGGCAAACAATGAGTGCAAATACGGGGGAGCCACTTCCGCGGTTTGATGATCCGCCGGTAGTGGAAACCGTTATTGGATTTGAATTTGAAGAAATCCAGCACTGGGGAATTCAGCACTTCGGGCTTTTCTGGGAAGAAGTAAAGGATCAGTTTCCGAATTGCCAACTTCACCAGTCGTTAGGATCGCTTAGGGAACAAATTGACGGTCCGAAGGTGCCGCAAGCACCAGGATTTCAGCTTTCGGCTGTGGGGAATATTTCCGACCTGCGCTGCTTGTATG
>JAWXCH010000440.1:0-4989 GCA_034440595.1 Planctomycetota bacterium | reverse complement strand
TAAGGTAACTCAACTACTGGAAAGCCGGATGCGGGAGATCCGCCCGTCCGGTTTGGCGGGAGGGGGACCGCAACCCAATGCGGTCTTCCTACCCGATCGACGGCGGGAATGACGGGGAGGGCACGCAGCGCTATTTCGGCGGAGCGAAATGCGACGGAAAAGCCCTCACCCGACGCTAGGGCGTCGACCTCTCCCGCAAGCGGTAGAGGTGAAGGAGGTCGTACGTTTAGCACTTCACACGCGTCGGTGGCACCTTGGCTTACTTTTTTGTTGCAGCGGCGTGGCCAAACTGCGATAATCCACAGGGTTCAGATCGCCTTCCAATCGGGGCAGGCGACGATAAGGGCGTTAAACGAATCGGGGAAGTAATGGCAATTTATCGCAGCCAGGTTGGCGGTAGAGCACAATATTGCTCCAGACGACGCACGTTTGCATCTGCGTTGCTGCTCGCAAGTTTTGCGATTGGCGTTCAATTCGGCTGGTTAGCGACGGACGCGAACGCTCAAGACTCACCTGCTGCGGCACCGGCTTCAGCAACACCGGTCGCCATGCCGGCTGGTGCGAATATGACCCCGGAGATGCAGAAAAAGTTCGCTGAGGCTCAGGCCGCGGCCGCCAAGAACGGCAAGCCAGGGGACAAGAAACCAAAGGACGCCAAGCCAGAGGAAGCAAAACCGGGTGACGCGAAGAAACCCGAGGCAAAACCGGCTGAGGGAATTACCAAACGCCCAGATAAGCCAGAGACTCCGCCGAACGCTGACGAGTTAAAGGTCCGCCCGGATGAGCAAGGCAAGATCCGGTTCAGCTTCAACGGACAGCCGTGGCCGGCGGTACTGGAATGGTACGCCAAAGTGGCCAATCTCAGTCTGGACTGGCAGGAGTTGCCAGGGGACTACTTGAACCTGAGTACGCAGCAGGCGTACACCATCGATGAAACTCGCGACCTGATCAATCGCCATCTGCTGGCACGCGGGTTCACAATGTTGCAACAGGGAGAAACGCTGTCGGTCGTCGACATCAAGAAGCTTGATCCGAGCGCCGTTCCGCGTGTCTTGCCGCAGAATCTTGCGCAGCGCAGCTCGTCGGAGTTTGTCAAAGTATCGTTCGAGTTGGATTCGATGATTGCCGAGACCGCCGCCGAAGAACTCAAGCCGATGCTCAGCCCCAACGGCAAGTTGGTGGCGATGAAGAAGACCAATCGGCTGGAGGCGATCGACGCGGTGCGGAACCTGCAGGAGATTTATAATCTGTTGCAAGATGAACAATCGGCGGCTGGGCAAGATCGCCTAGTGCCTGAGTTTTTCTTGAAGCATGCGCGTGCCGAAGAGGTCCGAACGCAGTTGAATGCCCTACTGGGAATTGAAGATAAACCGAGCGGACCGCCAAGCCCGCAGGAAATGCAGCAGCGGATGCAGCAGCAACAAATGGAAGCTCAGATGCGTCAGAATGGGCAAAAGCCTCCAGAAAAGCCCAAGTCCGATGTCCATCTGGTAGTCAATGTCCGCAACAACAGCATTGTTGTGCATGCCAGTCCCGACAAATTGGCGATTATTAAACAAGCGGTCAAAGTTTTGGATGTGCCTGGAAAAGGGGGAGAAAACGGGAACTCCAAGATAGGGGATATGAAGATTTATCGGCTGGCTACGATCGATCCAGAATCGCTGGTGACTACGCTCAACGAGATGCGCGTGTTAGACCCGACGACCAATTTGCAGATCGATAAAAAGAACAAATCGATCATCGTCACCAATGCTTCCCTTTCAGATCACGCGACCATCGGGGCGTTGCTTGCCAAGATGGATGGGGGCGGTCGGGAGTTCCATATGTTTCAACTGCGAAAGCTGGAAGCCGACTATGTGGCAGGAACCATCGAACACATGATGGCGGATGAGAAAGAGAAACCGCAGCAGTCGCGCAGGTTTTACTACGACTTTGGCTATGGCAACAACAATCAGTCTGAAGAAAAAGGGAGCGACAAGTTCCGCGTCGATTCGGATGTCGAGAACAATCGCCTGTTGTTGTGGGCCAACGCTGTTGAGCTGCAGAAGGTAACCAAGCTGCTTACCACGCTGGGGGAGGTTAGCGAACGAACAGTCAGCGACCGGAACGTGCGCTTTCTGAAGCTGGATCCAGGCCAGTCCACGGAAGAAGCGATCGAGCAGATTCGCCGCCGCTGGGCAGCGGTCTCGCCCAACCAATTGGTAGTACCGCGACGGCCCGTCAAGCGCATCGAAGCAATCGATCCAGAGCAGGATCCGCGATCTGTACCACAGCCTCAGCGCGGTGCTCCAGTGCCAGAGCTTGAGAACCGCGAGTCGCGTTTGAAGCGGCAGATTCCGCAATTGGGCACCGCTGCGAACAGCGACCAAAACCCGGCGAAAAAGCCAAAATCGGTCGCAACGGCGCATAAGGCGATTGAAAGTACAATCGTTGAGAAATCAGTTGTGACGACGTTGCCTAGAAATGTTATTCACAACGCCGTCATGCAGGCCACTGCTACCGAAGAAGAAACCGCTACCGGCGAAGGCAGCAAGGTACAAGCACCGCCGACGGTGAATGCCGAGTCGTCCGAAGTGGATGACAACGCAGGTCGGCCTAGCCCCGATCAGGTCGAACGTATTCGTCGAATTCTTACGGAATCTGCCGCTGCTCCGCGCCAACCAGATCCGATCACGTTGCTGGTCAGTCCCAATGGCGAAGAGTTGATAATCAGCTCGCAAGACACTGCGGCGCTAGATCAATTTGAAGAGATGTTGCTAGATTTGAAGCCAGAGCGTCCCGAGTACAAGATATTTTACCTCAAGGTGGTTAGTGCCACCATGGTAGCGATCAACTTGGAAGATTACTTTGGTGTGGAGCCGAAGAAAGAGAAGAACACGCGGCGATCTTATTGGGACTACTACGACGACGATTCCAAGAAGGAAGAAGAACCTACGCGATTGTCGTGGCGGCGACCGCTGAAGTTCATTAGCGATAGGGATACCAACACCATCCTGGTCCAGGGTGCCGATCCAGTGCAACTGCGGACGATCGAAGAGCTAATCCGTTTTTATGATACTGCAGAGCCGCTTGATTCTCGTGCTGCGCGAATGACGCAGCCGGTCACCCTGAAATACGCTAAAGCCAAGGCGGTCTCGGATGCAGTGAAGGATGTCTATCGCGACTTACTGAGCGCCACGGACAAGGCATTGCAAGGAAATCAGCAAGAGCAGCAAAACAAGCGTCCGGAGAACGTCTACATTTACGGGGATGCCGGAGGAACAGACGACAAGGATAAAACCCAGGTAACTTTCAAGGGGAAGTTGTCGATCGGTGTGGACGAGCTGTCGAATACGTTGATTGTCTCCACCGAGGGGGAAAACCTGATGCAGAACGTCAGGCAGCTCATTGAGGCCCTCGATCTGGCGGCCAAACCGGCGCTGACGACAGTCCGCGTGGTGCGTACCACCGGGCCGCTGGACTCCAAAGAAGTCCGCCGGGCACTGGCCAGGGCCATTGGCGAGCCTCGGCAACCGAATCGAAACCAGCAGACCCCGCAGCAGGTTGGCCCCGACGGGCAACCGCTACCGCAGAACAACGGCGGCCAGCAACAGCAGTCCAACAATGGGCAACCGGTACGAAACGAGTAACCGGGAGCGGGATTTCGCTACCCGTCCATACTGGCTGTAAGACGTTTCTATAAAAGCACTTGCACGCGATTAACCGTGCGCCAAGTCTGTCGCCGACAGATCTTGCATCAGGCTTCGTGTAGTGGATGACCACGCGCGGAACTTCTTTGCGCGGCAAGGGTTTAATGCTCTTAGGCCGATGCGGTAATGCAGAGTGTCCTCGAATGCGGCCAGGGATGACCGCAATCCGTTCCCTCTCTAAGGCCTTGAATTATAATCGGTTGTAGCCTGTGACAGATCGCGTGGCTCAGCCTCTGGTGCCCAACTTGCCTGAATTAGATCATCTCCAATCGGAACCTGCCACTGTGAGCCATTTTTCCGCACAAAATTGCACACGCCTCCCTTGGCTATCGACTTGCGCATTGCTCGTGGTCGCAATCCTGGCGTGCGTACCCTGCAACACGGCACGCGCCGCGGATGCGACTTTTGTGGGTACATTAGCGCTGGCGGTTGAGCCAGAGGTGACGCGGCAACTTAAACTCTCTGACGAAACACAGCAGGCCCTGGCCGAACTGATTGCCGCCAGGGAAGGCGAAGTGCTGGAACTGGCGCTGGAGATCAAAGATCTGTCAAAGGCTCAGCAGGAAGCCGAGTTGGCACCGTATCGTGCGGAGTCGGAAAAGAAAGGTCTGGCCCTGTTGACCGACGAGCAGCGAGCGCGACTGGAGCAGATTCGCCTCGAGCGGCTTGGTGGGGCAGCGTTACTTGAGCCAGTCGTGGCGGCACGGTTGAAGCTAACCGACGAACAAAAGTCGAAGGTTGTTGAACTACTCAAGGGTGCCGGTGAAGGGGATGCTCGGCGTGCTGAGATCGACCGGCAGATTGGTCAGCTTCTGAATCCCACTCAGCGCTCGGCGCTCGACGCCATGATCGGCCTGGCCGCGGCAGCGCCAACTGCTGAGGTTGCTGCTAAAGCAGCACCCACCAAGAGTGACCCAAAAATCGCCGCAGTACTACCAGTCGATGTACGATCGGAACGAGGCTCTGCCGGTGAGCCTGATTCGCAGAGGTCGAGCAAGTCCAGTGCAGCCACTGCTTCCACCGCTGCGACTGCGCCGGCGAAGAGTGCCGCTGCGACCGATGGCAAGCTCCACTTCAGTTCGCGCCATCAACCGTGGCGCGAGGTCCTGGAGTGGTTCGCTCAACAAGCCGATTTATCGCTGGTGGCAGATTTGATCCCTCCTGGGACTTTCAACTATCAGGACTCCAGAGGCTACACCCCGGGCGAAGCGATTGACCTGCTCAACAGCGTGCTGCTGACCAAAGGTTTCACCCTGGTCCGCAACAATCGGATGCTGATGCTGATCAACCTGGCCGATGG
>JAWXCH010000439.1:0-8138 GCA_034440595.1 Planctomycetota bacterium | reverse complement strand
CTAGTCAGCTTCGCTCGATCGGCCACGCCTGCTGTAAGCGTTTCGTGCAACCGGCGCAGGCCCGGCTCGGCATCGGCTGATTTTCGCTGTGCCATGGACAACTCGCGCGCCAGACGGGCTTCGTCCCCAGTGCGAAAATTGGTGCGCGGCGACCGGAGCAAATCGGCCGGCGGCAAAGCAGCCGCCTCTTGCAGTGCCTTGATGGCTTTATTCTCGTTTGACAGCGCCTGATTCTTTTCGGCAGAGGCGTACTCTGGTGCATATTTTTTTGCCAGATCCGCACGAATCTCGCCGCTGCTTTCAATCGTCCAGCCGGGCGTGGCCGCATCGCGCAGGCGGAGATACTTTCCACCTGCCGCGCTGCAAAGTCGCTCCAGTTGGTAGGGGCCAAAGCCCGCGTCGCTCAGGTCCAGATCACCTTGCGAATTGAACAGCGGCAGACGAATTCGCTCTGGTGCAAACGTTTCGATAGGCCCCGCCGCTTGTTGATTAAAAAACGGCACCTTCGGTCCCACGGCGAACATCAGCACGCCACTATCGCGAACAGCCTTTACCGCAGAATCAAAACTGGCGTCGTCCGCCGCGGCGTCTGCCGCGACTAGCACCAACAGCAGTTCATAGCCGCGCTGCCGATAGGGAGCAAATGCCTGGGCCGCTTTGGCCACCGCGGCAAAGGCTTGATGATTGCCCTGTGCCGATTGCGAGATATTCAGAGCAGTGGCGACTTTGTTCAAATCGGTCAGTGGCTCGGCGGTGCGGACTTCCGTTTCGTCGCCGTAGGTCACGACTGCGGTCGAGAACTGCTTGGCTGCGTCGTCTGCTTGGAGATCGGGCTTGGTGAATCGCGTTGCCAGTTCCTTGGCAACTGGTAGCACGCTGCCGCGAATGCTCGTGCTCTCTTTCGAGCGATCAACAACCCAAATCAGCACCGTTGGTCGGACCTGTAGTGCGTCGGAAATCTCCAACTCCAGCCGCTCGCGAATCAGTGCCGCTGCGTTACTCGACTCCATGCGACGCCGGGTCTGGCGACTACCTCCTCCATTCCCTTTGGCGGCCTGCCAGTCCGCCTGATCTTTCCACTGCGCGACCTCTTCTTGATTCTCGGGCTGCTCGTCCCAATACTTGGGCTTGCGCTTTTTCTTGTCTGCTTCGGCCTTGGTGGCTTCTTTCTCCGCGATACTATTCTTGATTTCAGTACGCGACGGTGCCGGGGCTGGCCCGCAACCAGTGATTAGCAACGCGACAATAAGGCCGCAGCAGATGGCGGCGAGAGCGCTGGAATCTCGAGCGAGTGCGATTGGCGCGCGATGGCACTGGGTCATTAGTTTGGCTCTCCCCTCTGGCTGGCTACGAAACGATGCGTGCCAGCTCCCTTCAACTGTTTCCAAAAGCTCCCTTCAGCATAACTGAAACAGGGGAAGAAGCCAAAAGCTGCTTGCCAGCAAAGGAACCTACCGAGGCGTAAAGTTCTGCCATTCTCGACCATCCCAGTAGTTCCAGCCCCGATTGGGAGCAGACCGCCAGTAGTAGCCTTGATAGTAAACGGTGCCAGGTGGAGCAGCGGTCACACTAGTGGGCTGCGAAGTAGTGACTGGAGCCGCCGAGACGGCCGGTTGAGCCAAGGCACTTCCCGAGCGGAGCCGAACCGAGCTACTCTGCCCGACATTGCCGTTGAGCGTGGCGGCGTCGGACGTGGCTCGCGGGTCCAGCAGTATTGCCGAACTGGTATCTACGCTGAGGGGCGAAGCGGCGTTGCTGACCCCTGGCTCTAGTGCTGGTCCAGCCTGATTGAAAATTGTCGTCGTGCCGCTGTACCCAGTCACGCGGCGATTGGGATCGTAACCTGGAACGAAGGGAGCGGTAAAGGAACCCTCGTTGCGGTCTGGAGTATATATCTGCCGTCCGAGCGAGTCCGTGCGGTATGTGCCAGTCGGTATTGTGCTGCCAGCACCAATTGGAGCGAGCATTGTGCCGCGCCCTGGTTGTGCGGCAGTTGTTCCTCGGTTGGCACCGCCGGGTGGGGTAGTGTTCGGCTGCATGGCCGCACTGTTCGCGGTCACACTACCGTTTGGGCTTCCAGGCGGCAATGCCGTATTGCCACCAAAGCGGTTTGGTGTGGCAAAAGTTGAATTCGGAGTAAAGCGATTCGGTCCACCAGCGGGTGGTGCAGCCGGATTACCCACTCCGCTGCCCGTCGGTGGGCTAGTCGCTGCACCACTATTTACCGTGCCGTTATTCACAGAGCTATTTACGCCACTCAGATTATTATCCGCACTATTGGCCGGCGTATTCGGACCTCCAGCCGGCGCAGTGGCAGGATTAATGCCAACCGCCCCGGACGTGTTGGCACCACCGGCAGGGGCACCGGTTGTTTGAGCTAGGGAATCTAATCCGGTGCAAGCTATCCAACAGAGCAGAGCCAGCAACGGCAGGTAGAAAAGGACACTGTTATAAAGGCGGAACATAACTCACCTCATTTTTGGCAGATATCTACAATCCCATAATTTGTATTTCGAAGTGCTGCTTTTCCGATCCATTCGGTCAATAGTCGGGCCTGCGGTTGGGCACCTCAGAGATGTGCGAATCGTGCGCCGAGAATGTACTGGATTGTGGCAGTGGCCGTTTTTTGAGTGTGAAGCACCACAGAGGGAGTGGTAGAATAGACGCCTGTCAGATTGCCATACACTTTGCGACGTCCGTATGCCTACTGCCGTTTTACTCAGCGATGTGGATAACTTGTGCGTGGCCGCGCGCGATTTGCAGGAGGGAGAGAGTGTCGAAATTGCCGGCATACGCATCACCATGCGCGAGCCGGTTCGCGCCGGGCACAAGGTTGCCCTGTGTGACATCGCTGTCGGTCAGCCGGTGCTGAAATTCGGCCAGCCGATCGGACTGGCCACGCAAGCGATTCGGGCCGGTGAGTGGATTCATGTCCACAATATCGCCGTCGGAGTGCGGCAGCAGGAATACGAGAAATCAACCGCGATTCCGCCGGCACCAGTTCCATTAACCGGGCACACGTTTCAAGGCTACCCGCGCGCCGATGGCCGCGTAGGCACGCGCAACTATCTGGCGATCATCAGCAATGTCAACTGTTCGGCGTCAGTGGCAAAATATGTCGCGAAACGGTTTACGCCCGAGGTGTTGCGCGACTATCCCAATGTCGATGGTGTGTTGGCTTTTTCGCACGGCAGTGGCTGCGGCATGGAATTCAAAGGAGACTATCACCGGATGCTCAATCGCGTGATGGGAGGAATCGCACGGCACCCAAACATTGGTGGCTATCTGTTGATTGGCCTGGGCTGCGAGACGGGCACGCTCGGCTCATTGATCGACGATCAGCGACTGGTGCAAATACATACTCCTGGCGATAAACACCCTCCAACTGTTGCACGCCCAGCGGTCCTGGTGATGCAGGATCTAGGGGGCACGCAGAAGACGATTGACGCCGCAGTGAAGAAAGTGAGCGAGTTATTGCCGCAAGTGAATCGCTGCCGACGCGAGACGGTGCCCGCATCGAAGCTGGTTTTGGGAACGAACTGCGGCGGATCGGATGGCAATTCTGGTATTACGGCCAATCTCGCGCTGGGTGTAGCCAGCGACATGATTGTGGCTTGTGGCGGAACGACGATTTTGGCCGAGACGACCGAGATTTATGGTGCCGAACAACTGCTGATGCGACGCGCTTGCACGCCAGCAGTGGCGGATAAACTGCTGGAGCGAATTCGCTGGTGGGAATGGTACACGGGCGTGTTTGGTTGCACCCCGGACAACAATCCGTCGCCAGGAAACAAAGAGGGAGGCCTGACGACAATCTACGAAAAGTCGCTGGGTGCAATCATCAAGGGAGGAACCACAGCGCTCAATGAAGTGTATCAATACGCGGAGCAGGTTACCGCGCCGGGCCTGGTCGTGATGGACACGCCCGGCCTGGATTGTGTGAGCGTGACGGGCATTGTGGCTGGAGGGGCAAATATCGTGGCGTTTACCACCGGTCGGGGTAGTTGCCTCGGTAGTAAGCCAGCCCCGACAATCAAGATCGCGAGCAATACGCCGATGTATGAGCGAATGGTGGACGACATGGACATCAATGCCGGCACGATCCTCTCAGCAGGGCGCACAGCAGCCGAAATAGGGGAAGAAATCTTTGCCGAGATCCTAGCGGTCGCCAGCGGAAAGCAGTCGAAGAGCGAACAACTAGGTCTGGGGGATGAAGAGTTTCAGCCGTGGATCCTGGGGCCGACGTTGTAAGGAAACACCATGCTAGCTGGCGGTCATAGACGACCAGCTTTGCCTCTGCAAAAATAGTCACTTGCCGGTTGCACTCAATTGAGCCAGCAGCACAAGCAACCGTTTCGCACCATCGATCGTTTACACATGCCACGCACATTGAGCTATCTTCTGATCGCAGTAGCCAGCCTGGCGGGTGATTATTCGCCGGCCCGCGCTGCCGAGGTCAACGAACTACATCTGCACGTCCGTAAGACCGTCGCCAAGGAAGGTGATTTAGCCGCGAGCACTGCCCCTGACGGTTCGTTGGAGCAACCATTTCAAACGGTCTTTGAAGCCCAAACCGAAGTCCGCAAGCAGCTCGCCGCGGGGTACACTCAGCCCATCCGCGTCATTGTTCATGGTCGCCAATGGCTCTCTCAGCCGCTGGTATTCAACGCTTCGGATGTTCACGTCAGGCCCGCTGGTGCAAAGGAAGTTGCTACGGTTACCTGGCAATCGGACGTGGCCGAGCCGGCAATTCTGGACGGCGGTACGCCGATCACCGGCTGGGTCCAAGATGGCCAACTTTGGAAAACTACGCTGGCCGATGTCAAAAGTGGTGCCTGGTCGTTTCGCGAATTGTTTGTCAACGGTCAGCGGAGGCCGCGAGCCAGAACTCCCAACGAAGGTTTTTTTCGCGTCGAACGTGCCGGGCCCGATCAGCGAATGACCCTCTTTTATAAAGCCGGTGATCTGCGTGCCTGGAAAAACATTCAGCGCGCCGAGATGCTGTTTATGCATGACTGGTCAATTTCTCGCATCGGTGTGCTGAAAATCGACGAAGCGACGCGCACATTGTTTCTCAATGCGCCGGTCGGAGCTAATGCACCCTATTTTCGCATCGATGGATACGAACCGAACCCGCGCTATCGAATCGAGAACGCACCTGAACTGTTGGATACACCGGGCGAGTGGTATCTGGATGTGAGCAGCGGCGAGTTATCCTATTGGCCGTTGCCGGGTGAGAAGATCGAATCGGTCGAGGCAATCGCACCGCGTCTGGAGTCGCTAATGCAGGTGCGTGGCGAACAGGCCGCCCCAGTTCGTGGACTTCGTTTTGGTGGTATTCGCTTTCAGCATTGTGCATGGAAGACCCCTGTCGGCGGCTACGCGGAAATACAAGCCAGCGCACATGAATTTCGCGATGGCAGCCCACAGATATTGCAAGGGCTGGTTCCGGCGGCAATCCAGTTCGACTTTGCCGAGGACTGCACGTTGTGGCGATGCGAACTAGCACATCTTGGCGGAACCGGTCTCTGGTTCCGACAGGGTTGCAGCCGCGATCTGGTTGCCGAGTGCAAGTTCTCGGACATTGGTGCCAACGGAATTAATATTGGCGAAACCACTGCGCGTAGTCCAGAGCAAACCACCAACCGCATCATTGTCGAAGGGAGCGAAGTAACCAGAGCTGGCGAATTGTTCTTTGGCTGCGTCGGCATTTGGATTGGTAATGCCCGCGACATCATGGTGCGTAACAATATTGTGCATCAACTACCTTATACGGGTATTTCCGTCGGTTGGAATTGGAGTGATAAGCCGACCGCTGTCCAGGGGAATCGCATTGTCGGAAATCACATTCATCACATCATGCAGCAGCTTTCAGACGGAGCGGGTATCTATACGCTCGGACGGCAGCCCGGTACGCGCCTGACCAATAACTACATTCACGACGTTCCAGTGAACGCCGGCAACGCCCAGAGCAACGGCATCTTTTTGGATCAAGGGAGCAGTCAGATACTAGTGGATAACAACACCATCCATTCGATTGCCAAAAGTCCGATCCGATTTCACATGTCCAAGCTGATTACCCTGCGGCAGAACCGATTAGCAACGCCGCGCAAAATTCCGGCCTTTGAGTATGTGAAAGCCAACGCTCGCGAAATGATCATGGAAAACAACGCGGTGATCTCATCGGCCGACTGGCGGCCAGCGGCGAGCGACCCGGCTGCGGGGAGATACCTAGTCCAGGGTACGCGTTGATAATGTTAATGCGAAGTGTGTACCTTCACGGATTGGCCATCTATTCGCAACAAAGTTAATGCCGGAGCGACATCAATTGCCGTCCAGAATACTTTTCATTAAGCCAATCGCATGCATCTGATTCAAATACTTCTACCGTTGAGCGACCAGGCGGGAGAACACTTTCCGCGCGAGGAGTACGCTCGCGTTGAGCAGTTGCTGGTTGAAAGGTTCGGCGGTTACACGGCGTATGCTCGTGCCCCAGCCAGCGGGTTATGGACCAACGATAAATCGGCCGTCGAACGAGACGACCTGGTGATCTACGAGGTGATGACCAAGAAGCTGGAAAAAACGTGGTGGGGAGAGTTCCGCAAGACGGCCGAGCAGCGGTTCCGGCAGACGGAAGTCGTCATCCGCTCGCTGGTAATTGAGATCCTGTGAGGGGATTTCCACCTCAATTTGTACTTTCAGGCGGTTTCCCACTACAATCAAACTAGGAAGCAGTTGGCACGACCGTTACCCAATCGGTCATGCCGTGGCAGAGGTTGCATTTTATGTTTGAACATTCGATCGTCTTTACCAATCCCAAGTGGCTTTGGCTGTTGCTGCTTCTTCCGCTGTTGTGGTGGTTCAGTTATCGCAGCTTGGCCGGCCTGGGCAAGGTCCGTCGCATCCTGGCGCTGACGCTGCGCAGCGTGGTGTTGCTGCTACTGATCTTGGCTCTGGCCGAAGCACAGTACAAACGTGTCAGCGATCGACTGACGCTGATCTATGTGCTCGATCAATCGCAGAGCATTCCCGAGGATCAGCGTCGGTTGATGATCGACTACGTCAATCGCGAAGTTCGCCAACATCGCGATGCATCGCGCGGGGACCGCGCAGGGGTCATCGTCTTTGGTCGTGACGCCGCGATTGAGCACCCACCGCACGAAGGTGATATTTCTCTTTCGCAAAAAATCGAAAGCCAGATCCAGAATGATTCGACCAACCTGGAGGGTGCCTTGCGATTGGCGCAGGCCAGTCTGCCAGAGGATTCGGCTGGCCGGATCGTCGTCATCTGCGATGGCAATGAAAACCAGGGAGATGCGCGCGAGCAAGCAGGTCGCCTGGCCGCTGCCGGGGTCGGAATCGATGTGCTGCCGATTCGGTATGCTGCGCGCGGTGAAATTTCGGTCGAAAAGGTTGCACTCCCCAGCGATGTGAATCGTAGCCAGCCGTTTGAAATGCGGGTGGTGTTGAACAATACGGCCGACCCTCGTAATAGCAAATCCAAGCCGATCTCGGGCAACCTGAAAATTGTCCGCCGCACCGACGACAAAGAAGAGGTGCTGCAGAACGAGCCAGTGACCGTCGAGCCTGGCAAGCGTGTCTTTACCCTGCGAGAAGAACTCGATGCGCCCGGCTCGTATACCTACGATGCGATCTTTACACCGCAGGAAAAATCGCAAGATGCGCTGGCACAGAACAATCAGGCCACGGCATTTACTTTCGTTCGCGGGCACGGACAAATCCTGTTCTTGGAAAATTCCGAATCTCCGAATGAATTCAATTTCTTGATCGAACGATTGAAGTCGCAGAATCTGGAAGTGCAAAAGCGTGGTACAGATCGTCCGATATTGTCGCTTGCCGATTTGCAACCATTCGATACCGTGATCCTGGGCAACGTCCCGCGCGAGGCCTTTACCGACGAACAAATCGACATGCTGGTGCAAAACACGCATCAGTTCGGTTGCGGTTTAATCATGCTGGGAGGCGAAAACAGTTTTGGTGCCGGGGGCTGGTCCCATACCGAGTTGGAACGGGCAATGCCGGTCGATTTCCAGATCAAGAACGCCAAGGTCGCACCGGTTGGCGCGTTGTCCATGGTCATCGATCGCTCGGGGTCGATGAGTGGCGACAAATTGGCG
>JAWXCH010000438.1:0-4087 GCA_034440595.1 Planctomycetota bacterium | reverse complement strand
GGCTAGCCGACTACCTTGCCCGCCGAACCGGATCCCCCTTCGTCCGCCGCACCACCCGAGCTATCATGGCCAACGCCGCATAAGCTGACGTGGACCCGTCGGCGAACGCTAGCACGAAATGTCGCGGCATTGCTCTGGTCTCAAGTCGCGCCGCCTTGTACAGTCTCTGCCGCCAAAGTGGCACGATTGCCGGACGCACGATGCGTCTGGCCTACAACGCAATTCCAGTTTGAGCAGGGATCGCATGGCCGGGTTCAAAACACACATTACGACCAGTACCACAATCGGCGTCGTCGGGGCGTTGGTCGCACGATTCGGATTTGGAGTTCCAGACGAAACCTGCGTCCTGGCAGGGGGGCTATGTAGTATCTCTGGGATGCTGCCGGACCTGGACAGTCACTCAGGAGTTCCACTCCGTGAAAGCCTGGCTTTTGCCGCGGCAGCGATTCCAGCGATTTTGGCACGGCGTTTCGAGCGTATGGGAATGCCCTTTGAAACTAGAATCATGGTCTGCATGGTGCTTTATCTGGTCATTCGTTTTGGAGTCGCCAAGCTGCTGAAGCGATTCACCGTGCATCGCGGCATGTTTCACAGTATTCCTGCGGCGCTGATCGCCGGTGAGGTAACCTATCTGGTGTTTGAGCATGACAGTCCGCACTTGCGGTACTTCATCGCCGGTGCCGTGGTCGTGGGTTTCATGTCGCACTTGATACTGGATGAGATCTGGAGCATCGGCGTGCGGCGGGGCAGAATCTACTTCAAAAGCTCGTCGGGCACAGCGATCAAATTCTGGGGAGACAGTACCTGGGGTAACCTATCGGCCTACACCAAGGTGCTACTGCTGACCTGGGTTGTTTGGCAGGATCCCGACTGGATGGCACGCTGGGAAAATCAACGAGCAGAGCGACGAAACCTGGCCAAGTCGCGATCACGAGAGCGGGACAAAGTGGATAAGAGCTTTGATGTGAGCGTGGACACTCCTCCACCGCAGGCATCAATAAATCCCGCGCCGCAGCCACAACCCGTTACCCCAAGTAGCACTCTGCCCCCCTACTCTCCCGATCAAAGTATCTTTTCACCGAACGAGAACCCTCAGCCAGTAAGTCCGTTGCCCGGCTATCAGCCACCTGGGACAAATGGTGGTTTTCGCTAATCGATATCAGAAAAGTTTCTGACTATCCAACAGCAGTGTCACCGGGCCATCGTTGGTCAGCGTGACCTGCATCTCGGCGCGAAAACGACCGGTCTTGACCGAGACACCGAGCAATTTCACGGCTGCCACGAAATACTCATACAGCGGTTCGGCAGTCTCAGGTCGCGCCGCCTCAATGAAACTGGGCCGCCGCCCTTTGCGACAGTCTCCCCACAGTGTGAACTGGCTGACGACCAGCATTTCGCCGCGCAAGTCCAGCAGTGATCGATTCATCTTTCCCTCGTCGTCGGCAAAGATCCGCAGCTCGACAATTTTCTGAGCAAGCTGCGCCGCATCTTCCGGGCTATCTTGCGTGGAAATTCCCAGCAGAACGAGCAGCCCGGCCCGAATGCTGGAGATAGTTTCATCCCCTACGTCTACCGCGGCGCGGCTGACTCTCTGAACGCAGGCACGCATGGGTTGTCTTCCTATTGGCCAATTTGCTGGGCAAATATGCTGTTTTTAGTTCGCCGGACGGCGTGGTTGCTCGCAATGAATCGTACGGCTGTAAATCTAGGCTCTGTGCAGTTACAATCGGGATCTAATTTGCTACTGAATTGTATTTGCGATTCAGTTTCAATTGCCATTCACCGGCAACCCTTCTCAAGCTATTGTGATCGTCCAATGAGTATTGAACTACTAGCGACTATTTACGCCATCCTGATCATTGCTGCCTCCATTTTTGGCGGAATCATCCCACGTTTTTTTAAGCTGACGCATGCCCGGATGCAAACGGCACTCAGCTTTGTGGCGGGGGTAATTCTCGGCATCGGCGTATTGCATCTGGTGCCACATGGATTTCAACAGTTTCAGATGATTGATGCAAGCCGCGCCATCGATCGCACCGTATGGTGGCTGTTGATGGGGTTTCTGGTGATGTTCTTCTTACAGCGACTGTTTCACTTTCACTCGCACGAGACCCCTGCAGAAGTCGAGGCCGGAGTATTAGCCGATTCAACTTGCAGTCACGAAGATCACGATCATAGTCATCACAGTCACGGGCACCATGAACATAGCCATCACGATCATGCGCACCACGATCAGTCCTTCACCTGGGCTGGCGTTTTCTTTGGCCTGACCCTGCATAGTCTGGTCGATGGCATCACATTATTTGCTGCCATCCAAGCCGAAGAGGGACATGCGCATGGTTGGATGGTGGCCGGGCTAGGTTACTTTCTGGCCGTCTTTTTACACAAGCCGTTTGATTCATTGTCGATTGCCAGCTTGATGATGGCGTCCGGCTGGTCGGCAGGTTGGCGAACGGCGGTTAATTGGATTTATTCGCTGGTAGCGCCCCTTGGCATGTTGATGTGCTATTTTGGATTGAATCAGGCCGGTGATTATTGGAGCACTACCCTACTGGCAGGGACGCTTTGCTTTGCCGCTGGGACATGTGTCTGCATCTCCACCAGCGACCTCTTGCCCGAGCTACAGTTCCATAGTCACGATCGGTTGAAACTTTCGATCGCGCTACTGTTGGGTCTTGGCCTGGCTTGGGGACTGGTCTTCATCGAAAACCAAGGGCACGACCATCATGTGGATCGAAATGGATCGCACCACGAACATCATGGGAGCGATCACGATCACACGCATGGAGAACACAATCACTAACAAAAGCATTTCGATTGTGAACCGTGAGCTGCGGACGTTATTCCGGAATTGGATGGCTCAGACTTCCAGACCACGCTCCAGTCGAATTTGTCGCACGACCGCAACAATCTCGGTAATCACTTGATGGTGCGCACGAATCTTTTCCGCGATCATCCAAAACGCCAGGCAGACAAAACCCAGTACCAAGAAGCCGGCAAGAAAATGCGGCATCACCCAGTCGGCGGTGTTTGGCATTCCGGTTCCCGGATCGGCGGCACCTCCGAGTGCCACCAGACCAACCACACCTAGCATGCTGCTGATGGCCCAGGGAAACGTGGACCTCTTGAGTTGCTGGCTGCGTTGCAACAATGATCGATCAAGAGAATAGGTTTCGACCACTTCCTTGCACCAGCGGCTGGTACCGATAAAGTACGTAACGGCAATGCTGTTCACCAGAATCACGACCAGCGCCGCGGACAGCCCTGCCAGACGATGAACCGTCGCGCGATGAGTCATCTGTTCAACGGTGGCACTGTCCAGCAGTTCGGGCGCGGTGCGAACTGCATGCAAGTCGCCGATTGATATACCCAAGAACAAGGCGGCCACCACACACAGCACCGCAAATAAAGCCAACATGGAAAAAATTCGGATCATTCCGTATCGCAATCCAGCAACTGCTTCAGGTGTTTCATCGAGACGGGTTTTCGAACGTGGCCATTCATCCCGACCTGATGACCCATTGCCTTATCTTCCGGGAAACTGCTGATTGCGTAAATAGGCACTTCGCTGCCGAGCAGCGAGCGGAGCTTCGCCGCCAGCTCGTAACCATCCATCCCTGGCATCGCAATATCGGTGAGTACAAACTCAGGAGACATGTTTCGCGCAATGGCAATTGCCGACGGACCCTCATACGCGACCCACGGGTGATGGCCGCATTGGTCGACGATCGTCTTGATTAAATCGGCGACATCCTTGTTGTCTTCGACAATGAGAACTCGCATGCAATGAATCCTATCATTCCTCCCCAATACCTGCGGGATCCCGCGATCCATCCCACCAAGTCTACCTATTCTGGGGGTCTTGGTCAAAACAAAGGTACTTGCGAAATCAGGTACCCGGCATAGAATTCTGGCATGCTTAAACCCCTGATTGCCATAACTTTGGGAGATCCTGCCGGGGTTGGCCCGGAAACCGTCGCTGGCGTTTGGCCGGATCCACGGGTTCACCAGTGGTGCCGACCGTTTGTGGTGGGCCAACCAGAAATGGTCCGTCGCGCTGTCCAATTGCTCGGGCTTTCAGCAGAAG
>JAWXCH010000437.1:0-12237 GCA_034440595.1 Planctomycetota bacterium | reverse complement strand
TGCTTATACCATGCAGTATGGCGAGCCGTTTACCCATACCGGTGCATTGGCAACGTACAAGGCCAACGACCAGTTGAGCCTGATGGGTGGTTTCACCTTTGGCTGGAACAACTTCGACAACGTCTACAACCGTGCTTCGTTCCTGGGTGGTGCTACCTTCACTGCTAGCGATGGAAACAGCAGCCTGGCATTTGCTTTGTCGATTGGTGACGAAGAAGAAACCTTTGGCACGACCAGCCCTGTGGACACTCGCTATATCCAAAGCGTTGTCTACAGCCGCACGTTGACCGATCGTTTGAGCTACGTCTTCCAATCGGACTATGGACAACAGGATGACGGTGCCGACGGCGGAACTACCAGCGCGTCTTGGTATGGCGTCAACCAGTATTTGTTCTACAAGATCAACTGCTGCTGGTCGGCTGGTGTCCGTGCTGAATGGTTCCGCGATGACGACGGCGTTCGCGTGGCTCCAGCGGGTGATTATGCTCGCACCGGTGACTATCCGAATAGCAACCCCGCCAGCATCGGCGGCTTTGAGGGTAACTTCTATGAAGTCACGCTGGGCTTGAACTACAAGCCATCGGGCAACCCGAACTTTGTCTTCCGACCAGAAGTTCGCTACGACTGGTACAGCGGCAATCCAAGCTACGTCGATGGCACCTCATTGCCGTACGACGACGCCAACAACCTGGACCAGGTCACCTACGGGTTTGACATGATCTACCTGTACTAGGCTTGTGATAAAAATATCACAGCGGTGTTAGTCGATAGCTTGACGAAACGGCTCAACCTCGGACGAAAGTCCGAGGTTGCTGTCGTTTGGTGGCCTTCCGATGGCGATTCAACGGCCTGGACCTCTGCTATCGCACTCTGCAATTACGGCATTGTTCCTTTGCACGCTCGCGCGACGGAGTCTGCGCGGCAAACGGGCACGAACGGCACGGTTGTTCGGTCTATAACGCAGCCGCGAGATCCCCTTTGCGTTCCTAAGTCATTGGCAAATTGCAGGTTGCCACTTCGGAAGGCAAAATTTTTCAGGTCGGCTCGCAGCTTGGCACGGCGCTTGCTTTTAGGCTGTCCCATTGTCGGTCGGAGTTGCGTATGTTTGCGGCTCGATCTGCTATTACCGGAACATCACAACCTATTTTGCGAACGCGTGTGTGGAGGGTGTCACGAGCTGCATACAGGAGAATTGTTGGGCATTTTCCTGTAGGTCCGTCGTAGCTTGGTGCTGCGGCGTACTTCGGCAGTTCGTGACACCCTGTTTTTCCCAACGCGGCAGCACTCCGCAGGGGGCAGTCTACGGATTTGTGCCGAACTGGCAAAACGTGCTGGCAGCGGCATTTTGTTTAACAGAGTTCTGCGGCTCTTGCCTGGGCCGTTAGGATGCCCTCTGGCTTGGGTGAGCACTCCGCCTAGCTCGCCCAGGCCGGGGCTTTTTCTGTTTCTGAGGTCTTACAAGAGCCGTTTCTCGCCCGTGGCGCAGCGAATGGCCTTTTTCGGACAGTTGACCCGCGTGCCTCCGTTGAATTAGGATTGCGCATGTCCTTTTTCCCTGGAGCGGAGCGCCGATGAAGTTGATCATTGCGATAATTCAGCCAAGCCGGCTGGAAGCGGTCAAAGCCGCCTTAACCGAGGTGGAAGTTGTTCGTTTGACGATTATGGATGTTCAGGGGTTCGGTCGGCAGAAGGGGCATTCCGAGGTCTATCGCGGGCACGAAATCTCCGTCAATCTGCTGCGCAAGGTGCAATTGCAGATCGCGGTGAATGACGACTTTGTCGAGCCGACGATCAACGCCATTATCAAAGGTGGCCGCACCGGCAAGGCCGGGGAGATCGGCGACGGCAAAATCTTTGTGTTGCCGATGGAAGACTGCATCCGCATCCGCACCGGTGAACGCGGGACCGAGGCGATCTAGGTTTTGAAGTCATCGTCTGTGTGCCACTGGCTTTGCCAGTGTGAATCATACAGTGCGTTAATCTTGGACTTCGATGCGTTTTCCGCGCTAAGCACTGGCGGAGCCAGTGGCACACCGAGCAGGTGCATGCGGAGCCAGTGGCACACCGAGCAGGTGCATGCGGAGCCAGTGGCACACGGTATTCTCAATGGGAGCTACAGCCGCGACGGCTTCTTAGCTTCTCTCTGACACAGCCGGCGCACTCTTAGATCGCCACTTGCAGAGCAATATCCCGCCGACATACAGCAGCAACATCGGCACGCCAAGGAACAGAAAGCTGATCGGGTCGGCGGGCGTTAGCACGCAGGCTAAAACGACGATCGACATGACGGCAATCTTCCACTTCGAGATATAGGTCTCGACCGTTAGCACGCCGATCCGTTCGAGGAACAGCATCACCAGTGGTAGCTGGAATGCCAGACCGAACCCGAGCGGCAGCATCAGGAAGAAGCTGAGCCACTCGCCGATGCGCGGATCTGGATCAATGCCCAAGGAGGCATTCGTATTGAAGAGGAATTCCAATACTGGCCCGAATACAAAGGCAATTGCGATCCAGACACCTAATAGAAACAGCCCAATGCTGAAGGGCAAAAAATAGGTCACATACTTCTTTTCGTGGGGATAGAGGCCGGCTCCGACAAACATCCAGAGTTGGTAGAAAACCCAGGGACTGGCGAGGACAAAGCCGGTGATGAACGAGGCCTTCATCCAAATCATAAAGCCTTCCTGCACGCCCAAGCTTTGTGGATTCGTCGAACGATCGTTGCGAACCTGTCTCCACAGCATGACTGGTACCAGCGTTGGCTGCGGCGGGGCGACTAGTGTTGGATAGGCAGAGCTGAGCAATTCCCAGTTGAGTTCAAAAATTTGCTCGGCGGGAAAATCGCTCCCCTCGGCGAGCTTTGCTTCTCGTCGATCGAGAAATTGCTTGATTGCCTCGGAGAGGCTGACATCTTTGAATATCTCGGCATTGTAAAAGCTGGGAGCCTTCAGGGCGTTGTTAACAGAGTCGAAGATTGTGGCGGCTTCTTCCGTGCTGAGTTTGTTGCCTTTTGCGGCAGACTTCAGCAATTGTTGTCTCGCCTGCGGGAGCATGCTGTACAACCGCCCGGCCACACCTTTTTGCGCATCGAGTAGCTTGGCAAATGCGAAAGTATCGCCGTCGATGATGGCGGCAGCGGTGAACTTGTAGCGTTGTGCGCGGAGGTACTTTTCGGCTTCCTCGGGGATGACCGCCGCCATAGCAGCGGCGAGGTCGCGCGGTTCGACCATTACCGGCTCTACGATCAACTGGTGATTGGCGAGTGCAGAAAGCTGCGCTGGTGTTAACGCACGTCCTTCGTTATCCGCAATGGCAATCGATCGTTGTTGATAGTACTTTTCCAAAGCGCTTTTCAGAGGCGCGTTGACAAAGTTCATAACGTCCTGGCCAAAATAAAACCCAAAAATGCACCCCAGGAAGATCCCTATCAGCGATTTAAAGAGCGCGCGACGAAGCTCCTCAAGGTGCTCCCCAAAGGTCATCGTGCTGTCCTTGAACAGATCTTCGTCAGGCTTGTTCAACACGGGCATGAAAGCGAGTTGAAGGAGGAAATGAGTACCAGCCAGGGAAAACAGGAATGACTAGCGAAGTTATCAAGCGAGCTAGTCAACTGGCAAGCAGAGTGTTGCGACATGCCAGACGAAAACTTGCGGTATGTTGCCACAAGCATATTTCAATGATACCAAGCCGCTTGCCGGCAATCAACGTGGTGATTTGGGCGGGAAGTTTGCGGGGAGCCACTGATCAGAAACCGTTGGCAGACTAGGATACCGCGTTCAGGCCGGTCGAACAGGTGCAGATCGTGCGGATTTAACCCTTTCAACCGAAAAATGAAAATTGACTTGGCGAACGTGCCAGCAGCAGTCCATAATGACCCCTGCTGATTTGGGAGGAGGGAAGGGAGCAGCCACCGGCGGCCGGACGACTGACTTGCATGCAAACGATTGACACGCAAGTCCCGTAGGTCCAAGCCGTCCTAGTAAAGGACGATGACGTATGTCGAAGACAAATCGCCGCGAGTTCCTCTGTCACGGATCATTTCTAGGTCTGGCACTGGCAACTGGATTGGGCAGCTCTGCCCGTCGCGCTAGGGGCCAGCAAGTTACCGCGTCAGCAACCACGCCGCACAGCAGCGATCTGCTGACTCAGCCCGCGCTTCGTGCGGTTGATCGAGGCCTGGCATTTTTGACCAGCCGCCAGCAGGCCGATGGATCTCTTGGTTCTGAAAAGAAGTCTGCCGAGATCAGCGCCCTGGCGGGATTGGCGTTTTTGTCTGCCGGCAGTACTCGCGATCGTGGACGCCACCGTCGCCAGATTGATCTTAGTATTGATTTTGTGTCGCTGCATGCGGACGAAGCAGCGTTGAGTGAAGCGAATGCGCAGCGCGCTTCGGCATCTCTGGAACGCTCGCTCTTGAATCCTGTCCAGGAGACAGCGCTGTACGGCGAGAGCTTTGCCACGTTGTTTTTGGCCGAGTGCCACGAAACGTCTCGTTGCTGCAAGATTGATGAGAAGCTCTCGGCTGCGGTCGAGAGGATCGTCGACGCACAGTATATGGATGGCAGTTGGCGGCGCGAGGCCGAACCAACGGAGTCCGATCTGGTGTACACCGCACGACAGTTATTGGCGCTGCGCGCAGTTCGCAACGCTGGAATTCAAGTTCCCACCGACGCGATTCAGCGCGGTGCCGATTTTATCAAGCGTTCACAAAACAGCGATGGTGGATTTTCCTGGGATCCGGCCGATCATGGCGAGAAAAATCTGGCGCGCACTGCGGCAGCACTGGCAGGACTGTATGCAGCCGGCATCTACGAAGGGGCCGAATTGGAACGTGGTCTCGACCACCTGACGCGATTCCGGCCACGTATCGAACGTGGTGATACTGTGCCCGGCGAAATTCCGCAGCTTGCCGGTTATTATTTGGCGACGCAGGCCATGTGGCACGCCGGGGGCACCCGTTGGGAAACCTGGTATGTCTCCGTCCGTGATCTGCTGCTGAAGAATCAGGCCGCCAATGGCTCCTGGTCAGACGCCGTCTCGTCAGAGCATGCCACCAGTCTGGCCTGCTTGATCCTACAGATGCCCAACAGCTATCTGCCGAGTTTTCAGCGGTAGGCACGCATTTGAGTTCCAGCTTTGAACCGACGGCTTGAGCCGTTGCCGTCAAATAGGTTATTGGCGGACTTGCAGTTCCGCGATCCGATCAGATTGCATAAACTGGCACCAGCTGCGGTAGATACCAAAGTCGCTGGCATGCTCCAGTTCGCGAATTACTTCATCTGGTCGATTCTTCATGCACAATCTTCTGCTGGCCGAGGCCGACACGCTTGCCAACTTGCTGCCCGCCCGGTTGCAGATGGCGTTTACCCTTGGCTTTCATATCGCAATCGCGGTGCTAGGGGTCGGCATGCCAGTGCTGATGCTATTTGCCGAATGGCGTTCGCTCCGTACGGGCGATCTGATCTGGAAAACACTGGCCAAACGCTGGTCCAAGGTCTTCACCGTACTGTTTGCAGTGGGTGCGGTATCGGGGACGGTGCTTTCGTTTGAGCTGGGGCTGCTCTGGCCCGGCTTCATGGCAAAGTTCGGGGGAGTTATCGGCCTGCCATTCACGCTGGAAGGCTTTGCGTTTTTTCTGGAGGCGATCTTTGTCGGTATCTACTTGTATGGCTGGGACAAGCTTTCCCCGCGCGTGCATTTTTTGGCCGGCATTCCAGTGGCGATTTCTGGTGCAATGTCGGCCTGGTTTGTTGTCACCGCGAATGCCTGGATGAATCAGCCCGCTGGCTTTGGCTGGGATCCAGTCAGCAAAACGGTGATAGAGCCAATTGACCCGATTGCGGCCATGCTCAACCCGGCCACGGCGGCACAGACAACGCACATGATCCTGGCCGCCTACATGGTCAGCGGTTTCATGGTGGCGACGTACTATGGTTGGCGGAGGTTGCGCGGCGATGATTCGCTGTATACGAAGCGCGCACTGGTCGTGGCATTGTGGCTAGGGGCGCTCGCCTCACCACCGCAAATGTTTGTTGGTGACTGGATCGCACGCATGGTCGCACAAACGCAACCGGTCAAACTAGCCGCGATGGAAGGGCAGTTTGAAACCCTGGATGGTGCGCCGCTCCGAATCGGCGGATGGCCCGACATGGAAACCCGCAAGACCTACTACGCTATCGACATTCCCAACGGGCTATCCCTTTTGGCGTATCACGATCTCCATGCCCAGGTAAAAGGACTCAACCAGCTTGAGGCCGAGGGGAACCCGCTCCCGCCGGTGCCGGTGGTGCATATTGCGTTTCAGATTATGGTCGGCTTTGGCACGCTGCTGCTGGCACTATCGGCCTGGTTTGTCTGGTGTGCCTGGAGAAAACGAGATCTGCCGCAGTCGAGATTGTTCTTATGGGGAGTGGTCAAGAGTGGCCCGCTGGCGGTAATGGCACTATGGGCCGGTTGGACTGTGACCGAGGTGGGGCGGCAGCCGTGGATTGTTCATAAACATATGCTTACCAGTGAAGCGGTGACTCAGGCTCCGGGAATCTGGTGGACGTTTGGCATAGTCATGGCGATTTATGCTGTGTTGCTGCTCAGTTTGATTTTAGTACTGCGTACGCTGGGCCGTATTCCGCTTCCTACCGGTATCGACAATCCAAAGAAGTCCAAAGCGGAGAACGCCCGTGCCTCCTGAAGATATATTGCTGGTCATCATCATGAGCGCACTGACGTTGTACGCGGTGCTGGGGGGTGCCGATTTTGGCATCGGTGTCTGGGAATTCAACAGCGCGCTGCAAACTACGCCGAGCGAGCGAAAACTGATGGCCAAGGCGATTGCGCCGGTTTGGGAGGTCAACCACGTCTGGCTGATCTTTGTGCTGGTGCTGATGAATACCGCGTTTCCGACCGCTTCGGCGGCGATTAGTCGCGCGCTGTGGGTTCCGCTGCTGTTGGCACTAATGGGCATCGTGTTTCGTGGTGCCAGCTTCGTATTTCGCAACTACACAGACGACTCCGTTCGTGGTCAGGAATTGTGGACTGCGGTCTTCGCTATGGCCTCCACCGCGGCTCCGTTTTTTCTCGGAGTGTCCATTGGTGCCTTGGCCAGCGGAATGAAAATTCAGGCCGATGGTAGTTTTGATGGTGACTATCTGAACGACTGGTTGACGCCCCTCTCGCTCTTCACCGGATTCTTTGCCGTCGGAATGTGTGCGTACCTGTCGGCCGTCTATCTCATTCGCGAGGCCCATGTGGCTGGCGATCAAGAACAGGCCGAACTTTGGCGTCGGCGCGCACTGGCGACTGGCGTATGGATGGGAGTGCTGGCCGCGACCGGGCTGGTACTGCTGTCGGCACAGGCTCCAGAACTGTGGGATCGCCTCAGCGAGCGTGGCTGGCCTATACTGGCCTGCTCGCTACTGCTCGGTTTCGCATCGCTGCTGGCAGTGGCATGGCGGCGATATACGTGGGGAGCAGTCGGTGCGGCCGCAACTGTGGCCACAGTCCTCTGGGGCTGGGGAGTGGCGCAGTACCCGTTGCTGGTGCCGCCGCATATCACTGTGGAGACCGCCAAAAGTTCGCCAGCGGTGCTTTTGGCCTCGCTTTATGCAACCGCTGCTGGCGCGGTTCTGTTGCTGCCGTCGCTGGCGTGGCTGTTCTATATCTTCAAGTGGGCCAAGTCGACTACAGCGCAGCCACCGCTTGAAAAGCGCGGGGAAGCTGCCCCAGCAGGTCGCTCGAAATAAGCGAGACCTGGCCAAGCTCTTCAGCCGCATAGTCACCCGCCAGCCCGTGGACATGCGCACCAAGGACTGCCGCGTCAAAAGCACTGAGTCCCTGGCAGAGCAGGGCGGTGATCACTCCAGTCAGTACATCTCCGGTGCCGCCGGTTGCCATGCCCGGGTTGCCGGTCGTGTTGTGTACCGTTTGATGTCCATCGGTAATAAGTGTGCGGTGTCCTTTGAGCAGCACGACCGAATTGCAGCGAACCGCCAGATCAATCGCTCGCTCACTCCGCTCTTCAGCCGTCATTTCGGTTTTGCGAACCAGTCGGGCAAACTCGCCCGGATGAGGCGTCAGCACGCGCGGACCACCCGGCCGGTTAATGATATCCGGCTGAGAGGCGAGCGCGTTAAGTCCATCCGCATCGACCACCATCGGCTCGGTGACATCGAAGTAGAGCCGCGTTACGAGCTGTACTAGTTCGCTGGATCGCCCCAGCCCTGGTCCAATTGCCGTAGCCGTAGCTTGTCCGGCTTGTTCGGTCAGCAGTCGCAAGGCTCCTTTCAAAATGCGGCCATCGGAGTCCGCTGGCAGGCCCAGCGTCATGTAGGACGGCTCATACGATGAGACGACATTCTGAATGCAGTCAGGGACCGCCAGTGTGACTAGCCCGGCACCGCTGCGCAGAGCAGCTTTTCCGGAAAGCGAGATCGACCCGGCCATCCCTTGCGAGCCGCCGATGAGTAAGGCGTGGCCAAAGGTTCCCTTATGACTATCCGGTCCGCGTGGAGGGAGTTTGGGGAGTGTCATGCGAGTATTCCGAGAGCGAATGCTTGGATGGTGGATGAGAAGTGTCGAGATAAGCTGCCAATGAATACTGGCATGTTGCGATGCCGCTTTCGTGGGAAACGTCGCCTGTCATTGGTAATTCTACTACATGTCGGCGCTGTAGTAGGAAGTGCCAACGAAGAGCGGCAGCGACCGCCGAATTCAGTGGCCTGTTGCGACGGTTGTAGGGATTGCAGAATGGCCTGCGATTTACGGAGACCGCCGTCCATTCGCAATCATCGCTGCCAGATACCCGGCCTTGAAACCGGCATCGATGTTGACCACCGCTACATTGGCCGCGCAGCTATTGAGCATTCCCAAGAGCGCCGCCAGCCCGCCAAAACTGGCACCGTAGCCCACGCTGGTCGGCACGGCGATGACGGGTACGGCGACGTATCCGCCGACGACGCTAGGTAGAGCACCCTCCATTCCGGCGACAACGACGATTGCGTCGGCGTCGCAAAACTCGGCCAGCCGAGCGGGCAGGCGGTGCGGCCCGGCCACGCCGACATCCTGGATCAAGATGGTCTTTGCTCCCATCCAGTCGGCCGTTTCACGGGCTTCTTCGGCAACCAACAGATCGGTCGTTCCGGCGGTAATGATGGCAACCACGCCGTCTCGTTTCTTAACAGCCGCTCTTTGCGGGCGTTCAGCAGCGAGCCGAAATACCCTGGCAGTTGCGTTGTAGCGACCGGTGGGAAATTCCTGCAGCAGCTCTGTGGCGGTCTCGGCCGCGATCCGCGTGGCCAGTACATCCGTTTCTGCGGTGCGCAGGCGTTGGATGATCTCGACGAGTTGAGTTACGGTTTTCCCTTCGCCAAAAATCGCCTCCGGGTAGCCGCACCTTCGCTGGCGATCGAGATCGAGCTGCGTATGAACAAGATCGGCAGTGCGCGCGTCGGCGGAAGTCTGCGCCGGCTGGTCTTGTTCAGGTGTCGCCATGCTACTTCTTCTTGGCCGCCTTCTTGCCTGCCGCTTTCTTAGAGGATTTCTTTGGGGCTGCTTTCTTAGAACTAGCAGCCGTGGCCTTGGCCCCTTTCTTCCCCTTAAAGATCGATTCCCAGTTGTTTGAATACTTTTGCGTAGTTCCCACACGAACGATCGTCACGGTCGATTCCTCTCAAAACGGATGGTGGAGTGTCTGATCTAGCCGCTGCCTTAAACCAATAGCCCCAATTTACGGCAGATTGGCAAGCGGTCAAGTGCATGGCCAGTCCACATTTGGGCTAGATCGAGTTTGCAATTCACACGTCAGATCGCGTATAATCAGAGGGTCTGAATGACCCGGTTTGGAATCGTGTTCTTTGGATCCCGCCTGAATTTTCTTTCCGCAGAATTGCCTTTGTTCTTCGAGAGCACGGCCCGTGGCTCGTATGAAACTCACCCGTCTTGCGAAACTTGCTCTACTGATTCCGCTGGTCGGAATTTTGCTTGCGCCGCTAGTCGGTCTGGACGGCTCATTCGCTGCCGAAGAGAAGCAGCCCGCAACGGATACGAAAGCTACCAAAGCCGAAACCAAGCCAGCGCCGGAAATTTCTGCTGATGACGCTGATTACTTTGAAAAACACATTCGGCCGGTATTCATCGCCCATTGTGTTGAGTGCCACGGTGACAAGAAGCAAGAGGCTGGCCTGCGGCTCGATCTACGCAAGTTGGCGATGCGTGGCGGTGACGAAGGGCCTGTCATTCGGGCTGGCAAGCCGGACGAAAGTAAGCTGATTGCGGTGCTTTCGCATGCTGGCGATATTCAAATGCCGCCGGACAACAAGATGCCTCCCGAGGCCATTGCGGCGCTGACGACCTGGATTGAACGAGGGGCACCCTGGCCAGAGAGTCCTGCCGAATCGCAATCTGAACATTCCATTGCCGATGCGGCGGCGAAGCATTGGGCATTTCAACCCGTCCGCATGCCCGACTTGCCAAATGTGAAGCAAAGGAATTGGGTTCAATCACCGCTTGATCAGTTTATCCTCGCGAAGCTAGAAGAGCAGGGGATCGCGCCGTCGGCACCGGCCGACCGGCGTACCTGGTTGCGACGGGTCAGCGTCGATCTGACCGGTCTGCCGCCGACCCTGGCAGAAGTCGAAGCGTTTTTGAACGATGCTTCGCCCGATGCTGAGGCCAAAGTCGTTGATCGCTTGCTCGCGTCTCCGCGATATGGCGAACGCTGGGGACGGCACTGGCTGGATCTAGCCAGATACGCCGACACGAAGGGATATGTTTTCCAAGAGAACCGTGATTATGCATACGCGTACGTCTATCGTGATTGGGTGGTGCAGGCCCTCAATCAGGACATGCCTTATGATCAATTCTTGACGCTGCAATTGGCGGCCGATCGGTTGATTTCACAAAACGGAGCGGCCGCGTACGATCCCAGTCTGGCAGCGATGGGTTTCACGACTATTGGCAGAAGATTTCTCAACAGTAAGTTCGATATCATTGATGACCGTATCGATGTGGTGATGCGCACCACTCAAGGTCTGACGGTGGCCTGTGCGCGCTGTCACGATCATAAGTTTGACCCGATTCCGACTGCCGATTACTACTCGCTTTTCGGCGTTTTTGACGCCTCTGAAGAGCAGTTGCAACCGCTTTCGACTCCTAGCGCTGAGTATCAGGCCGAGTTACAAGCGCGCGAGGCGAAAGTCACTGACCGTCTGCAAAGGGAGCATCAGCAGATCGAGCGCGTGGGGCGGCAAAGCGTTGGGCAGTACTTGCTGGCCACCGCCTACGATGCCACCAAGATTTCACGGGATTCACCGCTGGGCAAAGCGATGGCCGATTCCAAAGAGATCGACCGACTCGTGGAGCGTTGGAAGGCGTTTGTCGAACGTCGCACGAAATCGCACCATGCAATTCTTAGTCCCTGGAATGCGTTTGCCGTTATGTCTGCCGATCAGTTTGCCACCAAATCTCCGGAGTTATCCAAGCAATTCGCGGAAAACAACAATGAAGCGGCGCGGATCAATCCTCGCATCGCGGAACTGTTTAAAGGCGAGGCTCCACAGAATCTGGAAGAACTGGCCGGCCGTTTTGACAAGCTTTTTGCTGAAGTTGACCAGCAGTGGGGGGACTTGAAGAAGCAGGACCCCAAGGCCATAGCGCTGGCCGACCCCGCAGCAGAGGAGCTGCGGCAGTTCTTGTACGACGAGGCAACTCCGCTGAACATTGCCGCCGATGAAACGGAAAAATTTCTCCTACGTGGTCCTCGAAATGAGGTGCGCAGGCTACGCAAATTGGTCATCGATTGGACCGGTTCAAAGTCGGCTCCGCGGCAGGCGATGACGCTGGTCGATGCTTCGGCCATCGCGCCGATGACGAATATATTCATCCGTGGAAACACCTCTCGGCCGGGTGCCCCTGTGCCGAGGCAGTTTCTGTCCGTTGTAGCCGGCGAGAAACGCCAGCCGTTTCAACGCGGTAGCGGTCGATTGGAACTCGCTCGGGCCATTACGCGCCAAGACAACCCGCTCACCGCTCGGGTAATGGTCAATCGTGTCTGGAAGCTCCATTTTGGCGAAGGCCTAGTTCGCACGCCGAGCGATTTTGGACTCCGCAGCGATCCCCCTTCGCACCCCGAGTTGCTCGACTATCTGGCCTCTCAGTTCATGCGGCAGGGCTGGTCGATGAAGCAATTGCATCGCTGGATTGTGCTCTCGGCGACGTATCGACAGAACAGTGTATTCAGATCCG
>JAWXCH010000436.1:0-2519 GCA_034440595.1 Planctomycetota bacterium | reverse complement strand
TTTGAAGTCCGGTTGCCGCTTGATCTTGACCGGAATCTCCAATGTACCAGCCAGCGATGTTCGCAACTCGTGGCCAAGCTCTAGGACAATTCGCGCTGGCTCAACCTCCTGGTCCGACACGGTCAACGCAAAGTCTTGCGACATTCTTGTCCGCGGCGATGTCTGGCTGAAATCTCCAATGGGGTTGATCATCACGCCGCTGCGTGCAATACGTGCCACATCACTACCATTCAATTGGCTCTTGCCAACAATCCGAATCGTGCCATTCCAGGCGGGAGCGTCTTCTGCGGCGTGTAGAAACAGGCGTCCAGATGACTCACTTCCTAGCACGATTGGATAGCAGGAAACTCCCGGCGGAAGTCCTTCGGCACTAATGGTGACAAATCCATCGAAGTTATCCTGGCGTATCCAATCGACGCGAATGAATTTTGTCCCACCGCGGACCAGCATTGGTGCATAGGGGGTGAGATTTGACGCCTGCTGCGGAACCACAGGCGGCTCGGCAATGGCGATTAGGCGAAAGTCAGGAGTATGTCGACGGACACTCAATCGATAAAGATAATTCGGACCGCCTCGCGACTGAGAAAATAGATCTCGCAGTTGGAGTCGATAGCGTGCATCTTCAGGAGGATCCAATCGATAGGTAAGGTCTGCGGTCGAACTGTCAAAGATTGCTGAATCTCTCTTGCCGCTTCGAGCGGGCTTCAGATCATCTATCTCGACAACATCGGTCACCTTTTCCTTTCCAACCGCGTCCTTGGTCACTTTCTGTAAACGAAAGAACATATCGCCCGGTACGCCGAGACGTTCGTTGTAGGTTTCAATATAAAGCCGCTCACCTTTTTTGGCATCAAACTCAAACCAATCCTGGTCGCCATGTGTAGCGAATTGACCTGCGACTTCGGAGGGTACGTTGATTTTCTGAACGTGCGCAGCGTCGCTGTTCGGTTCCTGCTCGGTGATGACAGGAGTAGTGGCAAAGAAAATCGGAACAGGGTTCGTGTCCCCCTGAGGAGTCTTCAATCGATAGAGAAACGCTTCTTGTGTTGCCGACGCAGGCTCGTTGATTGCGGTCAGCGGTAGCGACCAACGCGATTTGGCATCTCCAGGCAAAGTGATCTCAACTTCCACCTTCTCTAGTGGCTTGCCGTCCAGACTGCGCAGCTCGGTCTTTTCGGAGCCGGGCAAATTGCGCCCGTAGAGGGTGTACTTTCCTTGACTCCCTGGAAGCCTCGCAGTTGGAAAAATAAAATCGACGATCGGGCCGGTGCTGATGCTGAGGCGATAAAAATAATCGGGCTCGCCACCTTGATAAAGAAAGTCATAAATCTGAACGAAATATTCGCCGTCCTCTGGCACCGTAAAATCGAGAAACGGATCCCGGCGAAAAGTGTCGTTGTTGCGCATCAACTCGTGATTCTTGGTATCCAACAGAACCAGAGTGGCATCAAGCCGAGAGTCTGCGCGATAGGCCCAGCAGTCGATGAAGACGCGCGTCCCTTTCTTGGCCGTGAACTTATAATATTGAAATTGTTCTTTTTCGGCGGTTCCAAAGACGCACGATTCGAGCGGTACGGCCTGCGCTTTATCCAGCGAGACAATGCCACCCGCCGCGAGTGCCGTGGAAAGCTGATCGACCAGAAAGATTCGGGGATTGGATGTGCCGTATCGACCGACAGCGCGGACTTCATAAATTCCACGCGGTACATCGCCATTGATTTTCACCGTGAACTGCGACGGAATCGGAACTGACTTTCCGGTGACCGAGGGCCGCTGCTTGGGTTCGGCAGTGATACCGGGATGAGAGAAGCTGAGCTTGGTGACATCGTCAAGGTCGGTGCCAATCAGCGTGATGTCGAAGGTTGAACCGATCTTTCCGCCAAACGGCCGGACGGCGGTCAACTGTGTCGCTGGAACGCCCTGTGCCCAGGCAACTGTTGAAATGCCGAGCAGCACGAAGCTGCCCAGGGCAATTCGGAACACCTGACGGCGAAGTTGGCACAATCGATCAGAACCTGACATTCAAAGCTCCACGTAAACTATTTTGCATCGAGCCAATGCCCGAAACATTCATTGTGATTCAAGAAACTCAAAATCGAAGCGGGGCAGGGGGGAATCTTTGGTGGGAAGTAGTTGCCGAAGCTGGTCAGTTTTTCAGGTGAACTGGGGAGGTCGCTGCTATAGGCCGTTAAAATCAATCACACTCCCCCCGGAAGGCGATTCGGAACGGCGAGGAAACCACAGCCCAAACACCGCCGAGCAAGCCCCCCGCCTTCGCGAGGGCAGGCAGCAGTAGCACACAGGACAGTAAAGTCACAAAGCACTAATGGTTGAACAAAAACTCCTTGGTGTTGATCAAAGCCCAGACGATGTCTTCGTAGGCCTGCTTCTGATCCTTGTTGGCGGCAATGTAGGCCAGCGCCTTGGCCGACTCATCCGCAGTTGCTTTGCGCGAAAATGCCTGCAAATACAATTGGTCGATCTTCTGCTGATGCGTTGTGTTCTTGTCCGCTGAAAAC
>JAWXCH010000435.1:0-2846 GCA_034440595.1 Planctomycetota bacterium | reverse complement strand
GTTCAGAAACGCCCCAGCTCCAACAAGCGGGCTTTCGTCCCATTTCTCGGCCTCACGGAGTGCCAACGCAAACGTTCGCAGGACCCCACGTGTCTTTTGGAATCGTTCGATTCCCGATGCCCATTTGGTGTAAAAGACATCCGTAAGCTCCGGATGAAATGGATAGCTTTTGAGATAACGCTCTTCGGCCACTGCCCCCAATTTATCTGTTTGTTCGTCGAGCGCACCGATCCCTTTCAAAGCTGCAATTACATGCGTCGGCCACGTCCCACGATGCTGAACTGACTCGGGATCAAACAACCGCCGTCGCAACACTTCGGCCACGTCGTCTTTTTCAACCGGTTGGACTGCCTCTTCACGCTGGCGTTGAAAAACGTCGTACAGTTCTGAAACAATCCTTTTGCCAAGCGCATCAGCCTGATCCTTGGGTTCACTGGAAAGCAGTGAAGCCACGATGCAACACCTTTCAACCTTGGCCGCAGCCTGTGACAAGCATTGAAAGAACGCCGTCATGTAATCCAGCCAGCCGGGTTCCGATCGAGTCTTGACCTTGACGTACATCAAGACTTCATCCAGCAGAATCAGAGTCCCCATCTTTGCCTTGAGCGGCATCGACAACAGGTCCGTCAGAGTATTTTCCGCTGGCGGAGTCATTCGTTCTTCGGCCTTTCCGTCCGCATTGAGCAATTTCAATCCATCATCGCCTGCGATCTGAAAAGCCAAAATGCTCCACGGATGTTTCAGTCGGCGTACAGCGCCGTCTGGGCTTCGTACATCCATCCCGGTTTCCACATCCAGTTTGTCAAAACACAGCGCCGCCACGCGGGCTCGCGGTAAATCCTGACCAATCGCTTCAGTGAATTCGTTGACCGCTGGCAGGTCAGGCAAATTCTCGGGATCATGAACGAGATGACGAAGTGTGATCAGCGTATGGGTCTTGCCACCACCGTAGGTCAATTCCAATTGGCGAACCGCTTTGTCGTTCTTCCCTGCCAAGCGCAACACGACTTCACGCACGAGATTGCGCAAGTTATGGGTCGGGTACGTCAACGAAAAGAATTCGTTCGGGTTCTCATAGATTGGTCGAGCGCCATTCTGCATCATGACTTCATACAAATCAGCCGCGAACATATGCAGCGACAACTCGCCCGATTTCAAGTCCTTGCGCAAATGAACAACTTCGTGCCAAGGTTTCCAGGGTAGTTTCGCCATTTGTTTCTCGCTTGTTCTTGTTGAATTAGGTTTAATTGATTTGGAATGGGGAGTTTGGGACACGGTGACGCGGGGACAGGGGGAAGGGGTGATTCTCCGTGTCTCCGCGTCCCCCCACTCTCCGTCTCACTTTCTCTTCGCTCCCACAACCCAGGCATCCGGTTGATTGATCATCCTCACCAACTGCCCAAGAATTTCTTCGTAGCATTGGTCCAATTCGTTCGCTTGTTCTTCTGTCAAATAATTGCATCGTTTGGCAAATTCGATCCAAGTCTGCGTTTCGGCTGCTTCGCCCTCGCAGTCGCTCAATTTACTTACAAAGGCCGCCGGGTATCTCCGCTTGCGCCAAGCCTCACTGAGATTTGCAGCGACCGATCGAGAGCTGCGGCGAATCTGGTCCGTCATCGAGTATTTCTCTTCCGGCGGAAACGTCTTCGTCACCTCGAAAATCTGCATCGCGCTATTCATTGCGTTTTGCCAAACTCTTAATTCCTTGAACGACCGAATGTTAGCCATCTCTCGACCCTTCTCCGTATCCAATTTATCTCCGCGTTTGAATCTCACCGCGTCTCCGCGTCTCAACTGCCCCCGCGTCTCAATTGTCTTTGATTCTCTAAAGCTCGTTTCGTCACTTCGATCTCGCGCTCCAGTGTTTCTTTGTCCGGCAATTCTGTCAGGTATTTTGAGGCAAATACGCGGGCGTTAATGCTTCCCATCGAGTAGTGAACCACGGCATCATCCTTGTCGCTGCACAAGATGATTCCCACTGGCTCGTTTTCGCCATCTTCCATCAGATGCTCTTTGGAGTAAGTCAAGTACAGACTCATCTGCCCCGCATCGGCATGCGTGTATTTGCCGATCTTCAAGTCCACGACGACAAGGCATCTCAGTCGCCGATGATATAGCAGCAAGTCGATGCGATACCACTCGGCTCCGATGCGAATCCGCTTCTGGCGAGCCATGAATGTGAAGCCCGCTCCAAGTTCGAGCAGGAACGCCTCAAGATGCTCGATCAACGCGTCCTCCAGTTCGCTCTCGCTGTACTCGTCCTTGAGATTCAGGAATTCCAGCAAGTACGGATCGCGGATTTCCTCGTCCGGCAGAATCGCGTCTTCGGGCTTGGGTTTCTGACCCCGCGCCAACATGGCCGATTGTTGTTTCGAGGACGAAGTTCGCTCGAAGAATTGAGTGCTGACTTGCCGGTCCAGTTGGCGAACTGACCAACCACCGCGAATCGCCTCGGCTTCGTAAAACGCGCGGGCATGTGGTTTTTCAACCGACATCAGCCGAACGTAATGCGACCAAGACAACGGGAATGCGGCCAGCAACGATGAGTCGAATTTGGCCGACACTGTCGGCCAAATCTCGGATACCGCAGACTCTGTCTGCAAGTTACTCGACGCTGTCGAGCGAATATTTGATTTTCCAGACGTCGTCTGGAAAATTTCGTCATTTTTCAATAGGTCCTGCGGCAACCGAACTCTCGCCACGAATTCCGCCGACGGTGTCGGCGAAATCTCCCAGCCCAACGAAAATGTCCGCATTTTCAGAAGATTTCGTTCCGAAAACCCTCGCCCAAACCGCGCACTCAAGTCTTTCGCCAATCGCTTCAACAATTCAGCCCCGTACTCGGC
>JAWXCH010000434.1:0-2826 GCA_034440595.1 Planctomycetota bacterium | reverse complement strand
CGTTGGCGGTCCGCATTGTTTCCAGCCTCAGATAATTACGTGCCGTCGTCATCATTGACGGATGACCCAAGCCGGACACCTCCGCCATTTTCCACACCCCCATGTTGGTGCCCATTGCCACGATGCAGGCTAGAATTTCGCGTGGATCGGGTTCGTCTTTCACATAACGGTCGAGCACATGGCTGAATGCGCCAAGAAATCCGGTATCCCCAGCGACGAACCACAACAAGTCGGCGATGCCAACTCCCGGCAACTGGCTGTAAAACGGGTTGTTGACCGGCGGCTCTGTACTTGGATAAATCAGCGTCCAGCGGCGCTTCCCGGTGGCGCCGGTGATTTTGATGTGCTTATTGACGCCATCCTCAATGCGCTGATTGACGGCTTTGAATCTGGCTTCCAGCGTTTCATGCAGAACCTTCAACGTTTCTTTGATCGGCGCCAGCAGGATAGGCGAACCGATCTCGCGCAATACAGCGTCTTTGTTCTGCCAACGCGCATCGCTGATCAAGTCATCCTCGAAACGGCGGAACTCGGTACTATCCTTGACAAACACATCACCCGCTTCCAGAGCATTACGCAGCAGCCGATAGATCAGAAATTCGTATCGATCCACTTCCAGAGACTTCTTTTTCCCTTCCACCTTGGCGAACAAATAGCGCTGCAAACCTTTCGGAATAAACGCGGTGGGGAAAAGCGCCGGATCGATCTGCCGTGGGGACTTGTCTTCCCGGAGAAGGCCCTGCAGGAAATCGACAGCCTCCAGCAACGGTGCATCTTCCACCCGGCCAGTGAATTCCAGGTCGGAGAACAACTGCCGCAGATTGCGTTTGAACGTCGACGAGAGCTTGGTGTAATGGGACCACTCAAACCCGACTCTGTCGAACGCAATATTGCGCATGTAGGCTGATACCAAGGGAAAACGTTCTGGCTCAAGCAGGGAAAATGCTCTTTCCTTTACCGCCGAAAATGGCGTATCGCCCGTAATCGAGGGGTCCACAAATAAGCCAAGCACTTGGCCCGCCGCCTGTAGATTATCCGTAGCACTGGCGCGTTCGCGCTGCATGGCATCCTCTGCCGCCAGTTTGGCCTGCTTCTCATACTCGTCAACCCAATGGATAAAAGCCTCGATCAGATTGTCGTTAATCTGGCGAAAGCGATGATAGGCAAAACACAGCAAATACAAAAATGCCGTGGCCGGTTCCATGCGCTGCAGCTTGTAGGGGGTATAGAACTTGACCAGCGAGGCGTAATATTTGCCGCTCTCATTGGAGAGTCCCGCCTTCGCCAGAAAGTGTTTGGCGAATTCGTGCAGGGGCTGAAAGAACTTCCGGCGCTCGACTTCGCGCCGCAGTTCCTTGTAACTGAAGTCCTTCGGTTCGTGCTTGAGGACGCTGATCCTGTACATGCCTTCGTCGGCTTCGAGAAGCATTGCCAGTTGTTTATCGACCGCGGGTGTCATGCTTTTGTTCAGCAGTTGCGTAATGCGCGTGCGCTCACTTTGGACCACACGACCGATCATTTCTTGCAGAAATCGATAGCCAGGAGCAACAATGCGCTGTTGAGTCAGGTGCTGCATCAATTCCCGGAAAATATAAACTGGCTGCGTCGAGAGCATGGCGATCCGCTGCGCCTTGCACTCCAGTTCGACCTTGGCGCCGCTGTCACACAGGCGGTAGTTGAACAACTGAAGAACGATCCGCTGGTGTTCAACGCGGGTTGGCCTGGACGGTGTTTTGATAGAGGCAGAATCCCGCTCTGGAAAATGCAGCTTCATGATGTAACGCAGGTCTTCAAGTACAGCGCCTTGCTCGTAGGCAAGGAATTGCCGCTTGGCTTTGAAGTATCCAAGCTGCAGCGTCAAATGCACGGCGGCCGACAGGGTGTGAACCTCTGTCACCGCTTCGCGTTCGGCAACGCTCAAGTCGAAATAAAGATGCCGGTCCTCTTCGGTGAAACGCGGCAAGCTATACAGGTCATCGATTTCCGCTGCGGACAGGATCGATAGGCGGTAGGAATTAATGTTCACGTAGGGGTTTGGCTCAAACCGGCGAGGTGTGTGGCGCAACCATCAGGCTGGTACGTTTGCCCGCATCGACCACACCCGTTTAACCTGGCTTTTGCTGCATCCGGCCATCTTGGCCGTTTCTGCAATGCTGTGGCCGCTGCTGCGTAGCGCAATGATTCGTCCGTGCGTTGTCGCGTTGGCTTGGCGGCCAACGTACTTGCCGGCGAGCTTGGCAAGCGTGACACCTTGGCTCTGTCGCTCGCGCCGATCCTCATAGTCTTCCCGCGCCATTTGTAAGGCCAGCTTCAATAGCAGTTCCTGCACTGATTCCAACACGATCTTTGCCACGCCTCGGGCCTCGGCCGCGAGATCGGACAAGTCGACGACGCCGGGGACGGCAAGTCTGGCACCCTTGTCTCGGATCGATGCCACCAGGAGTTCTGCCTCAGCCAAAGGCAATCGGCTGATGCGGTCGATTTTCTCGGCCACCACGATTTCGCCCGGCTGCAAGTCGGCAATCATCCGCAGCAACTCGGCTATTTTTGCCCAACCCCTCGAAAAGGTCTAATTGGCATTCAGTGACGATTCTGGAATGTCATCTTCTCCCTCTTGCATGGAGCGGCGCCAGAAGTCCTCGTTCTCGTAGTGCGCTGCCAAGGCATCAATGTCGACGGACGATGAGCTGGTCGAAAAGTCGAAGTTGCCGATCAGATTGACGTTGCGCCATGCGACGGGCGAGGTTCTCTTGAGAATCTGGATGGCCTCCAGGTCGCCTGCTGCCACCTTTTGCTCGTACACCCGCGATAAAAGCAGAGTGTTGT
>JAWXCH010000433.1:0-17944 GCA_034440595.1 Planctomycetota bacterium | reverse complement strand
GTTCTGGATTGCCACGCAGGGGCCATCCTGGGCAGCCAGTGCCGTGGTCCACATGGCGTTGTTTTTGATTGCGGTGCTAGCCTTGGGTTCGATCAGTGGCGAAAAACCAAACACCGGCGCGGGAAATTTTGAAGCCGCCGACGCCGAACAGTTTTCCGAACCGCAACTCGAGCGATTTGAAGTCGGTCCCCCGGAGATTGACCCTAGCGAGCTGGATACCAAATCGCTATCGGAAATGACCTTTGATCGGGTTCCACAAGAAGCCGAATACAACGACGATTCACTCGTATTTGAAAAACGTGGCGGTGGCACGGTAGCAGAGACCGACACCGGCCTTGGCGGATTGGGCCTGAATGTGTCGACCATTGCCAGCGGACCATCGGCAACCGGAGGTGGTGGCGTAGATGGTGGTGGCGGCTTTGGCAAAAACTTTGGAAAAGGGGGTGACGGTACAGGCTTTGGTGGCCGCGGAGCGGGCAAGCGCAATGCGACCCTCGGCGGAGGGACCAAAGTAACCGAGCGCGCCGTGGCCGCCGCATTGAACTGGCTGGCGCGTCATCAGAACCCGGATGGAAGTTGGAGTCTGCAACACAACACCGCGCGTTGCAAAGACAAGAGCTGCACCGCCGCCAATGGAATGGAAATCAAGAAGGCGGATGTTGGTGCCACGGCTTTGGCACTGCTACCCTATTTTGCCGCAGGACAAACGCACAAGTCGAATGGACCACACAGGACGACTATTGCAAGAGGGGTGAGTTGGATGACCCGTATCCAAAGCTCAAACGGAGGTATTTTTACCCCCGGTGAGAATACCGTCCCCATGTACGAACATGGCCTGGCCACGATTGCACTGTGCGAGGCCTATGGAATGACCGAGGACAGCGCCATTCGCGACAAGGCACAGGCGGCCATCAACTACATCCAATCCGGCCAGAATGACAAAGGAGGCTGGCGCTATGTTCATGGAGGATCGGATAGCGATACGTCGGTCGCCGGCTGGCAAGTAATGGCATTGAAAAGCGGCCAGATTGCCGGGCTGCAAGTCGATCAGGCTATCTTGGATAAAGCCAAGCAAGGGATGATCGATCACTCGGCGGGCGCTTTCAAAGGAAAGTTTCGCTACATCCGCGCTAAGGCACCCGATCCGCCGATGACCGCCGTTGGATTGCTTTGCATGCAATACATGGGGACTCCGGCGAACGACCCCGGGCTGGCCGAGGGGAAAGATTACTTGATGGCCAATATGCCGCGCCTCGGTGGCAAGCGAGACATTTATTATTGGTATTATGCCACTCAGGTTTTGCACAACATGCCGGGTGCCGATTGGGAAAAGTGGAATCGGAATATGCGAAAGATCCTGGTCGAGACGCAAACTCGCGGGAATGTCTGCGCAGAGGGTAGTTGGAATCCTGAGGAGGATGAATGGGGAGGCCCCGGTGGGCGGATCATGGTGACAGCGCTATCGTGCCTGACGCTGGAGGTTTACTATCGCTATCTGCCGCTTTACAAAATCAACGAAGCTGACGATCTGGCCAAGCCCGAAGCCGGACTGGGTAGTGTGGATCGGACTGGTAATGGTTCAATGGGTAATGATCCCGTCCTTCCTCCCCGATTGAGCGACATGAAAATTTACAGTGCAAAGTCCGCCCGAGTTGCCAATACGCCCAAGGGAGTTCTTGCACCGGCAGCTTCTGGTGCAGCGTTATCGGTGGCTACGCCGTAGTTATTCCGCTGAACTTAAAGTGTGCCACTGGCTCTGCCAGTGTGAATGACGTTTTGTATATTGAGAATCAAACCAAGAGGCTCGTACACGTTGCAACTTCGCGGATTATTCTTGATGCTCCTCGGATGCCTGACATTGGCACCAGCGCCGGCGATGTGCGCCGACTACACGTTGGAGCTGCTCAAGGCGATGCAGGATCGTGGGTACGGCGATACGGCTGTGGAGTTGCTCGACAAGTTACAGGCCTCTGGTCAGTTGCCCCCTGATTTGGTGCAAACACTCGACCTGGAGAAAGCCAAGAGCCTGCGTGCCGCGGCTCGGCACGCCTACAATGTTGGGCGAGCGGAACAATTGGTCCTGGAGTCGCAAAAGCATCTCGATAAGTTCCTGCGCGAACACAAGACCCATCCGGCCGTTGCCACGGCGACTTTGGCCAGCGCGGACTTCTACCTCGACAAAGCGATTGAAGCGGTGATCCGTGGCAAGGCCGTCAGCAATCAGGCCGAGCAAGCCACAGCACTGGCCGAAGCGCGCACGAGTCTGGCTGCCTGCCGGCCCAAGTTCAACGACGCATTACAGAAATTCAATACTCAGAAGGCCGGATTGAAGCCAGTTCCGCCCCCCGACGCCAAAGGTCGGTATTCGGACGCCGCTCGAAAATTACTGATCGAGGAGAACCAAATCGACCTGGGTATCGTCGAATGCCAGTTGAAGCTGGCCATGATCAGCTATCAGTTGGCGCAGACCTACGTCGATCCCAAGAGCGCCGAGCGAATCAAATACCTGCAGGCCGCTTACGACGAGTTTGATGGCATCTTTCTTCGCTATACGGGCAGCGGTGAAGTTAAGCTTCACGCGCACCTGTGGAAGGGAAGAGCCGCCGAAGACCAAGGTAAGTATGAGTTGGCTCTCGATATCTATGACGAAGTGCTGGTCATGGAGCCGACTGGCCCGGCGGCCAGCCTGGATGCTGAGCCGTTCTATTCGCAGGTATTCGTGTCGCGATTGAAGCTTTTGGCCAAGCAAAAACAACTCGAAAACGTGGTCAGAGAAGCTGAAACCTGGCTCGCTGATCATAAGAACTGGTCCCGCGCAGGGGGCTACCAAGGTGTTGTATTGGAATTGGCCAAAGCACAGATCGCGCTGGCACAGTCCGCCAAGCCAGATCAAAAGAAGAAACAGATGAGCGAGGCGGTGGCCTTGCTGAACAATGCTTCGCGAATTGAAAGCCCATATCAAGGGGAGATCATTCTGCTGCGGCGGCAACATAACCAGTTGGCACCTGGACAAAATGCGGCGTTTGAAGAGTTGATGACCTTTGGACGCGAATTTGGCTCGGAAGAGAACTGGCCGAAGGCGACCGAGTCTTTCACTCAGGCGTTGGAGCTGGCCCAAGCAAACAAGAACACCAAAGAAATCTCACTGGCCAAGGGGATGCTGCGGCAGGTTCGCCTGCGAGTGGCTTACGCGGCTAATAAAGCTTCCGAGTTTGAGGAGGCACTGCGGCTGTCTCGCGAATTGGCTCGAGAGGATTTAGGGGACACGGTCGCGCCTGCGGCCGCATCGCTGGCGCTTGATACATCTGTGGCCGTGCATGCAAAAGCGGACGAGAAAGGCAAGGCGGCAGCTCGTGCCGCGCTCGACAGCGACGCCAAGTTCATTTTGGATAACTGGCCTGCCAGTGTCGAGGCGGATAAAACCCGGATGCTGCTGGCGGAGTTGGAACAGCAGAGTGGCAATCTGGATGCCTCGCTGGCCATGCTGGCCACGGTCAAGCCAGAGTCGCGCCGGTACGGAGCATCGCTTTACGCTGCGGGACAGCTTTATCGGTATCAGTTGCGAGCGGCCAGGAAAGCTGAACCGGTCGATGCCGTCGCAGTAGCGAAATTGAAGGCTCAGGCAATTAAGCAACTTCAAGCTGCCATTGTTGCCTTTCAGAGCACCGTTGCCGACGACAATGCGAAACGGTTGGAGTTTGAAGCGCAGCTCCAGCTCGGTTACATCCACATGGATGATGGCGAATTTGATAAAGCGCTGGCCATTTACGAACCATTGTATGAAACAGCGAGACTGAGCAAGCCCAACGCGATCGAAGTCGAAACGGTTCAAGTGTATGCCGCTATTGCGAAGGCCTACATTGGTGCCGGACAGCTTCCCAAGTCCGTCGAGGTGGCCGAGTCACTGTTGCGGATCGGCGGCGATGTGCTGGAAATCAACGAGGAATTGGTCAGGTTTACCCGGCTTTTCGATCTGGAAATCCGCAAGGCCAATGCCGCCGTCAGCGAGGCCGAAACGAATGGCGACTTTTCAGGTGGCCAAAAGGCCAAAGCGATCATCGCAGGGTGCCAAGAAGTTCAGGGAAAACTGGTCGACGGCATTTTGCCGCGCAAAAACCTGACCGCCGAAGGGATGGTCTATCTGGCCGATACCGCATCATCTCTCGGTATGAATCAGCCGGCGCGCGATACCTACAACCGGGTACTGGATAAAGCCAATAAAGAGCCTGAGTTCGCAAAGAATTCCGCCAAGGCTTTGACTCGTGTACGTTCGAGGCTCGTTGGTCTGCTGCGGGAAGAGGGCAACTACGAGCAGGCTATGGCCGAGGTGGAACAGCTCATTGCCGATAACCCACGCTCGTTGGAACCGTTGGTGGAAAAGGCGACCATTATGCAGGCCTGGGCGCAGAATACAAAAGATAACTCGAAGTACGATGCCTGCATCGCGCAGTGGACTCGGATTCGCGTTCTGCTACAAAGAATGCCAGAGCGTCCGCCAGAATATTACGACGCGATTTACAATGCCGCATTCTGCTTGCTAGAACAATCGGACAAGCGAAAGGCCCTCCAGGCGGAGCAACTGCTGAAGAATCCACTCACGCTCAGCCCGGATTTGAACGGTCCTGATACTGTTGCCAAATTCAAAGCGTTATTAAAACGTGCCCAGGATCAGCAGGCCAAATAAGAAAAGCGTCTGAAGGCTACACACCTTCAGACGCTTCTCAGTGCTTTCGATCCTATCGGCCACTGGGCGGTAGCCGGTGGTTCTGACGGCCACTCCATCAACCGGACGCTAGCGCGTTTCGGCTGATCGCCGTTGCGACTACTTTCTGCCGATTGCACCACCTGGTTGTGGCACAGGAGCAGTTGCTTTGCCCGGAGCGTCGACCGGTTGAGGATTCACGCGATCTCGTACATCCGCTTTCGGGGCAGGCTCACGCAACTCTTCTCGGATATCCTGTCGAGTATCGCGGCGATCCTCTCGCCGTTCCACAGGGTCACGATTTTCGCGAAGGTCTTGCAGCCCGTCGCGGCGTTCATCTTGTCGCTCGATACGACGTTGGTTATTGATATCCAGATCACGGCGGAAGGTGGTTCGTTCTCCTACCGCCGGCTGCTGCGCCATTTCAACTTCCAGTTTGCGTGTTTGCTGGTTGCGCGTGACTTCAACATCCAACCAACCTGGTTCGGCCTTTTCGACCAGAACAGTCAAGTCAGCCGTTGAAGTCACCGGACGACCATGGAAGGTGGTGATGATATCGCGTGGGCGAAAACCGGCATAATAAGCGGGCGTCCTTGGTAGCACGCGCCAGATAACGACTCGATCTGGATAGCGATCATCTAGTACTACTCCGAAATTTTCCATCGGGTCATAGCTGGTACGCTGATAAGCGGCCAGCAGTTGAGCAGGATGCAGTTCGACGGTCGCTTCCTGCCCAGCTCTCATCACGACGACTTGCAGCGGCTGTGCCTGCGCTTGTTTGATGTACAAAGCGCGCATGAAGTCCACTTCGCGATTCACCGGATGTCCGCTAACAGACACAATTCGGTCCCCTTCTTTCAGGCCGATACTCTTAGCGAACTCGCCGGTGCCGATATCGGCCACGATCAGCCCGTTTGCCGTATCCCGTTTGAACCAGACGCCAATATCGGCAGATCGCAGATTCTCGCCGCGGATTGCGTCCCTGGCATCGAGAACCGCTTCCTCTGTGGCGTTACCTAAACGAGTGGCCCCTTCACGTAGAGCGCGGCCACCTTCGCGGGAAGCATCACGTAGTTCCCGTCCGCTTTCGCGAGCCGCGTCGCGCACGGCGTCGCGGATTGGCCGCGGTGTGGCCGGATCGCGCGGCCCACGGTCGATAATCGGGGCCGGTTCGGCAACTGCGGGCGCTGGTGCTGGTCGAGCAGGTGTGGCCGGCGGGCTAGTCTGTGCTAGCGTCACCCCGGCGAGTGCGGAGGCAATCAGCCCGCAGCCGGCAACTGGTAGATACCTGAGTTTAGTGAAACGTGACATTAGTAATCTCCTCAAATTAGTGTTTTGTTCCATGGCGGAGAACAGCCGATTTGCGTTCTCATGCGGCCCACTATGCAGCGCGCGTGCCTAACCGCGAGGAAGATGTGATTGGGCACCAGGCTCGCAGCAGAAAAAGACCTTTTTGCAAGGTTTTCGCCGAGTTGTACGCATTATGAGAATCTGTACAGGCGGATCGTAACGTATGATTGAGAGAAGCAGCCGGGCGACTAGGTATTGTAATTCTGACCGAGAATCGCTCAGGTTGCTCGATCGCCGCTCTGCTGGAATGCCGGCATCGGGCCCTAAGCGTTGGTGCCGTGAATCAATGGTGTCCGTTATTTGGGTAAGCTAGCAGTTGTGGACATAGAAGCTGACGATTGGTAGTTTGATAAGTGCCAGCAGCGCCCTTGCTGTGCAGCGAGAGTTCCCACCGCATATCTCCTCCCTATAGGTAAAGAACCATGAAGAATTTAGCTGTTTCGTTGTCGTTGTTGGTTGCGGCCTGTCTGCTGGTCGGATCTACCATATCTTGTGCTGCTGATGATGCTGCCGCACTGAAGGCTGGCGACACTGCACCCGACTTTAAACTCGAAGGCTCCGACGGCAAGACTTATGAGTTGAAAGACTTTGCCGGCAAGCAAGCTGTCGTGATTGCCTGGTATCCCAAGGCATTTACCGGCGGCTGCACGATCGAGTGCAAGAACATGAAGGAGAATGGCGAAGCGATTCGCGCATTTGACGTAGCCTATTTCACGGCCAGCACCGACACGGCTGAAGACAACAAAAAATTCGCTGAGTCATTGGAACTGGATTATCCGATCCTAAGTGATCCGGAGAAAACCACTGCCAAGGCGTATGGCGTGCTAGGTGTGGGCGGCTATGCCAAACGACACACGATCTATATCGGCGCCGACGGCAAGATCAAGCACGTTGAGACCAAAGTCGATGTCAAGAACACTGCCAAGGACATCGCCGACAAGCTGAAGGAACTGGATGTTCCGGCCAAAAGCGAGAAATCGAAAAGCTAGAAAACTGTAGTCGGCGGTTGTTCGTTCGCGGAAGTAAGCTACTTCAGCAGTTCGCGGAATTCGTCTTCATTCAGAATGCGAATGCCCAGTGACTCTGCCTTAGTCAACTTGCTACCCGCCTTCTCACCAGCGACGACATAATCGGTTCTTTTAGAAACGCTGGAGGCCGCGCGGCCTCCAGCGGCTACGATCAGCGCCTCTGCTTCCTCGCGGCTAAGAGTAGGCAAGGTACCGGTTACGACAAACGTCTTGCCGGCTAGCGCGCCATCGCCGCTTGCGGTTTCTTCCTGAGGTGCCTGCATATCGATGCCCAGGCTCAACAGGTCGTCAATCGTGGCGCGGCCAAAATCGCTCTGCAGATAGTCATATACACTGGCGGCAATGACCGGGCCAACTTCTAGCACCGAACTGAGGTTTTCTTGCGTGGCAGCGCGCAATTGCTCAATCGACCCAAAATGTTTGGCTAATATGGTTGCCACTCGGATGCCTACGTGCCGAATCGATAAGGCATTCAGTAGGCGAGCCAGTCCCCGAGTGCGACTGGACTGAATGCTCTCGACCAGGTTTTCGGAAGACTTTTTTCCCATCCGCTCCAGATTACTGAGTTGCTCTGCCGTCAGCCGGTACAGGTCTCCATAGGTGCGCACCAAACCATCGGCCACCAGTTGCTCGACCAGTTTGTCACCCAGTCCCTCAATGTCCATCGCATTGCGCGATGCGAAGTAGCGGATCCGCTCGCGCACCTGCGCGGGGCACAGCACGTTGGGACAACGGATGTATACACCGCCTCCATCCTTAATCAGCAACGTGTCGCATTCGGGACAATGCGTGGGAAACTGAAACGGTTGCAGCTCTGTCTGCCGTTCGTGCTTCTCAACGCGAACAATATGCGGGATCACTTTGCCCGCTTTCTCCACGACAACTACATCGCCGATGCGAATATCCTTGCGAGCAATTTCATCGGCATTGTGCAAACTCGCGCGGCGAACCACTGTCCCGGCTAGCTCCACGGCCTCCAGTTCCGCCACAGGGGTAATTGTGCCCGTCTTGCCAACTTGCACGCGGATCTCGTTCAAGCGTGTCACGGCCTCGTACTTTTCAAACTTATAGGCGATAACCCAGCGTGGGCTTTTGGAAGTGCTGCCGAGTCGCTCACGCTGCTCATAGCGGTTCACTTTCAGAACCAGCCCATCCACTTCAAAGTCGATTTCGTGCAATTGCTCGATTAGTTCTTCGCAGTGCGCAATCGCTTGTTCCAATGTTGGCCAGCAGGTGACCATCGGCGTGGCTGGCAGGCCGAATTCCTCTAGCCGCGCCAAAAACTCCATGTGCGTAGCGACGGTGAAACCTTCGGAGTAGCCAATACCGTGACAGAACAACCGGAGTCGTCGCTGCGCACAGATCCGAGGATCCAATAAGCGAATGCTGCCGGCGGCCACATTACGCGTATTGGCGTACAGTTCCCTGCCAGCTTCTTTCTGCGCTTCGTTCAATCGCACCAGATCGGCGTTGGTCATGTAGACTTCGCCGCGAACTTCCAGCACGGGGGGCGGGTTGCCCGACAGTCGCAGCGGCACATCGGCCATCGTCCGCACATTGTGCGTGATATCGTCGCCGGTCTGGCCGTTGCCGCGTGTGGCAGCGCGGACCAGCAGGCCATTCTCATAGAGTAGCGAAACGGCCACGCCATCAATTTTCAGCTCAATGACCCATTCGATTGCCTCACCGGCCAGCAGTTTGTCCAGCCGCTGCCCGTAGTGGCGAAGCTCTTCAACGCTGTAGGTATTTTCAATCGACAGCATCGGCACACGATGCGAAACTGCGGTCAGGCCCTCGATAGGCTCTTCGCCGACGCGCTGTGTGGGGCTGTCCGGCGTGATCGTTTCCGGGTGCTTTAACTCCAACTGCCGCAGCTCGGTCATCAACTGATCGTATGCCAGATCCGTGATTTCCGGTTTAGCCAGCGTGTAGTACAGCCGGTCGTGACGGCGCAGTTCCTGCCTGAGCTGGTCGATTCTTGCTACATCCTTTGCGGCCATCTTGTCTGCCCCTGTTGTTTAACAGCCTTCGTTGGGTGCCACGGTAATCGGCTTGCCAGCCGCCGAATTGGGAATCAAGCAGAGAAACTTCAACGGCGCGCTGCCGGTGTTTTGAAACTGATGGACTTCGTTCGGGGCGACAAAGATCACGTCCCCCGTTTTTAACGGATGCTGCGTGTCACCGTGACTGACGGTCCCTTCGCCAGCGAGGACAAACACCTCGTGTTCGTAGTCGTGAAAATGCCGCGGAGTAAATCCGCCAACAGCAACTTCAAACTGACGCATGGCAAATGTCGGCGCGCCGTCTCGATCGCTGACCAGCACGCGGATCTGGCAATCCTGCGAGCCGGGCATGTCGACTTTTTGCGCAGGGATATCTTCGTAGTGTTCGACTTTCATCACTGGGAATCCGAATTGGTTTCTGAAGAGGGAGAACCTGTGGCAATTGCTGCTGCTAGTTTTTTCTGTTCGTCGCGATTCTGACGGAACTGATCCAGCCCAATCGCGGCCACCGTGGTCACCCCTAGCAAGGCGACCTCGATGGCCATGATAGTGCCCCCACGCTGCCGCAATAGGTTCATCAAACCTTCATCATCAGCGTTCTCTTGGGGGTTTAGATCCAGCTTATTGGCGCGGAATGACATCACCGTGTAGGCGCATGCCGTGATGGTGAAGGCGATGCCCAATAGCACCAGAAGTGCATAAAACGGATTGAATGGAGACTTCGGTTTGGCCACGAGAGTTTCGGCTAACGGTACAAATCAGATATCGTTCCCCAGATGTCGCTATTGTACCGCAAGCGTGGCCTGATTTCGATTGCAGAATGAAGCCGTTTTGTGCGTCACTGCCGCAAACTGCCGTTAGCGACCGAGCAATCGATCGACCGCCACGCCGATATCTGGCTGCCGCATCAGGCTTTCGCCGACCAGAATCGCCGCCACCCCGGCGGATTGCAGACGCTCGACATCGGCCCTTGTTTGAATGCCGCTCTCGGAAACCAACACACAATCCGCGGGCACCAGTTCATGAATGCGAAGCGTATGCTCCAGATCGGTCTTGAAGCTCCGTAAGTCCCGGTTATTCACGCCGATCAAGGTCGCCCCGGCATCCAGGACGCGGGGCAGATTTTGTGGCTCGTAAAGTTCGACCAGTGGTGTCATTCCCAGCTCGATTGCCAGATTGTGCAGGGATCGCAAGGCACAGTCGTCCAGGCATTCGGCAATCAATAGCACTGCATCGGCACCAACGGCACGTGCTTCATAGAGTTGGTATGGATCGAGAATGAAATCCTTGCGCAGGCAGGGAATGTTGACTGCCGCGCGAACTTGTTGCAGATAGTCCAAGTGTCCCTGGAAGTATTTCTCATCGGTTAACACACTGAGGCAGCTCGCCCCGTGCTTCTCATATATTTGTGCAATGGCGACCGGATCAAAATCGGCACGAATCAGACCTGCCGAGGGACTCGCCTTTTTTACTTCGGCAATCAACTTGATAGGGCCGGGCACGGCCAGAGCCGCAAAGAAATCACGAGTTGGGCCGGCGGACTCGGCAGCAGCACGCACCTCGGCCAACGGGCGCAGTGTCTGCGCTCGCTCGATTTCCTGCCGCTTGGTCACCACGATTTCTTCAAGGACGTTCATGAAAACGATAGCCAATGCAGCGGGCTAGTGCTTAAAGTGTCGGCGTGCAGTAAAGATCATCGGTATTTTGTGCATATTGCAAGCGGCAATGACTTCGGCGTCGCGGCGCGAACCACCCGGCTGAATCACGGCAACTACCCCTGCTTGGGCGGCAATTGGGATCGAATCTCCAAAGGGAAAGAAGGCATCGCTGGCCAGAACCGAGCCGACACTGCGCGGTCCGGCTTTGCGAATGGCGATTTCCACGGAGTCTACGCGGCTCATCTGCCCCGCACCGACTCCGACGAGTGCGCACTTTTTCGAAAGCAGAATCGCGTTGCTCTTCACATGGCGAACCATACTCCAGGCAAATCGCAACTCGTCCAGTTGCTCGGCCGTCGGCTGAACTTCGGTAACCACGGTCCAATCGCTTTCCAGGTCAGCGGCAGAATCTTCGGCTTGCACCAAAAAACCGCCATTGATCTGGCGGTAAACCAGACTACTGTCGCCAATGCCAGTTCCACCCTCGACTTGCATCAAGCGAACGTTGGCTTTCCACTTCGGCTTTGTTTTCAAGATTTGCAAGGCGTCGGGATTGTACCCTGGTGCGACGATTGCTTCGACAAACCGGTCTGGCTCGCACAGAACTTCTGCCGTGGCCGCGTCGACGGCTCGATTGATGCCGATCACGCTGCCAAACGCACTGACCGGATCGCCATCCAGCGCGCTGCGCATTGCAACAGATAGACTGCTATCGGTCGCTGCACCGCAAGGATTATTATGTTTGATGATCACTGCGGCTGGACCTGCCAGTGACCGCGCCATGCTCCAGGCGGCGTCCAGGTCGAGCCAGTTGTTATAAGACAACTCCTTGCCGTTAAGTTGTGCGGCATTCACCAATGCTGCGCTCGGCGCGTTTGGTCGAACGTAGAGCGCCGCTGGCTGATGGGGGTTCTCGCCATAGCGGAGCGACTCGCGCAGTTGCAACGCAAGCTGGACCTGCGGCTCAAACTGGTTATCGGTCGGTTGTGCGTTAGTGGTGACCGCAGGTGTTTGTGACTCTGCCTTTGCAGCGGACCGCGCAAAGTACGCTGCAATCGCAGTGTCATAACTCGCGGTGCTGGAGTAAGCAGCACCCGCCAATTTTCGGCGAGTTTCAATCGACGTGCCACCGTTTGCCTGAATCTCAGCCTGGACGGTTGCATACTGATCGGCCGAAGTAATCACGGTAACGTAGCGATGATTCTTGGCAGCGCCACGTACCAGGCTCGGCCCGCCAATGTCGATCTGTTCGATCGCTTCGGCATCGGTGACACCGGCACGCTGAATGGTCTGTTCAAACGGGTACAGGTTCACGACCACCAATTCAAACGTCAGAATGCCATGCTGCTTTAAGGCCGCCATGTCTTCTGGCAATTCATGCCGACAGAGAATTCCGCCATGCACCTTGGGGTGCAGCGTCTTCACGCGGCCATCCAGCATTTCAGGAAAGCCGGTATATTCACCAACGTCTCGGACCGCCAGCCCTGCTTCTTCCAGACTGCGGCGTGTGCCGCCGGTGCTGAAAAGCTCGACCTTGGCAGCGACCAACTGGCGAGCAAAGTCGACCAGACCGGTTTTGTCGCTAACGCTAATCAGCGCGCGGCGAATTGGGATAAACGGAGGAGCACCGGTCAGTGTCGTAGTCGAATGAGCAGCCATTGAATCCAGTCAGGGAGAAAATCCGAATGCGTTGGAGCGGCAAGCGACGCCAGCGTCGCCGCCAAACTACCTGTTGTCGGAAATCAAGGCCAGCAGGTCAACCGGTGATTGACCTATGGCATTCAGTAACTGCGAAGATTCGCGTCGCACTAAGGAGTTTTGAACGGATCGTTCTCTGGTGTAGCGGGGTCTGTCGCCGGAGGCGTTTCGCCCGAGGGTGGCACGGTTTCCTCAATCTTCGGGTCTGCAACAGCAGGTGGAACCGTGCCGGTCGCAGCAGGCACTTCTCTTGGAGTAGGGGGAGCTGGCTTTTCCGGCATTTCTAGCGGGGCTTCCTTGGGCACACGGTAGTCCAACGGCTGTTCGCGGCCGATTTCGTGCAAGGACTGAATCAAGCCGGTATCACTGACCAGAATCAGCCGATCGTTCTGCGAATTACTGATGGCAAATGGGTATCGCGGCAACGAGACAGTGCTCAGCCGGGCGCCACTTTGCGAGTCGAGAATCGCCAGACGGTTGAGCGAATCGAGCGTGTACAACCGCGTCGGACTGGCTGCCAGAAACTTGCGAATTCCTTGTGCGTCCCAGGTCTGTTTGCCAGTCGCGGCTGAAACCTGAAACATGGTCAAGTCCTCGCACAATGCATACACCGAATCCGCTATCGGCACAGGACTTTGCACGATCGGTGAACCGGCGGCAAATGTCCAGCGTTCTCGGCCATCTGATTTATCATACGCCAACAAGTAGCCACTGCCCGAGCCAAAGTAAACCTCGCGCCCACGACCGGTGGGCGAGGCCACAATTGGAAATTTGGTAGCGTGCCGAAATAGCATTTCGGAAGCATCTGCCTTACAAACCGCCAGGTCACCGGCCATGGTCCCCCAGGCAATCCCCATCTCAGTCGAAACAGGCTGAGCCTCGGTACGGCCATTGATCCGCAAATTGGTGAGATTCTGATGCGTCGCGTCGTCAATTGCGTAGACTTCGATTCGCCCGCTCATTGTGGGGCAAAATACGGCAAACTCGTTGATTGCCGGACCGCAGGCCGGTGTGCCAGTCAATCGCTTTGTCCATTCGACCTGGCCCGTCTTACGATCCAAGACATACAGCGTGGTGCCATTGACCAGGGCAACACGAGCATCGCTGACTCCAAGCGGTGTGCATGGCTGCCGTGAATCACCGACTTTGGCGACCCAGATGACACGCCCTGTCTCGGAGTCGATGGCCTGAGTGGTAGCGGCGCTCGTTTGGACGAACAGGGTATTGTTGTCCAACTTCACATCAATCAGTTTGGTCCGATTCCCTTGCAGATCGACCGAGCCAAACCAGGCTCGCTTCAGCCCGATACGTGCCGCTTCCGTCTGCGGAATCAGCCAGGACGAAGCGGGCTGAGCTGCGGCGAACTGCGAAACGCAGGCGAGAACCAAGAATGCCAAACCAGGTACAAATTTTGATTGCATGGAAGAATGAACCCAGATCAGTGAACCTGATGGTGCGAATGACCAAAAAGTGTGAAAGCTCGGCGAGAGCGGTTGTACGACTTGCCGGAATGAATTGCTGCGGGGGAGCAGATTGACCGGACTGTCCCCTATAGTTTTAGAATAACCTGCCGACCGCCACCGCGAAACAAATAAAACAGCTATTCGCGGGACATCTTTTGCCAAAATGGCAGGCAAATGCCTCTTCAGGATGCATTTAGCCAGTTTTGACAGAATGCGGCTGGAGATGCACATCCGCCGTTTTGATCTAAACGATTCACCATCGGTCACTTACGGCGCAAACTGGTTTTGCGGCGCGCCGCTTGCTTTGAAGCGAGTGTACGTGGGTCTGCGCTGCCGAGTTTGGCAGGCGCAGTACCGACGGATGGCCTTGCAGATGCAATTGCAGGTGCCTTGGACGGCATATCGCCGGACTCCGCGAAAGTATTTTGCCGTGTTGATGCGTTAGCCGCGTCGCACGTTATCAGTTTCAGTTTTCAATTCAGTACGGTTTTTGAATTTTTGGAGGATTACGAGCGATGTCGACTGCGACCAAGGCCAAGAAAAAGACAAGTTCCAGCGGTGTTCAGTTGCAGCCTCTCGGGGACCGCGTCGTCATCGAACGCGAAGAGTCAGAAACCAAGACCGCCGGCGGTATCTTGCTGCCCGAATCGGCCAAGAACAAGCCAGCTCGCGGAGTTGTCGTCAGCGTCGGCGCAGGTCGCCTGACCGACGATGGCAAGCGACATGGCTTGCAAGTTCGCCCTGGCGATCGCGTTGTCTTTACCAGCTACGCTGGCGAGAATTTCAAGATCGGCGATCAGGAACTGACGCTGATGCGCGAAGACGACATTCTGGCCGTCATCGAATAAGAACCGAGTTTTCTCACTCTGGACGAGGGGCCGAGTGAGAGTTCCTGCAATATTTCCATTCTGCACAACGACACGTATAGAGGAGTTTATTTTCCATGGCAAAGATGATGGTATTCGATCAAGAAGCGCGTGAGGCGATGCGTCGCGGCGTTTCGAAACTGGCCCGTGCGGTCAAGGTGACTCTCGGACCAAAGGGTCGCAACGTAATTCTGCAAAAGAGCTTTGGCTCTCCTACGGTTACCAAGGACGGCGTCACTGTCGCCAAGGAAATCGACCTGGAAGACACTTATGAAAACATGGGTGCCCGCATGGTCCGCGAAGTGGCCAGCAAGACCAGCGATGTGGCTGGTGATGGTACCACCACCGCAACTGTTCTGGCCGAAGCGATCTTCAACGAAGGGCTGAAAGCCGTCGTCGCCGGGGTCAATCCAATTCAGATGAAGAACGGCATCGAGAAGGCCGTCGCTGATATTACTGAGCGGCTCAAGAAGATGTCGATCAGCATCAAGAGCAAGAAGGAAATGTCGCAAGTCGGCACCATTGCCGCTAATAACGACACCGTCATCGGTGAATTGCTGGCAGACGCTATGGAAAAAGTCGGCAAAGACGGCGTGATCACCGTCGACGAAAGCAAGAGCATGAAGACCGAAGTCGAATGGGTCGAAGGAATGCAGTTCGACCGCGGCTACCTCTCGCCGTACTTCGTCACCAATCCAACGCAGATGACCTGCGAACTGGACGATGCCTATGTTTTGGTCTACGAAAAGAAGATCAGCAACATCAAGGAACTGGTCCCAGTTCTTGAAGCTGTGGTCAATTCCGGCAAGCCGCTGTTGATCATTTGCGAAGAAGTCGAAGGAGAAGCTCTCGCTACTCTGGTTATCAACCGCCTGCGTGGCACTTTCCAGGTTGCCGCTGTGAAGGCCCCTGGTTACGGCGATCGCCGCAAGGCGATGCTCGAAGACGTGGCGATCTTGACCGGTGCCACAGCCGTCTTTGAGAGCCTGGGCATCAAGCTGGAAAGCCTGACTTTGGCAGACCTCGGTCGTGCCAAGAAGGTGACCATCGACAAGGACAACACCACGATCATCGAAGGTGCCGGCAAGAGTGCCGACATTAAGGCTCGGATCGACCAGATCCGCCGCGAGATCGACGCCAGCACCAGCGACTACGACAAGGAAAAGCTGGAAGAGCGTCTGGCCAAGTTGGCCGGTGGCGTTGCCAAGGTCAACGTCGGTGCTGCGACCGAAAGCGAAATGAAGGAAAAGAAGGCCCGTGTCGAAGACGCATTGCATGCGACTCGTGCCGCCGTGGAAGAAGGCATTCTGCCAGGTGGTGGTGTGGCGCTATTGCGTGCCACGGCTCAACTGAAGCCAGAAGGTTTGTCCCACGACGAGCAAGTTGGCTACAACATCGTGATTCGTGCCGCCCGTGCACCACTGACGATGATTGCCTCGAACGCCGGTCAAGACGGCAGCATCATCTGCGAAAAGGTTCTCGAAGGTAAGGGGAACTTTGGCTACAACGCAGCCACCGATGAGTACGAAGACCTGGTCAAGGCCGGTGTCATCGACCCGACGAAGGTCACACGTACCGCACTGCAAAATGCGGCCAGCGTGGCAACCTTGCTGCTGACCAGTGACGCACTGATTGCCGACAAGCCAAAGAAGGAAGGCAAGGGTGGCGGCGGTCATGGCGGCGACCACGACATGTACTAATGATATGACTGGGACGAATCAGTAATCGGTTCGCCGCAGGCGATTAAATCTGAAACTACAAAAAGCCCTGGACTGGGAACGGTCCAGGGCTTTTTTTGAACCGATTGCTCCATTTGAGCGTGTTGCAAGGCATCTGCGGGGCAGAACGCGCCTCCTCACATTCCAACGATTCTGCGGGCAACCGCTGACTTCTCTCTATATCTGCCTGCGACTTCGCAAGGGCTATTCTCGGCTAAGCACTCGTCACTGCCTGCAAACTGTGTATTTCTTACCAGCACTCATCCGCGGCAAACCGCATTCGTCGCGCACACCTCGGTAAACTGTGTGGTCAATTCTCCGCCAAATTTGGCCTGCTTGCACCGGTCGTGCCGCCTATGCCGGAGCCAAGGTGGCCATCCCCCTCCAGAGATTCGGAAATCTAGCTATTTATCCTGCTAAACATGCCGATCGAAAAGAATGGAGGCTAAAGAAAAAGTTTACCTAAGCCCCCAGATTACCTAAAGACCGCAGATATCTCGGTCGAAAATGATAGGGATGAGCAAGGATTGCGGCTCGCCGCTAGGTTGATCCGACAGGGTCAGGCAACCGGCAGACAGAAAAAAGGTGGTGCACCGGCTTCGGTTTAAGCCCGAGGGGACGGTCGCATTGGTTTGCGGTTTTAGAAACTTATTTGGTGCGTTGTGGAATTCGGCCAACGTGATGCCGTACACAATTCGCTGCCAGTTCGCTGCCGGTAGTACCCGGTTGAACTGGGAAACTGTCCCCAATTTACCTCGAAGAGGTTTTTAGAATGACCCGAATCATCACCAACGTTATTTCTCTGGTCGCCCAGAAGACGTTAGCGCGTAGTCACAGTGAACTTCAAACATCGCTGGTTCGCTTGAGCACCGGTTCGCGAATCAACGACGGTAAGGATGACCCGGCTGGTTTGATCGCCAGCGAAATTCTGCGAAGCGATATTATCGCAACGCAGCGTGCCATCACGAATAGCGAGCGAGCCAATCAGATCATTGCCACGGCTGACAGTGCTCTGACGCAGGTCAGTTCGCTGCTCAACGATATCCGCGGTCTGGTTAGTGAAGCGGCCAATACGGGTGCTCTGAGTGCCGAGCAGATTGCAGCTAACCAGTTGCAAGTCGACTCGTCGCTCGAAGCGATCGACCGTATTGCACAGACCACCGCCTTCCAAGGACGCCGGCTGCTGGACGGTAGCCTGGACTTCCTGACGACCAGTGCTGGCAACTTGCTGACCCGCGCTACGGCGACGCTTGGATCGGCAACGGATGTTGCCGCGACAGGGTCGTTTGGTGGTGGTGTCGATGCGAATGCGACAGCGGCAATTTCCGGTGCGACTGGTACGGTCGCATTCAATGCCACCAGCGTCGGTTCCGGCCTGAACGGTGTATCGGTCGAGTTTGAATACAACTCACTAGGTACCAGTTCGGCGACCTTTGCCGGCAACGTTTTGACCGTGAC
>JAWXCH010000432.1:0-5359 GCA_034440595.1 Planctomycetota bacterium | reverse complement strand
GGTCAGAGCATCTGACTCTTAATCAGAGGGTTCATGGTTCGAGTCCATGAGGGGGCATCAAAAAAGGCCGTATTTTACGGCCTTTTTGCGTTTCTGAAAGCCTTCTGATGGAAGCCGTATTCGTCGGCGCAACCCCGGCGCAACCGCGTGGGAAAGTCTTTGGGTTTTCTTGTGGTCTGTTAGGACACGTGGTCAGCGGGGTGGAGCATTCGACCGGGTGACATTGTTGGTCGCCCATCGGAAGAAGTCGGACCCGTATTTCAGCAGGTCCACGGCCAGCCGCGCCATAGCTAGTGCCGCAGTCGGTAACTCCAGGAAACCAGTTCGCGCTAACCGCGTGGGGCGCTCGCTAGCGTTTAACGTGGGGCGACTGGTAGGGATTATCAGAGTCCGGTCGGTCGGGTAGTCGATTCGCCATATCGAGAGGCGAACCGCATTTCAGGCAGACTGTGGCGCGATTGGACACCAAGGCGTGGCAGTCAGGACAGGGACTCAAGTTCTTGATCCGAGTACTGCGAGACCGGCCAAACAAAAATGAGATGACGCTGGCGAAGACAATCGCCAGCACAATCATCTCGACCGTACCGAGTCCAAACATATCACCACCAGCCATTTTATTAAGGAACTTGGAATTTAGTCACCTCCGAAACCGCGTCAACAGAAACTCCCGAATCGCCACCGGCGGGCATATTCTTCGATTTTCCTGCCATCTCTTTAATCGCAACGGAAACCCTCGTCAGCCGGATGAGGTGTGGCCAGCGCGGGTTCGGGGTAGATTCACCAAGGTCAGCGCCCTTGCAATCGCTTTGGTAGCGGTATCTTTACCACCTCGCCATTCTCGTAGACGATTTCTTCCAAACAGAAGTTAAATTGCAGGTCGCGAAAGTCAGTGTACCGCACCATAACTTCCTCTGCTTTTTTAGCGTCATACCGCCAACCAACTTCCCCCTCTTCCGACTGGCCGTTCTTAACGTCCGCGTGGACCGACGCAGGATAGGTCAAAACGACATCACCAAACAAGTCCCTGATGACTATTGTGCCCTTGTATGCGCGGATATCTTTTCCGCTCGCGTTGTGAGCAACAAAAGAAAACATAAACCCTTTGCCAGGCGGAATTTCCTCGACATGTTCCATATTAGTGACGACTACCCGTAGCGGCGCACTTTGAGGCGGACTCGGCTGATTGGCGGTCGCCGCTGGTTTGATAGGAGGATCTTTTGCAATCGCATTTCCTCCAGAGTCGACCACTATCGTGATTAACAGCGCCAGTATGATTGCCGCCACAGAGGCAATTGGAATCCGCTTACAGGTCCATTTCATAACGTCCCCTCGATAAAGTGGTGCAGATTGGTTGAATAGACCTGCGATTATGAACCACGCCACCGGGGGAAGCAAGCAAGGTCGCTCAGCCCGCTATTGGCCCCCGCGTACCTCAAAACTCTCGGACCGGTACGTTAACCTAGACTGCGGCGGCTTTGGGGGGTCCAGCCGGGGGCCACTTTCCATTCACAGACAGCCGCAGGTGAAAAGCGCTTGCGAGATTCGCTCAGAATAATCCGCCATGCTTCGATCTACGTCGGTCGCCCCCTGTTCAGGCAGTGCCATAAGCGCCCCCTTGACGGGTAGGTGCGGCGCTCATGTGCGCCCAACGACATCGGCCGGGCGCATTAGTTCATAATCTTGATTCCCAACTTTTCGCACAGGTCGCGCAGGTCTTCGGGACAACGGTTCCAGTCGGCGTCAATCATTAATAGGTCGCCGCGGCGCGGAATCGGGAAGTATTGAAACTCCTCCTCGCCAGCGGGTTTGATTGCGACCACGCCAGCGTCATCGTCTGTCGCGCCCATCTTTTGCCAAGAGCCGGCATCGGTCAGCTTTCGTCGAAAGACTTTAATTTCGCAATTTTCCCGTGAATCACAATGCGGATTAAATCGCTTGTCAGAGTCTGTATTTGCATACATTTGCAGCAATGTTTCTTTGCTCATACTGCACCTCAGAGTTTGAGAGAATTAGAAACGGCACGAATGCGCCGCACGCCAACTAGGCGCAGAGAGTGTACCCGTATGGCGCGAACCGTCAACTGCGCGGAAAACAGGTCCATCGCAGAGAATCGCGATTCCTGCCCTCGACTGAGATAGGTGTCCAAGGGTCGGCCCGAGGAGAGAAACGCCAGAATATGCTCTCTCAGCGAAGCGAATTCCACCGGCGCATAAAAAAAGCCTCGCCAAGTCCCGGGGCAGGGAGACTGGCAAGGCTCATGCACTCTTGCGAGCACATATTCAGTTTACACGCATGCCGGGGAAAAGCAAATAAATTTCTTCGGTCGATTTCGTCGGCACTTTAGTCAGATACTTAGAAATGCCGGAATTGTTTGTGCAAATCGCCCCATTTACTATTCCGCAAGCCACGTTTTGGCCTCTTCCAGTTGGCTGTGGTCGAAGTAGTGGATCTTGGCCAAGGTAAACGGCTTACAGAACGTGGCCATGCCCTTTTCCCACTTCGATTCGCCCACGACGGCCAGTCGCTCGATGTCCTTCCAGTGTTTGAAATCGAACTTAAGGTCTTCCCAGATTGCACCGGCGGTCCAGCCGTGAAAGTCGTGCATTTCAAACAGGATGCGGAGTTTGCCATGTTCCTGGATCAATCGGTCGACGACTGGCACGAAAGTCTCGTAGGACTGCTTGGTCAGCTTTCCGGTCGCTTTGACGTGCAGCAGCTTACCGGCGTCGATGATTTCTAATGAGTCTGCCATAGCTGAATTCTCCTGGGAGAGAGTTACTAATTTGCAATGTTGTACAGCCTATTGTCGCCGTACCTAATCCCTTTCATAGCAAAGAATTCAAGCAACGCAAGGTCTACTACTTCCTTCGCTTTTGCCGTTCCTCGTATTGTCGCTGCATAGCCTCGTCGCGCCCTTTGATAAATTTTTGCTCCAGCTTGTCGACTTTGTCGGGCTGCACCTGGCGGGCAGGTGCCACAGTAATACTACCAAACGTGATCTGCTCTTCGTTTCGATCAAAGCTGGTAATCCGTCCTTGATCGACCACCAAAGTGACCCCAACGTTGGCCTCCACCACAGGCAAATTGTTCTCGCGACCGCGATTCAAGACGGTCTCGTCCTGCGTCGGTTTTCGTGAACCGAATGAGGATATCAATAAGAATTGCGCTCCGTCCGCGGCCAGGATCTCGGCAATGTCGGGGTTCCAGCGTTCGTTGCAAATGATGAGCCCGCAACGGCCGAAGGGTGTGTCGAACGCGCGGCACTGGGCACCTAGACGATTGAACCACCAGGACGGATGATAACCGGAGGAAAATTGCAATTTGTGATGCTTGCCGCGGATCTTTCCCTGATTGTCGATGAACAAGGCCGCGTTAAAAATATCGTCCCCGATTTTTTCTGCAAAGCCGAACACCAGGCACATGTCCAGTTCTTTCGCCAGTTTCTCAAATCGCTGGATCACCGGATCGTCGATGCCGATCGCCACCTGCCTCATTTTTTCGGCAGGCTGGTGGCCCGAGATGACTTGCTCGACGACGTATCCCTCTAGGCTACCTTCTGGTGCAACAGCGACCTGAGCACCACCTTGTTTCGCTTTTCGAAAGGCGCGCTCCAGCTTTTCTGTATTCTTGGGCAGGTCAAACTTGATCGGAACAAAAGAGATCGCTGCCACTTTCACAGTCTTCGCTCCAGGATCTGCAGCAATCGGCTTTGCACTGCTGTTGCCAGCGGGAGTTGCCTGAAACAACGAAGCGACCGAGCGATCCATGCTGGCTAGTTCCGCGACAATTAGTGCGCCAATCATCTCCGAACCTTTTGCATTGAGATGCGTGTTGTCGGTACCCGCTTTTTTCTCAGTGCCCGTTTTCTTTTCCGGAGAGATCGCCAGACAACCTTCCCGTCCGAGTTTTTCATAGAGGTCGATCGATCGTGCGTGCAAGTCGATGCACAAGGTCCCCTTCTCGGCGGCGACTTGCTTAACGACCTCGGCATAGGGAGCCAGACTGGATTCAATCTTTCCTTCTTTATTCCAACTACGATGACTCAGCGGGGTGACCAGAATCGGGCGGATGCTCGCTGCGCGAGCCTCGTCAACGAACTTGATCAGATTTTGACGATAGGTGGTTTGCGGGTCGGTTTCTCGGTCGGCACCCTTGCCTGGCTGGTCGTTGTGGCCGAATTGAATCAGGACATAGGCAGGACGCAGCTTCCGACATTCCTTCCAACGACCCGAGTCGATATAGCTCTTGGAACTGGTGCCTCCTTTGGCCTGATTCATGCACTCGACATGACTGGCCAGTTGCTTGCTAAAGCCAACACCCCAACCGGCGGCGTCGGTCACCGTGGAATCTCCTGCCAGCACGATGCGGACGGTCTTCTGCGGCGCACTAGCTGACGGCGTTGTGCTGCTCTTTTTTGCAGCGGCATCGGTTTTGGAATCTGGCTCGCCGCAGGCAACGCTGACCAGCAAGGCCAGTACACAGAGCATGGTGCCGGATCGAAACAGCAGGCATTGAGAGCTGGTAAACATGGGCGAGCCGAGGGATGAAGGGAAGCCAGTGAACAACAACCGTTGCGCGGGACAATCAAAAGAGATCAACCGAGTGCCAATAAGATTGTTCTAGCCAGGCATGTACGTTACATGGATCAGGCGACTATAGATTGTACCAACATTGCCGAATTCAAAGCAAATCGGCAGCTCAGGACAGTATTCAATCGGCCTTACTGTCGACGAAAAAAGCCGCTGAGATTTGAATCTCAGCGGCTCAAGTTGATTTTTGAAATGCCGGCAAAAGCTAAGCGGCACAACGGCGTTTGCGGCGATAGGCAATCACCGAACCAATGGCTGCCAGGCCGCCCCAGACAATGATGCTCGCTGGCTCTGGGACCACACCTGGGTCAGGCGCGACATAGCGATCACCGTAGATCTCTAGTTCGGTAATTGAAAACCAATTTTCGACGGTTCCTTGGAAGTCTTTCAAAGTGACCGTGTACGCTGCAATACCTTCCAATGATGATCCAATCAGACTCAGTGTGTCGTTGACGGGGTCTCCATTGGAATTCAAGAACGTCCCGAATGGTGTCAAGTTAAACGTTTCACTGTGCGTGACAAAGTTGATATCCAATAGCTCAACCGTGAGGGAGGTCAAAGCGCCCGGAATAAAATTTTGCGGCACATCGCCGCCATATATATCAATGTGATCAATCGTGTAAGCAAAGGCCATTGTTGCAAAGATTGCTGGGTTGATCAGTGTGCCATCGGTGGCTGATGGAATTACAAAAAGCTGAGACGTTCCCAACGAGTTTCCGATAATACCATCGTTCAGCGTTCCACTGCCGACCCCCTGATAGGTTGCGGTT
>JAWXCH010000431.1:0-7486 GCA_034440595.1 Planctomycetota bacterium | reverse complement strand
TCCTTGGCTAGGTTGGCCCTGTCCGGGAGTGGCTTGACCGATCGCTGCCGGGGGAGCGATAGGGGACTGGCCCGGCGGCGGTGCGAGCATGGATTCATCGAATCCGAGGTGAGACGCTAGCAGATTCCGAGTTTCTAGCGACTCAAAAATCCATCTTTTTTCACGTTTCATCGATACTCTCCTCGTGTTCCGGGGTTTAAAAGCTGCGAATTGCACTATGGACGCAAGGTGCCTCAGGGTGTCCATTTTTGCTTTGCGTCACCTGTCGAGCGGCTCGAACGAGCCGCATGAAGACAGGTCAGGCAAAAAGCTGGCAAAGTAGTGCAGTCGCATGCAATAATAAACGCACTGGCCTGACGCTTATCTACAGGTCAGTTTGAATATTCTTTTCAAAGTGTTAGTCGGCGTTCGTCGAGGTAGGTGGGTCACGATTCGTGGCCAGGGGAGTTCGAGGCACTTCTCTTCAGGTCGATAATTAGGAACAGAAGATGGTACGCAACTGCGGAACGGTGGGGGATCTGCGCGCACGGCTGCTGTGCGGAGAACGTGATGCGCTGGTGGAACTGTTTGACGAGCACCGCGCACGATTGCGGCAGATCGTCCACTTTCGGCTGGATCCTCGTGTGAGTGCGCGTGTCGACCCGGACGATGTTCTGCAGGACGCATTTTTGGATGCGTCGCTGCGCTTGGCACACTATCGCGACGAGACGCAGTTTTCTCCCTTTGTCTGGTTACGACTGATTGTCAGTCAGACATTGATTGATGTGCATCGTCGTCACCTCGGTGCGCAGCAGCGCGCTGCGGGACGAGAGTTTAACTTTTGCAATGGCGCGCTGTCGTCGGGCGTGTCAGTATCCATTGCCGCGCATTTTATCGCACATTGGACCTCTCCCAGTCAGACAGCTATGCGATCGGAGTTGGGAGCCAAGCTCCGCAACGCCATCAATAATATGGAACCGTTCGACCGCGAAGTGCTGGCGCTACGGCATTTTGAAGAATTGACCAACAAAGAAGTGGCAGAGTTACTGCAGATTGGCGAAAAGGCCGCCAGCATTCGCTATGTGCGTGCGATTGCGCGGTTGAAAAATATTCTCGTCAATATGCCAGAGTTTTCGGCGTTGTATCCCGTTGGTTAACCGATTTTTGGAACCGAGCAGATGATACGCAATGCCTCGCCGCAGGACCCGTTCGACGATGTTGCCTCCGAGTTCATCGAAGGTTGTCGCAGCGGTGTCAATCCTTCGATCGACGACTACGTGAATCGCTATCCAGATTTAGCGGACTGCATCCGGGATCTGTTTCCTACCATTGTTGCACTGGAGAGCGCTAAACGTGCCGACCGCACAGAGGCCGCTCGGTGTGCGACCTTGCACCCACTCGTGCTAACCGAATTAGGAGACTTTCGGATCATTCGAGAAATCGGCCGTGGAGGGATGGGGATTGTTTATGAGGCGGAACAACGATCCTTGGGGCGTAAGGTCGCGTTAAAAGTCCTTCCCAAGCAGTCGCTACTTGACCCGAAGCAACTGCGGCGTTTTCAAAGCGAGGCGCGAATTGCTGCCCGTTTGCATCACTCCAACATTGTGTCGCTACATGGTGTGGGGGAGCATGACGGCTATCACTTCATTGTCATGCAATTGATTGTAGGGGCACCGCTGGATGCTGTGGTAAAGTGCCTGGCGCTGGGCTGCGGGAAGGATAGCGACCGTTGCATCGCGACAGAAAACTCGCTCCAGCAGATTGTTCCGCTGCTGTTTGCTCCCGGCGATCCAACCTGTTTATCAACAGTCCGGTCTGGTGCCGACTACTGGCGCAACTGTGCCAGAATCGTCCGCGATGCAGCGCGGGCGCTACAGTATGCGTTTGACCAAGGAGTGTTGCATCGCGATGTCAAGCCGGGGAATCTGCTGCTGGATCGTGCTGGCAATGTCTGGATTAGCGATTTTGGGCTTGCTCAGGCTATGCATGGGGATGGCATGCTCCATTCGCACAGTGCCAGCATTGGAGGAACGCTGTCGTATATGTCGCCGGAAAGTCTTGCCGGACAGACCGACGAACGCAGCGATCTGTATGGGCTAGGCCTGACACTCTATGAGCTGCTGACACTTGAGCAGGCGTTTCCCGAGCGAACCCCGGCTGAGTCCATTCAACGCATTGCCAATCAGTCTTTTCAGCCAGCACGACCGCAGGAGCGGAATCCGAACATTCCACGCGATCTGGAGACGGTCGTACTGAAGGCGATAGCCGCCGAACCGAGCCAGCGTTACGCTAGCGCCGGCGCGCTGGCCGACGATTTGCAGCGGTTTCTCGACAATCGACCTGTGCAGGCGCGGCGCATCTCAACACTAGTGCGAATCGGGCGCTGGTGTCAGCGCAATAAAATGGTATCTGCGCTTTCGGCGCTGGCGATTCTACTTTTAGCGCTGGTGTTTAATGTTATTACGTTCAGCTATCTGCATGCGATTCGGGCCAATCAAGAAACACAGCTAGCGTTGCAATGCGAAATAAGTGAACGGGAGAACTCCGCAGCCACGTTGCAGATTGCAGTCGATGCGCTGGATGGAATCTACGAACAGTTCGCGCCCAATGACGTGAATGACTACAGCGAACCGAAGAGTGTCAAAGCAGAGTCGGATCAGATAGCTCAAGCGTCCACTGCGACGCCTTCGTTATCCGCCGAGACCGCGGTCGTTCTGGAGAACCTGCTGAAGTTCTATCATCGTCTGGGAAAGGAACGAGGAGATAGTCTCCTCCTTTCGGAGTCTTCCATCAAAGCACTTGGCCGCATTGGAGACATTCATCGGCAACTTGGCCAGTCTGATCGGGCACTCGGCCATTATTCGGAGGCGTTAGTCACGCTCGATCGACTGCGCAACGACTATCCGGCGCAATTGCAGCTAACCCTGGAAGCGGCTCGCATTCACAATGAGATCGGGCGTGTTTACTTTGTTCAGGAAAAATACTCGGAAGCAGAACGTGCGCATCAGCAGGCAATCCAGTTGCTTACGGCGAGTAAAGTTGACGGCAGTCTCCAGCCACCCTCGGCGAATAGACTCTTTGAAGTTGCCCGTGCGCATTACTATCTGGGACGCCGCCCGTTAGACAGTGCATCGCAGGTGGCAATGGGGCAACTCGTAGGCAAAAGACCGCCGCCGCATCATGGCGAAGCTCGCGGACCCACAATTGGCGGTTCTACCTCCAGCGATCGCAAGCGGACGCATCTACTTGCTGCAATCAATTTACTGAACGAGTTGCCAGATGGTGGTAAGCGTTCTGTGGAGCATGCGTTTCTACTGGCATGCTGCTATCGAGAGCTACCAAATGCACGCCCGAAAAAAGGAGATGACTTGCGGATTGGTGACTCGCGATCTCACCAAGAGCAGGCGCTAGCGATTTTGAACGATCTGGTGCGCCGATTTCCCGACAATCCACACTATCGATTTGAACTGGTCGAAGCAATTCGACTAAGCAAACCGGACAAAACACACAAACACGATCAAGTGGATGAGTCGCAGGAATTGCTGTATGAGGCACTAGCTCATGCGGACTACCTGATTGAGCATCATCCTAATGTGCCGCAGTACGCCGTGGCACGAATGCATGTCTTACACCGGCTGGGACATGTACAAACCCACCAGGCCAGGGAACACTTTGGCGAAGAACGAGACGAGTTGCTGTTTCAGGCTCAGGGATCACATGAAAAAGCCCGTGAGCAAATTCGACTGGTCACTGCTCGATGGCCCGGCGAATACTCCTTCAAGCTATGGAGTGCGGTGGTGGATGGTTCGCTGGCTCAGGTGTGCTTGGATCTTGGCTTGAAAAGCGAAGCGAGCACCAATATCGATTCGGCTATTGCGACACTCGACAAAATATTGAAGGAGAAACAGTCGGCACCAGCCGTCGAGCAGCATTTATCGGAAGTTTACATGGCCTTGTTGGAATTGGATCAGCGCGCCAACATCGGCATTGAAATCGGAATGCCAGTGCGGTACCCACCGCCCGAGTAGACGATTTTCTCTATCCGGTTGACTATTGCCACAGTGGATGGAAACTTAATCCCCCACATGTGCCCTGGCGACCACCACGACCATCACTTCCGCCGCGCCGGCCTTTTTGAGAGTTCGTGCGGCCACGTTGCAGGTCGTGCCGGTGGTCAGAATGTCATCGACCAGGACCACGCGCGCATCGCGAAAGTCACACCCGGCGGCGACGGAGAAGGCGTCGCGCATGTTTGCCTTTCGCTCGCGGAAGGAGAGTTCACGGTGCGGTTGCGTTCGCCGGCGGCGAACGAGTGCGCCGTTCCCCAGCGCAATGTTTAACTGTTTGGCCAGAATCTCTGCTAGCACATCCGGCGAATTGCCACGTCGCTTTAATCGCCGCGTCCAGTGCATGGGGATCGGCACGAAAACGTCCGGCTGCCAGGCGCGGAGTTGTAAACCAAATCTCTCAACCAAAAGCGTACCCAAGGCACGCGTCAGCGGTTCTTCGGTTGGGTACTTCGTTTTCAGGACTGCTTCGCGTAGTGCATCTTGGTAGCGACCTAGTGCTAGGACTCGCTCAAATTGATACTTCTCCTTGCGGCAGCGAATGCAATCGGGGGCACCAGCGTCTAGTTCGGTAATGCTCGACGCGCAGCGATCGCATTTCGGCAGACGGTCAGCGAGCAGTTTTACTGTGCACGGCTCGCACAGCATCGGCTGTTGCGATGTCGTCAGACCGGTTGCACAGTCTGCACATTGCGGCGGATAGAGCAGATCCAGCGTCTGGCCAGCAACATGCCGGCTGGCCTGCCGTAGCTGCTGAGTCCAGTTCGGCAGTTTGCGAGAGCGAATCGTCGCTAGCTTTTGCCTGCCGCTGTTTAGGAACTGTTGGACGTTCATATAACTGCCCCTGTTTTCTTTACATTTCTATCGAATGCAAACATCTGCCGTCTTGTTTAGGACGACCGGCAACAAAAAGTATTTTGTCCAGTAGCTTAAGCTTGGAAGGAGAGCGATCACAATCCACTGTACGCATACGGTTCAAAACATCAGAGTTGTTTATTAGTGTATCGCGAATTAAACCACAAAACTTACGATACCACTTCGCTGTGTTTAGTTGCGAAACTCCAAGAGCTTTAACAACTTGTGAATCCACGATCGGAAATGCCTCAGGTCGCAAAAACTGCAATGTTTTTGAAGCCCACACCAACCAACGCTTGCTGCAATGGAAAGGCAGCAGCAAACATTCAATTCGATCAAGCTCGACAATTCCGTCTTGAAGCGGAGGTGCTGCCCGAATACTCGACTCCCAGCTTGCAAAGTCGCCGAGAATCTTTTCGGCAATGAACCTCGATTCGACTTCAATCGAATGGACCATGAATCGTGCTTGTGCACCACCGTAATTGTCGCCAGTAAAAATTAGTTGTTTCACCAGCGCAGGCAAGTGAGACGATAGGCCATCGCGGAACATTTCGTACCCTTGCGAGTCCAGTTCCAGATTACGAACCCCCTTGTAGCTGCCATTGTTATAATTGCGAATTGATTCAGCAGCTTTTCGCTCATCAATGTTCAGGTCGCAATGGCCTGATCTGCGTTGCATGTTACTAGCTCCAGGCTTTGGTTCGGAACACGACAAGACTCACGGCCTACTTCTTTACCACCTGTGCCATCGCCGGTTTGTCCTCCGGTGGCTTTTCCGGCAGCTTTTTCAGAATCTCGGCCAGCACGTGATCGGTGGTGACTCCTTCAGCCTGGGCCTCAAAGTTCAAAATCACGCGGTGCCTCATTGCCGCCAGATAGACGCGGCGGATATCCTCAAAGCTGACGTTGTAACGGCCTTCCAACAAGGCACGCACTTTGGCAGCCAGGGCCAAGGTTTGCGCTCCACGAGGACTGGCACCCCAACGCAAATACTGATTGGTGATCGGCAGTGCAAACGGCCCCTCGGGGTGTGTCGCCAGTGTCAGCCGCACAATGTAATCCTGCAAGTGTTTGGCTAGAATGACCTCGCGCACGAGTTGCTGCCACAGCACGATCTCTTCGCCATCCATGACCTTTTCTGGCTCGATCGTTTCGCCACGCGTCGTGCGATCGATGACCGTAGCCAGTTCGTCGCGGGTCGAATACCCAACTACCAGCTTGAACATAAAGCGGTCGAGCTGTGCCTCGGGCAACGGGTACGTTCCCTCCTGCTCGATCGGGTTCTGTGTCGCCATCACAAAGAACGGCTTCTTCAGTTGGTAATGCTTGCCGCCGACGGTGATCGAACCTTCCTGCATTGTCTCTAGCATGGCCGACTGTGTCTTGGGTGTGGCGCGGTTGATTTCGTCCGCCAGACAAATCTGCGTAAAGATCGGGCCTTTTTGAAATTCAAAGAACCGCTTGCCGTCGGGGGACTCCATGACCATGTTGGTGCCAAGGATATCCGCCGGCATGAGGTCGGGCGTGAACTGAATACGCGAAAAGTCCAGGCTGAGCGTCTTGGCCAGGGTCCGGACCAGCAAGGTTTTACCCAGGCCGGGGACTCCCTCCAGCAGGCAGTGCCCCCCGACGAACAGGCAGGTGAGAATTCCATGGACGATATCTTCGTGCCCGACAATGACCCGTCCGATTTGTGTCTTGACAGCCTGATAACGGCGGACGAATTGCTCTGCCCGCTCCTGCATTGCGTCGCTCATAAGCTGCTCTGTTCCGATCGCTGGTGTTCTGAGTTGAAATGGACAAATGGACTGTGCCGTTTGATTAACACTGCGTCTGATTAACACTGCTACGGCGTGTCAGGTCAAGTCAATTTCGCCGTGGTACCGGGATTTCCGCGAGAAATCCTCCCCTGAATATACATGTCCCCCTCGCATTGCCGCCAGATAGGGTCATTCAACTGTAATGACTCGGCAATTGAGGCGATTCCCTGTCCGCCGACCGGGGCCACCGCACCGCTGCCCCCGATAATCTTGGGCGCGATGAAGATGTGGCATTCGTCGACCAGTTGCTGGTCGAACAGCAGGCCGAGTAGCTGGCCCCCACCTTCGACCAAGACGTTGGTGCAGCGTCGCCGGCCAAGCTCATCCAGCAACTGGCCCTGTCGCGCGGTATGATCCGCACCATTGAGCAGCAACACTTCGCAGCCAAGGTCGGTTAGTCGCTGTCGATCAGCCGCCGTTGATTCTGCACCCACCGCGACTAGTACGGGAATTTCGCGCGCCGTGTGTGCCAGGTAGCTGTCGCTGGCCAGCGTGGCCTGCGAATCGACCACTACGCGCAGGGCAGTTCTTACTCCGGCAGGTCGTGCGGTGAGTTGGGGATTGTCGGCGGCTGCCGTACCACTTCCAACCACAATCGCATCGACGCGACCGCGAAGTTGGTGAGCAATGGCGCGGGAGGCTTCGCTAGAGATCCAGCGACTGTCGCCGGTGTGCGTAGCGATGCGACCATCAAGGGTCATGGCCCATTTGGCGATGACCCAGGGACGCTGCTGGCGGAATAGTTTTAAATAAGGAGCGTTGAGG
>JAWXCH010000430.1:0-6385 GCA_034440595.1 Planctomycetota bacterium | reverse complement strand
TTATTCCCCGATTGTCGGCCGGATGCAATCAAAGTTCGCTGATCGGTCCAGTATCGCGGGTTCGATTAGGCGCATTACGACGATTCGCCGCATTTTTGCCGGTATTTACGGTAGTAACCACTATGACAGTCGGCCACCGTACGGTTTGTAGGACTTGTTAGCAAATGGTAAGCTATTTGGGGTCGGTCGCTAAACTGACGGAATAGTGGGGATAAGCATGATGTTGCTGCTGCGACCATTGCCGAAACCTGTCGGATGACAGGCTTCGGCGCGAATAATACCGGCACACGGCCTGTAACAGTTCTGACCTGCCTATTTGACAAGTATGGGCATACAGACCCCGATTCACTACGGATCTGACCTTGCAGAGTGACGATAGCACGGAAGGCTATTGATACGTCTCGGCTGGTTGGTACCGCGGAGAATCTTGGATGTCACAGGTCGAACGTAGCATTAACGATTGTTGGGATTCCCCGTCTGGAGCGCAACCTACCGTGCATCTCGATCAACTTCCTGGTTCTTTTTTTGGTCCTTCTAACCTTGTCGATCTGCTGCGCCACCGCGCGACGCACCAAGGTCAGGACAGGGCCTTTACCTATCTGGTCGATGGAGAGAACGAAGAACTACACCTCACCTACCGCGAGCTGGATCGCCAGGCACGTGCTATTGGTGCGCAGTTACAAAAGATGGGACTGGCCGGCGAGCGGGCATTGCTATTGTACCCAGCGGGATTGGACTTTATCGCGGCGTTTTTCGGATGCTTGTACGCTGGCGTAATTGCCGTACCCGCCTATCCACCGCGCCGCAATCGGTCGATGGATCGCATTGACGGCATTGTCGAAGACGCCGAATCCAAAGTAGCGTTGACCACGCGCGAGGTCTACACTCGCATTCAAGGACTGCTGGAAGACTCTCCCGGATTGAGGGAGCTGCGCTGGCTGAGCACCGACGCGATGGAGCCTGGTCAAGAAGTCGACTGGCATCAGCCAGACGTGCATGGCGATACGCTGGCCTTTTTGCAGTACACGTCAGGATCCACGGGCAATCCCAAAGGAGTGATCCTGACGCATGCGAATTTGATGCACAACTCGGCATTGATCTCTTACGCCTTTGAACACACTCGCAGCGGACGCAGCGTTTTCTGGCTCCCTAGTTACCACGACATGGGACTGATCGGCGGAATTTTACAGCCGTTGTACATCGGGCAGCCGAACGTGCTGATGTCGCCGGTTTCGTTCTTGCAGAAGCCCTATCGTTGGTTGCAAGCGATTTCTAAATACAAGGTCACCATCAGCGGCGGACCCAATTTTGCCTACGACCTTTGCGTGCGCAAAATTTCAGCCGAGCAGAAAGCAACGCTGGATCTAAGTAGCTGGGTGCTGGCATTCAACGGTGCCGAACCAGTCCGTGAGTCCACCATCGAAAGCTTCACGCGCGCTTTTGAGCCGTGCGGCTTCCGTCGGGAGGCGTTCTATCCGTGCTACGGCATGGCCGAAAACACATTGATTGTTTCCGGCGGTTTTCGAGCCGCGCTCCCCGTCGTGCGCCACTTTGACGCCAAGGCACTCGAGAACAACCAGATTGTCGATGCGCTACCTGATGAAGAAGGTGCTCGATCGATCGTTGGCTGCGGTGGAAATCTGCTGGACGAAGAGATTGTGATCGTCAACCCGCAGACACTGTGTGGCTGTGCCGCCGATGAAGTCGGCGAAATTTGGGTTTCTGGTCCGAGCGTTGCACAAGGGTACTGGAAACGCGAGGCCGAAACTGCACATACTTTTCACGCACATTTGAAGGACTCCGGCGCAGGCCCGTACCTTCGTACTGGCGATTTAGGATTCATGCAAGACGGTGAATTGTTTGTCACCGGTCGCCTGAAGGACCTGATCATCCATAACGGGGTAAACCATTACCCTCAAGACATCGAACTAAATGTCGAGCGGAGTCACGAGGATCTGCGACCGGCTGCCGGCGCGGTATTTACCGCTGAAATCGACGGCGTCGACCGCTTGATCGTCGTCAATGAAGTTGAGCGCGGCCGCCACCGCGAAACACGCAGTTTTCAACCGGTGTTTGACGCCATTCGCAAAGTGGTCTCCAGCGAACACGAACTGGCCGTGGATGGCATTGTGTTGATTAAGGCGGGCAGTATTCCAAAGACCTCGAGTGGAAAAATCCAGCGGCACGCTTGTCGCCGAGGCGTGTTGGACGGTTCGTTAGATTCCGTCGGTCAGTGGCTCTCTTGGGAAAAACGGGCCGACCCGACTGAAACGAACGGGCAAGTAGCCACCGGCCATGCAACTGATCAACCTACCGACGAGCAGTTCAATCCTCAGACTATTGAGGCCGTCCTCCATGAAGTTCGCAAGGTTGCCAAGGAACGTGCCGCCGGCCTGACCATCGAGACGAACATTCTTGAACTCGGAATGGACTCTCTGGAGCGGATGGAAATTATCGCTTCGCTTGAAGACACTTTTGGCGGGCGATTTCCCGAGCAAGTCCTCAGCGAGATGGAGACTTGCCGCGAGGTCATCGCAGCGGTCGAAAAGTACCTCGGTACTACACCACGTGCCAAGGGAACTATTCCTGCTGATACAGAAATTCCCGAGGCCAACTTCCGCTTTGATCTCTATCCAGAGTATCTGGCGCTGAAGCAGAGCATGAAGGCCATCCAGGGGACTGGACTGGTGAACCCGTATTTCAATTTGCACGAGCGCGTCACCAATGACACCACGGTGATCGGTGGTCGCGAAATGATCAACTGGTCGAGTTACAACTACCTCGGCATGTCAGGCGATCCGATTGTCGTGCAAGCGGCCAAGGATGCGATCGAGTTATATGGAACCAGTGTCTCAGCCAGTCGGTTAGTATCCGGCGAAAAACCAGTCCATCGCGAATTGGAACGCGCGATTTCTGACTTTATCGGTGTGGAAGACGCGATTGTTTACGTCGGTGGACACGCCACCAATGAGTCCACGATCGGCCACTTGTTTGGACCTGGCGATCTGGTGCTGCACGATAGCTTGTCGCACAACAGCATCGTGCAAGGTTGCATTCTCAGTGGCGCACGTCGTCGCCCTTTCCCACACAACGACTGGAAAACACTGGACCAGTTGCTGACGAGTATGCGCCACGAGTACCGCCGTGTGCTGATCGTGGTCGAAGGTGTCTACAGCATGGACGGGGACTACCCGGATATCCCGCAGTTCATTGATGTCAAGAAACGCCACAAGGCCTTTTTGATGATCGATGAAGCACACTCTGCCGGCACGATGGGGCTGCACGGGCGTGGCATTGCCGAGCATTTCGATATCAACCCGGCCGAGGTCGACATCTGGATGGGGACCCTGAGCAAGTCTTACGGAAGTTGCGGCGGATATATCGCCGGGAATCGCGCGCTCGTCGAATACTTAAAGTATACTTCCCCTGGATTTGTTTACAGCGTCGGTTTACCGCCGGCCAGTGCGGCTGCGGCTTTGGCCTCGATACGCCTTCTGGAAGAAGAGCCGGATCGCGTCGCAAAATTGCACGCCAATTCGCGACTGTTTTTGACGCTGGCTAAAGAACGGGGCCTGAACACCGGCATGAGCAAAGATTCGCCAGTCGTTCCGATCATTTTAGGCAACTCCATGCATAGTCTGCGGTTGTCGCAGGCATTGTTTGTTCGCGGGATCAACGTCCAGCCAATCATGTATCCTGCTGTCGAAGAGAGTGCGGCCCGATTGCGATTTTTCATCTCATCGTGCCATACACCTGCGCAGATCCGCCAGACGGTTGAGGCACTTGCCGAAGAAATTGCCAAGATCGATCCGGTGCATTTGCCGTCCGGGATTGCCAAGGGATCCAATGGTGCCTCACAAGTACCAGTGCGCGATCGCGGTATTTCGGTCGGCGACTGATAGAACGAACACTGATGGAATGACACCAACCCAACCTTGAACCGAAGCCGCTGCCGTGTCGTCTCCCATCACTTTGACCCATCGCCTGATACTGCCGGCGGATTCCAATCATCACGGCACGCTATACGCCGGATCGTTGTTGCGCATCGCCCTGGAAGCCGCTTATGCGACGGCGTTTCGCACTATTGGTGTTGATGCCAACCTACTTCTGCGCAGAGTGCTCAATCTGGAATGCTACCGGCCTGTGGCGCAAGGCTCGGTGATCGAGATCCGTGGCACGCCACTGCATCTGACACGGGCTTACCTGGTGATTGGCATCATCGGAACGCAGCTTCCCGGCCAGACCGGTCCTTGGATGGATGGCCTGATGGGTTTCTGTCAGGTCGACGCCGAAGGGCGGCTCACGGAGTTTCCTGAGGAGTTGGAGCTGAAACAGCCAACCGCCGAGTGGGAACCACTCACCTCGCGCATGCAGCGTCTGTTAAAGATTCGCGTGCGTAATGGCAAAAAAGTCAGCGAGCAGTGGTAAGGGCACGGGAGGTCGGGCAACACTGGCTATGCCCAATCGCGATGAGCTGCCTGCTTGATGCGCTTCTCAAAATCGCCGAGCAAGCCACCGACGACATCCCATCCGTGGGCACGTCGCACTTCGATGTCTCCCTGCTGATTGATCCGGACTAGACACCGTTCGGTCAGGCCGGCGGATCTTAGTTCCTCGGGGGATACTTCGTCGCTGGCCAGCACCGACATCAACTCCGATCCGGTCATCTCAATGAATTTCATGGCAGTCATCGATTTTCCACGCGCTAGGCAAATTGCTGTAGAGGAGGTCAACTTTGTACCAAAACCTTCAACCACGTTAATCGCTATGGCCTTGAGAAGCAAGTCTCAGAAGTGGCGAACGACAGGGATCAACTATTATCCGCCGAATGGCTTATTGCCTGGAATCAGCCAGCCGCGTTTGAAACGCGTTGAACAGTTCGATCATCTGCTCGATGCTCAGTTCCTCGGCACGCGCACTTGGCCCTAGCTCCAGGGCATTTAGCACTTCGTCCACGGCCGGCTTATCCAGTACACCTTTGAAGGCGCTGACTACTACGCTGCGCAAGAATTTGCGGCGGTGGAAGAACATCGACCGTACAAATTCGTGAAACGCCTGCAAATCGGTCAGCCGGGCACGAAGTACCGGATCCGTTTCCAGATGCAAAATCGCCGAGTAAACCATCGGTCGCGGCCAAAAGGCACTCGGGGGCATAACCCGTACCAGACTGGCCCGACACTGGCTCTGAATCCAGACGCTCAGTGCACTATAGTCCTTGGTCGAAGGTACGGCGGTGATCCGTTCGGCCAATTCCTTCTGAATCGTGACCGTCATCGAGACCGGAGTGATGTCGGTTAGCAACAAATTGGAAATAATCGGCGTGGCAACACTATAGGGCAGATTCGCTACGAGTTTGAACCGACCGTTCGGATGTTCACTGAGCCGCTGGCGAACCGCATTCAGCACCGTCTCGTCAATATGATTCTTGTTCCGCAGGGCATCCTGGTGTAGCAGCGTGACGTTTTCAAAGTCGATCAGTTCTTCACTGGCGAGCTGATGCAACTGTGGATCAATTTCCACAGTTACCACTGCGGCCACGCGGGCGGCCATGTGTGCGGTTAGCGACCCTGTGCCAGTGCCGACCTCCAGCACGACATCGTCCGGCTGCAAATCGGCGGCGTCGACCAACAATCGCAGTAGGTTGAGGTCAATCAGAAAATTCTGCCCATGCCGTTTGACCAGATTGACGCCCGCCTCGGCGAAGCGATTCTTAAGAAAGGAAAGTGTTTGATTGCTGAAAGAGTCGGACATGTTCGTACGGGCTAAGCTGGCGTTAAATCGATTGTTCAGCTTGCCATGATACCATGAATCAGGCCGTTCCGCTTTGGAGCTGCCGCGCGACATATTTGGCCAAAAGATCGGTCTCTAGATTGACCGGATCGTTCACTTTACGTGCCCCCAATGTCGTTTCTCGCAATGTATGCGGTATGAGCTGCACACTGAAGCGATCGGCAGTCACCTCGACCAAAGTCAGGCTGACCCCATCGACGGCGATTGAGCCTTTGCTGGCCATTTGACGCATTTGCTCTGCCGGCGCGCTAAACCAAAAAGTCGACCACTCCTGCTCGTCCAGGCGCTGTGCAACGTGGCCAACAGCGTCGATGTGCCCGGTAACGTAGTGTCCTCCCAGTCGGTCGCCGACGCGCAGGGAGCGTTCGACATTGACCAAGCTCCCATTTTGCAGCAGGCCCAGGTTGGTACGGCTGAGCGTCTCTGGGCCGGCCTGAAAAACCAACTGCCTGGCATCGTGCGAAACGACCGTCAGGCAGCAGCCGTTGATGGCGATGCTGTCCCCGATCGCAGTTCCATTGGCAATCTTTGCCGCCGAGATCGTGAGGCGGACGCCCGGCCCTTCCGGCTCAACGGCGATGACTTCGGCCAATTG
>JAWXCH010000429.1:0-12862 GCA_034440595.1 Planctomycetota bacterium | reverse complement strand
CGAACTATCGTGCCATCGATACACCACAACCGATCGTCGATGGCTCCTGCGGCAACAAAAGCCGCCTGTAATCGATGCAGAATCTCGGCGAGGATGCCGTCGGCATTCCATTGATCGAACATCCGCCAAGCCGTCTTCCACGCCCCAAACTCCTCAGGCAAGTCGCGCCATGGCGAGCCTGTCCGCAGCACCCAAAGGATGCCGTCGAGAACCTCTCGCGGTTCCCGTGGTGGTCCCCCAGTCGAGGCCGGCTTCGGAAACACACCTAAGCATCGCCGATATTACGAAATGCTCCTATGCCAGTTTTGGGACAAAGCCTAGCATTCAACGAAGCTCGCTCGCTCGCGCACGTCATCGGCCGACAAGAATTCCATGTTACCTGCCTAAAGGACTGAAGAGAAATATTCCCCGCGAGCTGCCAGCACTGCAGGCCTTGCTGAAGGTATTTCAATGATCCATACCTCGGCTGCCGCACTGTACACATTTCCTGATATCTCGCCGGCGTCCTGGGCACCGCACCCGTACTCTTAGTTTGCTCATCATGGAGGATTCAATATAGGGCTGTTGCGACGCAGCACCGTCTTTGATTGTGCTCCACTACCCGCCATTGCGAGACATTCCGTTCCGGAATAATCTCACTTCGATCAACATCTCCCGGCGACGCCACAAAAAGTGGCATCCGCAAGATCTTCGCCCGTCTGGTCGCTTGGAGCGAGCGTTTCCGGAGGAAAAACATTGGGAATCACGACGCCAATTCCTGGGTATTCTATCAGCGTCGGTCACATCGCCAGAGGTGTGTCGGACCGACGCGATGGACGCTTTCATCCGAAACTCCCGAGGACATACTCTGCCGAGCGAGCCGGGGCCTAATTGCGCTTGGCCCCTTCGAACTCCTGAAGTGGTACGCAATTTCTACAGTCCGCACGCCACTGCCAATAATGGGATCATTGCGGGTAGTTGACCCCACCTGCAAGGGGGTTTATATTTTCCCTGTCCCATCCACGTTTCAAGCATTCGTAGACGCCTGACTCATCTCTCAGCGAAATACCCTTTCAACGCACGATACACCAATCCGCATTTGCCAGTATCACACTCCGAGGTAGTTCATGAGCAATCGCACCGGTTCGATTTCTTCGCAGAAGGCCGATGGTAAGAGCACGGCAAGGCGCGGCCGCGAGGATGTACATTCAATTCTGTCGACCCATGAGCCCGCTCACAACGATTGGGCGAACCGTCCAGTCAGTGACAAAATACTCCCTTTTACGAACTCCAATCAGGTACAGCATGACCACACATAAATAAGTTAGCGGGGCCACCTATGATGGGATCCGTGCTGCGCACTAGAAGCAACTCGCTGCATCTCTTGGCGCGGCATTCGCGAAATGCGATCCGCCGGTGAGTGGGCTGCGGCTTTTCCAGCGTATTCGTACTATCCCCGGAAAGGGTGACAGACAATGATCGGCCAACCATCTGAAAGAATCATACTTCGACGAAAGCATTCATTTCATAGAATGCGAAGCGCCGGTCCGCTTGGTGTGGGCCCCTTTGGAATGGAGTCTCTGCCCGCCTTGGCTGAACCGGTTATCGAGCAGGCAGAAATGACGGCCTCTGAGGTAACCGACGCCCATCGCGATCCGGAAGTGGTCGTAATTGCCGATCCAATGCCTCTTAAGCTGATCGATCCAGTCGACAGTCCTGAGGCAACTTCCGCAGCCGTCGGCAACACCTGGGGAATCGAGGCGGTGGCGGCTCATACCTCGCCATTCACGGGTGCGGGCGTTGTCGTGGCAGTTCTTGATACGGGAATTAACCCCAACCACGCAGCTTTCCAAGGCGTCGATTTGGTCCGACGCAATTTTACGCAGGGTCCGAATGATGATGAAAACGGGCACGGAACACATTGTGCAGGAACAATTCTTGGTCGCGACGTGAATGGCCTGCGGATAGGTGTAGCAAGGGGTGTGACAAAAGCTCTCATCGGAAAGATACTCGGTCCAGGTGGCGGTTCATCCGCGATGCTTGCAAACGCTATTAACTGGGCATATGAAAATGGAGCCAATGTTATTTCGATGTCACTGGGGATCGACTTCCCCGGATTTGTCGCTGAATTAATCAAGCAAGGAATTCCGCCGCAGTCGGCGACCTCCATAGCACTCGAGCAGTATCGGGCAAACGTAAATCTTTTCAGCAGTTTGACGTTGCTGCTGGCACAGTCGGGTTCTTTTGCCCAAGCCGCTATCGTTGTCGCCGCCTCTGGGAACGAAAGCGATAGACCGAGATACCAAGTTGCGGTCGCGCCTCCAGCAGCGGGCGACGGGATGATTTCGGTTGGCGCGCTTCAGCGGTCGGCGGCGGGAAATCTTAGCGTGGCTAGGTTTTCCAATACCCAATGCAATCTATGTGGTCCAGGGGTGAGTGTCACATCCGCTTGGATCGGTGGTAATACCGCGCTTCAAACAATTAGTGGAACGAGCATGGCAACACCTCATGTAGCGGGATGTGCGGCACTTTGGGCAGAACAGCAAAAGAAATTGACGGGTGTCGTGAAGAGCGAAAACCTCGCCGCAAGGACGTTAGCTTCAGCGGTTTTTGTACCGGGCGCTTCCTTTGCCGACATTGGGAATGGAATGATCCAGGCCCCCCAGATATAGAATAATCGATCCGGATTACAGCAGATTTCTGTTTATGTTGCGTCTTTGCGCCCACGCGTTGCGAACATCCCGTCAAGCCGCGAGTCGGAATGGGCTTCTATGCCTGATCTACACGTTTTCATTGCTGGTGTCAGCGAGTACGTCAATCTTCCTGACGCAAATTCACCGACGCCTCTGCCGCCGACGGCGTTCGGCCTGTGCAAGTTGGCATCACCTGCCCTGTCGGCTTTCTGCTTTTACCAATGGCTTCAGAACAATCGAGGTCGTCTGTCCCACAATCTGAAGTTTTGTCGTCTACTGTTGTCGCCATCGGGTACGGAACTTGCCGCCGACGCAGATCTGCATGCCGCCCAACAGGCCGGAAACGTGTTCCAAACTTGCTCGCTCGCCAACTTCTTACAGGCAGCGGATGATTGGCGGAAGTCAGCATCCAGCAATCGAGACGACATGGCTTGGTTTTTCTTTTCAGGCCACGGGGTCGAGCGAACGCACGATGACGCTGTCATGTTGCTGGATGAATTCGGCCAAGGACTGGGCGGGGCATTGATCAATGCTGTCGATTTGAAAACGCTGTTTTATGGTATGGCGCCATCGGCAAGTTATCCGGAAATTGCCCGTCGGCAATTGTACTTTGTCGACGCTTGCAGAATGCTGCCGAACGAATTCAAGAAGATCGAGCAGCAGAATACGTCTCAGGTCTTTCAAGTCGAGCTGCCCGCCCCCGACGATCGCGTCGCCCCCACATTTATGTCAGCTATCTCCGGTGCTGCAGCGTTGGGATTTTCCGGACGACCGAGTTTTTTCAGTGACCTCCTGATCAAATGTTTGAATCGAACAGGGGCAACATCAAACCAGGATGACACCGGAGCGGTGACCTGGGCTATCACGACAGATGGCATCCGAAGAGCCCTGAAAGATTCTTACGACTCTTGGAGGGATGCCGGACTGGACGTTAATTTCACGCCCAGCGGTCTGCTGCGCGAGGAACTTAAGTTGCTGAATTTGGATGGTCGTCCCGATGTCGAAGTAAGAATTCAAATCGATCCCATTGACGCTTTGCCGTTTGCGACATTGTCAGTGACCGACATGGCGACGCAACTGCAATTGTCAATTTCGCAGTTCACTGGAAATCCCACGTTCGCTCTGTGGCCAGCGGGCTACTACCGGATCGAATTCCAGGTACAACCAAATCCTGTTTATCGAAGTCCGCCATTCTGGTTTAGTCCCATTGAGCCGCCGCGGCCAACAATCCGGGGGCGGATGACATGACGGACAAGGCGACACTGAGTTTCCAGACACACTTTCACAGTATTGAGCTCAGTTCGCTCGAACTGCCAGTCGAGGTGCGTCGCTCGAATCTTTCGCTTGCGGTGCGCGGCCGGACCAACGGAACCGTCGAAGTTGACCCGGGCGAGTACCTCGTGATTTGTCGGCTGCCGGCGGGACAGCAATTGATTTCGCACGTCGAAGTCAAGGCAGGCGAGCGAATTCCTGTCGATTTGAAGCCCAGCGAAGGAGATGCCTCGCCGTCCGAAAACTTGGAACTGGACCATTTCATGCGGCGCCAGAGTCGCCGCGCGAAGGGATTGTCATCGTCGCTGCCCGGCAGTTCGGATTCGGGTTTGCCTTCGTCGCTTATGCCTTCGTCGAGCCAGTTTGACCTTGGCGTTTCGATTAGCAATCTGTTCGCGTTCAAAGGCGAGAATTACAACGCGGCGCAGGGGGCCATGAGCCAGCCAATTCTGGCCGACTTCGGCAATGATGCCGACATATCCGTTACAGCCCAGTCAATGGCGGCCGCGCCCACGCGTCTCACGGTGCGCTGGTTCATGGGCAATGTGCTCGCTAAGGCCGCTTCCGTCATCAATGGCGGCACGATCCTCGCACCGAACAATTTGGCAATCGATATCCCTTCCGAGGTGCTTGGAGGTAGCGGACCTATCATTTGTCAATTGCATCAGGACGGACAGGCACCGTCAAACATGTGCGTGCCATTGCCACCGGCGGAATATGGACTCCAGCCACCCAAACTAACGCTGCTGGCGCCGGAACCACAGATTCCCCGGTTCAGACTTGATGTGCAATTGCAGCATTCCGTCGCCAATCTGCTGGCTCACTACCTGCGTGGCAGTATGTTAAGTGAAGCGAGGGAGACGGTCTCTTCGAGCACCCTCAGTGCGCAGGAACTCCTGGAAAACAAGCGCCAGGATCCGATCGCCGCCGCGGTTGGGGCGTATGCCATCCTACGTGTTGGTGAGCAGGCGCAGAAGAACGAACTGCAGCAGTGGTCCAGTAATCTGATGAACTGGTTCCCGTGGCTGCCCGATGGCGTGGTGATTCGCGGCGAACAACTGGCGCGATCGGGACTGCACGCCGAGGCACTGGCAGCATTCATCGAACTGAACAACCGCGGTCTGCCACTGTTTTCACAGGGGCTCACCTTCGCCGTGGACAGGTTGCGGCTCTATGTGGAAAAGAGCGAGTCAATCTCGCGCCAGTTCCCGGAGGACCAGGTTCATAACGGGCGGGAATTGCTGAATCGCCTGAAGACGTTTGCGACATTCTCCGACTTCGAGCGGACCTGGTTGACCTATACGGGATGGGATCCAAAGTCGCCGAGCGATGCTGTCTTCGATCAAGTACCTTCTCCCGACGTGCCGGTAACTTCCCCCGTTGTGGCGCCACCCGCTTCCGATTTACAGCCTTTGACTACCACCAGGAATCCTAACATGGCAGGTGCAGTCGACAAGAGCGCGTTGTACTACTTCAACGGGATCAATGGCGCGACGGGTCAGTACCTTCTACCACCCATGTCGGCTCAAGCAATCGCCCAGCTTGCCAAGCGCGACCCGGCGTTTCAGGGAACAATTGGCGGCGTGGTTGCACTGGATCCATTGGGACGACATTTGCAGCAGTTGCAGGTCAAGTCCCTGCTGAAACAAAGTCAATCGTTCGGCGTGCGGTTTGGCGTTGCCCCGGACCGGGTGGAAACGGCAGGTTGGGGTGTGCTCGCCAGCCAGGCGACCGACCGCCTGATCCTCGATGCTCTACGGCCACTATTAAATCATCGCAAGGCACAGGCCGGAAGGTTTTATAAGGAATTTCTGGGTGACAATGGATTTCGACAAGGCGAGTCAAAGGATCAATTCCTCAGTCGTAACGGGATGAGTCCGGGGCCGGCCGATCCCACCAAGGTTCCCTACTATCTGCTCATCGTCGGCGACCCGCAGGAGATTCCATTTGATTTCCAGTATCAGTTCGACGTCCAGTACGCGATTGGAAGAATCTGGTTCAACTCCGTAGATGAATTCGCGCGCTATGCGGAAAGCGTGATTCTAGCCGAGTCCGGAAGGGTCCGGCTTGCTCGCAAGGCGGTGGTCTTCGGGACGAGACACGATGGCGATGGGGCGACAAACCTCAGTGCCGATCAGTTGATCACCCCACTCGGTCAGCAAATTCGAACACGGGGCAGCAACAAACAGTGGCAGGTCGATACGATCGTCGGCGCCGAAGCGACTCATACGCGGCTGACCAGTCTGCTAGGTGGCTCCGAAACGCCCGCATTGTTGTTCACGGCCAGTCACGGTATGGGGTTCCCACACGGAGATTCGCGTCAGATTGGCCATCAAGGCGCGCTCCTGTGCCAAGACTGGCGAGGCCTGACGACAGGGCAGGTGGACCGCGGCGATTACTTCGCCGCCGAAGATGTTGTGGACTCAGCACACCTACATGGATTGATCAGCTTCAACTTTGCCTGTTATGGAGCCGGAACTCCTCGACTTGACGACTTCGCGCATCAGAAATTAAGCCCCCCATCGGCAATCGCGCCGCGACCCTTCATTGCGGCATTGCCACGCAGGTTGCTCAGCCATCCGTCGGGTGGCGCTTTGGCCGTCATCGGACATGTGGAGCGAGCCTGGGGATGCTCGATCGTCTGGCAGGATGCCGGCGCACAAATTCAGGGCTTCGAAGACGCTATGAACGCACTGATGGACGGCGTTCCCGTCGGCTATGCGTTGGAATCCATCAATCAGCGTTATGCTGATATCTCGTCGTCACTCAGTCAAAAACTGCTGGCGATCAGGAGCGGTACTCTGCCGGATGACGAACTCGCCATCGCCAACGAATGGACGGCCAGCACCGATGCGCGGTCGTATGTGATCATTGGGGACCCTGCGGTACGTCTGCCTGTTGCGGCCGTGGACCAACCGGGAGCGCCACGCCTTACTCTCGGTACCATTTCTATTCCACAGTCTGTTCCCCTCGCGAATGCTGCAACAACGCCTGCCGGGAATATCGGACTCACCGGGACCTCTGCCACCACTGCGGCCAGCCAATCGTCCACCGTTCGGACAGATTCCTCAGAAACTCAGACGACTGATCGTGAGCCTTACCTTAAAACTTCAAAGACGACGAATATGAACGAATCAAACCAGTTCGCCGCGCCGCCGCCGCCGCCGGTCACGATTACCTCCAGCGAGAACTCCGCAACCGTGACACTGACCGTGCCATTGCAGATCACGATCAGCGTCGGCATTGGGGGCGCTCAGGGCGCCGCGGCTGCGGCAGTCGCGACGGGTGCGCCGTCGGCGGACTTGCGACATCCCGGTTTGACCGACTTTAAGGTCGAAATCGACTCCGATTACACCAATCGTGAAGGATACGATCCACAGTTCCTGGGCTCGGGCTCCAAAATCGTTCCGCTGCCTGGGCTTTCTAAAGCACAGAAAAAGGATGTGGCGTTCTTGACCGGTTTGTCGGACTTTGAGTTGCGATATCACCACTACAGCGTCGTGCTGAATTCCCGGCGGCGCCTGGCATTCTTCACGGCCGTCAATATCGATGGCAAGTTGGCTGGTCGTCCCACGCGCGAGCCCGACAAGTGGATTTTCGATCCGCGAGTTCACCAATCGGCTCAGGTTGGCGAAGACCTTTACTCGTCGAATCCGTTTGATCGCGGACATCTCGTCCGGCGCTTGGATCCCGCGTGGGGGCGGACCGCAGCCGCGATCAAACGAGCCAACGACGATACGTTTCATTTCACAAATTGTTCTCCTCAGCATTCCCGGTTCAATCAGGGACAGAACTTATGGGCTGGCCTGGAAGATTACCTGCTGGACAAAGCGGACGCTGAAGATCGTAAAATGACCGTCTTTACTGGACCAATCTTCGGCACTTCGGACCCCAATTATCGCGGCGTGATGATCCCCAAGCAGTATTGGAAAGTGGCCGTCATTTCGAGGGCGAACGGCATGCTGACCGCATTGGGATTTATCGTAGATCAGGAAAAATTGTTACACGAATTCATCTCGTTCGATACAGCCGCCGTGGCCCAGACGTTCCAGGTTCCGGTCAGCAAGATTGCCAGCCTGACAGGACTGGACTTCGGATCATTGGCGTCCGTCGACGCCGGAAACGTCGCCAGTTTCGCAGTGGGGCAGTCAGATTTGAAGCCGTTGTCGACTTTCGCAGATATCGTTCTTCCACCACCGATTTCGCTGCCTGCGGTGGGTGCCCCCGACAGGTCGTTCGCCACCTCTAGTTCGACGCTCGTACCGCCGGAGGTCGTCAACGGCACCGACCTGCGCTACTATCTTGTGGCTTACGATGAAAACGGAGTCGAACGGCTGGATCATCCCGCCGGACAGATCACGCGACTGTTAGATCAGGCCATTTTGGACCCGTTGGTGACCGACGTCGTCTTGCTGAGCCATGGCTGGCAGGGTGACGTGCCTGCGGCGCGTGAGCAATATAGCGGCTGGATCCGAACCATGGCCGCCAACCAGCCGGATCGAGTTCGAATACGAGCGGTGCGGCCCGGATTCAAACCATTGTTGATTGGGATTCACTGGCCAAGTCTGGCTTGGGGCGATGAGTCCCTCGGCTCGCAGTCGTTTAGCGTAACTGCCCGGGCGCCTATCGACGAGGCAAATGGGGTTGCCGCAGCGCTGGGCCAGCGATCGATGGCAGCGGCCATCGAGACCTACGTCGCTCGATTGGGTGATACACCGGAAGCGCGAGAACAACTCCGTGGTCCGTTGCGCGACGTTCTGTTGGCAGCAGCGGCTCAAACGGCGGAACCCAATGTGTTACCTGCGAATTTGAGCAACGCATATCGGGCCCTCGATGCGGCACTCGGTATCGGTGGACACGGCATTGGCGGTGACCCGGCATCAGACCGTGATCCGTTTAACCCGGACGTCGTTTATCAAAATGCCCGGCTGATGTTCGACCCTGGCCGGCCATCTGACCCGCAGCCGTTTGGGGCAGAACCCGTCGGGTTTGCCGGCGGCTTTTTCTCGAGAGACACCCTGCTTTCTCCGCTGCGAGCGCTGACGTACTGGAAAATGAAAGACCGAGCCAGAAAAATCGGTGAGGAAGCGGTCCATAATCTGCTCGTCCGACTACAGCAGGCTGCGGGCACAAGAAATGTGCGGTTTCATCTGGTGGGACACAGCTTTGGCTGCATCGTCACGACCGCAGCCATCTGTGGCGGCCCTGGTTCTGCACCGATTCCCAAGCCGATTCAAAGCCTAAGCCTGCTGCAGGGAGCCCTGTCACTCTGGTCCTATACCGACGACATCCCCTATCAACACGGCACAGCTGGCTATTTCAACAAGATGATCAGCCAGAAGTTGGTCAGCGGCCCGATCATCACTACTCGCTCCAAGTTCGATCTCGCAGTCGGAAAATGGTATCCCTTATCGTCCCGCATGAGTGGTTCAGTGGCATTCGATTCTTCAGCGTTTCCCAAATACGGCGGCCTTGGTTCGTTTGGAATCCAAGGCAATGATCTTCCCCTCAACCCAGCCGAAGGTGTGACGATTCTGTCCACCGACGGAGTCTATACGATGCCCACAGGAGGTGGAATATTGAATGTCGAAGCCAGTTCCGTCATAAACCAGGGAGGCGGCTTCAGCGGAGCTCACAGCGATATCCGCAAGCCGGAAGTTGCCCATCTTGTCTGGTCTGCGATGATCGGCTGAGCCAAAACGTCCAAGGACACACGTTTTACGAGTCAATGGCACGGATGGTGTCCGAAGAGAATATTCAGGATCGCGACTTGGAAGCGATGGGGCAGTTCTACCGAGGAAATAGTCGAGGTAACGGGATTTGACTTTCATCGTGAAAGCCGGACGACGCATTCAGTGCGTGGGTCACATCGACCGAGACCAAGCCGGTGTGTCGGACCGTAATGTTTCTTATGTGGCGTATTCAATGATGTGACGTTGACAGAATTCTGTCGGCAAATGTCCGCTTCTTTTGCGTGTACGACGCCACATAACGGTTGTTCGCTCGGTGGAACATTCTCTGGTCACTGCCCGCCCGCGAAGCGAAGATTGCAAGGCGCTGCAAGTCATGGCGGGCAGACGTCGGGCCCATGAGGTCGTGCGATTATTGTAACCCGCGCCGAGTTATGTGGCGTTCGGTCGCCGTCAAAGCTACAGTGCTGAGGCAAAGTGCCGAACGCCACATAATGAAGAAGATCATAAAAGAGATGATATGACTCACTACGCAGGTTCCTTTACGGTTTGGGGTCGGAACTGGCGAGCGCCGGCGGCAGCAAATCCGTACTGCCGTCGGAGCCAGAATCGCTGGGCGACGAAAGTGCCGGTGCATTGGTCGGCGGTAATGGAAGCCATCGTGGTTGTTTCGCCGTAAGCTCCATCACCAGCAACTCACCAAGCTCCTGACCGCCACCATCATCATTCCTGCGCATGCCGTAGAGCAGAAAACAGCACAGGCTGATCGTGAGCGCGGCGATCAGCACCATACCCAGTCCCTGCAGAACGGGCGTCCAGAGCGACACCGTGTGCCGTTGTTGCGACATTGCTTGGCGTTCCACTTCGAGCTGGTCTCGATTCTTGCCGATTTCGGCCTGCTGGGACTGGAGGTTCTTCTGGGCGGCGATGAGTTCACCGCGCGCTTTGGCGTCGTTTTCTACTAGTGCTTTGGTGCCCGCGGCCACTTCTCGATTCAGGCGGGCGAGTTCGGTGTTTTGTTGGGCCTGGCGGTCGGAAGCCTGGACGGCCACTCTAGTCACTTCTTCATTACCTCCGCAACCGATCACCAGGATGATCGGGCAGATCACGATGATCAGTCTCACGGTGTTCGTTTTCATGGGGTCTCCAATGGTTAAGGATGAGCCGCAGCAGTTTTTCGAGTGCGCGCCGCAGGCGCACTTGATGGACGAGCGCCACCACAGCGAATATGAGGGCCAGCGCAAGGCTGGTGAAAACAAAGACATTCATGCAAATGGTTCCTGTCAGGACAGTTAAAGACCTCCACACAGTAATATGACGTGTTGTAGTCATTTTTTTAGTTAAAATACGAGGGGTTTGCTTCAAGAGGATTATTTGGTGTGCGTACGGACATAATGGCACGCATGACGCCCTGTCGAGATTGCGGATCGAAGATCCGCGAACAACATGCCCTCACGGCGATAGGTCGCCTGTATTTTATGTGGCACCACCGATTCCAGAACACCGGCGGTGTTCTAATGGTCACGCCACGGAGCGTGCTCGTACTCAATCCATTTACTGGATCGGGTTCAACACATGTGGCCGCGATGGAACAAGCTTTTCGCTTTCGGGACTGGGAACGTAATCGGAATCATTCCTCGATAACGAGGCAACGGATTAAGACTCCACAACGGGTTCAAGAATCTTGCTGAGTCGCTCCATGTGTTCTTCGGTCAGTCGCGGCAGTACTCTGTTCTGACAGCCGGATCAGAGGCGTGGCGTTCAGGCTGGTCCGATCGCAGCAGTAGATACGCGAGTTCTGGCGGCATTTCTGATTGTCTGATAAAATGGCCGTTCCCTATTCTCACTGTTCTTCAAGCGTGCGGCGATGGATGATGTGCCAATTACTGTCGACGAGGAAACCCTGCTTCGGGCGATTGATCCCCATAGCGGTTTGCCGTGTGAAGGACTGGCGAAGGGCCGGTTGAAAGTTCCGGCGTCTGTCCCCCTGGATCAAGGTGCGTTCAGCAAAGCCGTTGGTGGGCTTCTACGGCACGAATATATTTCTAGGCAAACACTTCTGCTGCCGCCGCAGGAACGGCCTACGCCTGCGGATTATCAGGCGGGCCGCGTAGCAAATAGAAATAATAAGATATTGTTCCGCACTCAAAAGGGTGATGCACTGATCCGAAGAGCAGATGAATCGCAGCGTAACCGTCAAGTGGGGCACCATCCGACCAGCATTATTCGCTCTTCACAGCCTGACAAGGAAGAGCAACATGCGAAGGTGGTAGCATCGGCACCGAAGGAACCTGAGAACGACGATTTTCTTCGGCCTGTGATTGCGACGGTCGCTGTACTTGGATGGGCTTTGGTGATTGGTATGGCTGTGTGGAAGGAAGATAACAAATACTTGTGGGGGCTAGTCGCAGGCTATCCGGTGATTGCCTTGATTTCCTTCTATTTCTCTCAAATAAAACGCTTCACCCTTGAATGGCTTGGGATCAAAGCCGAAGTGGAACGCTTCGGAGATGGAACCCAGGAAATCACGCGAGAAGTGAAACCACGAGTGGACGCAAAGAAAAGAAAGAAGTTTCGGCCCGCACATTATTCAGATCAAGCCCCGAATGTTGCAATCATCGTGGAAGCATACCGCAACGTACCTAAGAAAGAATTGTACCGGGAAGCAACCGCAAAATTATTGAGCGGCGCAATGGTCATTGATGGCGTTGATGAAGCGAATGCCGCGGGAATTGCGGAAGGGATTCTTCGCTATGTCTCAAAAGCAACGCATCTAATCGCTTACGCCGATCAATCTAGGGAACCTACACAGGACGTTCTTGATTGTGTGTTCTGCTTTGCCTATCACAATCCATACGGAGATGATGTGCTTCATTGTTCTGAAACAAAAAAGCAACTGGATTTTATCACCGTATGCACCTATGTTCAGACGTGGGTTCAGAAAAAGCGAATGGCGATAGATGGCGCCACCTAATTTGGAAGGCTCGCTTGGCTTCGCACGAACTAATCTAGTGCGGCTGGCGGGCTTTGCAATCGTTCTCTAATATTATCTCTTACTTATCTTCACGTATAGTGATGGGTGTGGCCATGCCAGTCCCGTCCGGTTTTTAGCGGGATTATGGGATCGAAATCAACTCGGCCTGGCGTTGCGGCGTCAGGCGGCGCAGGTGGGCTGGGATGGAGCCCAGCAGCAATTGGCCATCAGCGATGCGGGGAACGGACTGGAGG
>JAWXCH010000428.1:0-6373 GCA_034440595.1 Planctomycetota bacterium | reverse complement strand
TTTTTGGACTATTATCAGCAAGGCAAATGGAACTACTACGTGGCCAGCACCTTGCCCGCCGAATCTGCTCCGGAAGAAAACGAACTGCTCAACCGCCTCAGCCATGAGTTTGAACTGTGCGTCAAAGGCCTGGCCGAAATCCGCCGCGAATGGGCCCGGCGAGAGGATGGTAGTTCTGGGGGAACGGTCCGCTGATGGATAGCTACGCAGCCGTTCCATAGTCGGCTGCTACGAGACCAGCCCCTTGGTCACCAACATAAACACATCTTCCAGCGTGGGATCCTTATCCGCAAAGCTGCGCATCCGCACTTTCTGATTAGCCAGTTCGTCCAACAAATTGGCCACCGCTAGATCGTCTCCATCCAGATCAACAACGATCCGGTGGTCATCGACCTGAACATCGCGCACTCCCGGCTGCGACCGAATCACACTCAGTGCGGTTTCCAGGCGAGCCAGAACTTTGATTTCAATCAGCCGGTTCCGACGAATCCGCCGGTACACATGATCGATCGGGCCGTGCATCAGCATCTGACCACGCTCGATAATCCCGATCGAGGTACAGCAGTCGGCCAGCTCACTGAGAATATGGCTGGAGATCAAGATGGTCTTTCCCATCCGCCGCAGCTCTTTCATCAGTGCTTTGAATTCCATTCGCGCACGTGGATCCAGCCCGCTCGACGGTTCGTCCAGAATCAATAGTGGTGGATCATGCACCAGTGTCTTTGCCAGACAGAGACGCTGCTTCATGCCGCGCGACAGACCGTTAACAAAATCATCGCGCTTGTGAGTCAGGTCCAGCAGTTCGAGCACATCGCCGATAACCTGCTTTCGTTTGGATCGCGGGATCTGATAAGCGACCGCGAAAAAATCGAGGAATTCCCAGACGCGCATCCCGTCGTAAACGCCAAAATTGTCCGGCATGTATCCAACCGAGCGTCTTACGCCCAGTGGATCCTTGGTCACACTGTGCCCGGCGACAATCCCTTCGCCGTGTGAGGCCTTGAGCAAAGTTGCCAGAAAGCGAATCGTGGTACTTTTGCCGGCACCGTTTGGGCCGATGAAGCCGTACATCTCCCCGGCGGGAATTCTCAGGCTGATTCGATCGACTGCGGTAAATTCGCCATACCGTTTGCCAAAGTCGATCAGTTCGATCATTGCCTCAGGGGGTGCCTGGGCTTCGGCGACCGGGATCTCAGCGCCGTCGATTGGTGCCGGTGCCTCAGTTTGTAGCGAGTCGGCGATTCCCTGCGAATCGTTGACTGCTGTCGCCCTAGGCGGGTTCTGGTGGAGCGGTGAGTCTGGCATTAGGGTTTCTCTTCCTCTTCCATTTCCTCTTCTGGTTCCAACTCATCCACTCTGTCGTCCTGAATCCCTGGAACGTCCGCTTTGCAATTCTTGTCCAGTTGTGGCTCTGGAAGCGCTGCGGCTCGCAAATTTGCAATCAAGAAGACTGGCGACTGCGAACTTTGCGCCGCCTCTGGTGTGATCGTCATTGGAGCGATTGACTGATCGATCGTGGCAATCAGTCGGACTTCGCCAGTGGCAAGTCCTGCCGTCTGTTGAGCAAGACGATAAAACCCTCCCATATGAACACCTTCAAACTCAGCCGGTCGTCGCAATTCCCACTGCGTGATTTTGCTGTCCCCGCCCGGATCAGGGATCCAATGTACCACGGATCCAGCACCTGGGCCTAAATCTCCAACGTACGCTACCTCGATCTTACCTTCGTCTGTTTTGCGAATCAGGCCGGCTGCCGAAAGCGGATACTTTGTCTTGTTGAAAACCTCGGTCCGTCCCGGTTTCTCAACCAATCGGATCGGTCCCTGCATGTCGACCATTTCTTCGCTATGGACCATGCCGGTCGAGTTGGAGTCCACCGTGAAGCCGCGGAGCACGGTCTTGTCCCCCTGTCGATCGTAGTACACGTCGTTGATTCGTTGTCCGATCAGTCGCGTAAAATTAGAGTCTGTCGGAAAGGGCAACGCCACCCCGTTGGCATCGGCCAATTGCAGGTCATAGCTCGTATTCAACGAGGAATAGAGAGCCGTGTAGCGGCTTAGATGCCCGCGCGGATAATCCCCTTGCATTTCCAAAAACGTGACTTCCGTCTGCGATCGCACAAAGCCAATATCCAGTTCGGCCAATTTCACGACCGCCATCCCGCCAGCAATTGCTATGATCGGAGATGCAAACCAGGCCCATTCGACATGTCCGAGGACACGAAAAATCCCCCAATTCAATGGGACAAGAACGATCAAATAGATCGTCAGAACGAATAAAACAAACGTCGAGTCAGGAATGGTAATTCCCGCAGCTTTTCGCAGTGCATCGCGCGCGACGTTCGGCACCCCTTTTAAGTCATTCCAACCAGCCATGCCTGATTGTGTGGTTGCGTCGTTGATGGTAAAGCCTGGGTCTGATTGATCGACTGGCGTCGTCTGTTGTTCTGGATCAATTGAGCTATTTAGCGGTTCGTGCAATGGTCCATCTGGCGAGAACTGACCTTTGTCCCCCGCATCGCGGCTGAAGTATCGCAGGGAGGTGATATATCGCGGATCAAGGAGATAGTTTCTGGCATGCAATGCCTGGTCTTTGTACCTGGCCCAGGCAGAATTGAACCCGGTCGGCAAGAACTCTCTACCAGGTTTGCGCAGTAGCACGGCATTGAAGAAACTGTCAAATCCGGACCAGTTCATCAGGTCGGACTGTCCAATTCGAAACGACGTCACGAGTATTCGACCTCGACCAACCGATCGCTCTACCACCTGTTCTTTGGTATCCAGAACAAACTGTGCCTTGGGATGCTTGATCAATTCGACCGTTGGCCAGTCAGACCGGGCGACTAAGTGAGGATTCTTCGCTTTCGTTTTCTTCTCAGGATCTAGCCAAAGGCCTCCCAGCTCAGCGACTTCAGTAATAGACAGTGTTGGAGTACCACTGCCGGGCAACGCAGGCAAGTAGGACCGGTCGGCGCTTGGATCTAAAAAGCTTCCCTTTAACTTCTCGAGTGTGTCGGGGCCGCTGATAATCAGCTCTCCTCCCCAATGAATCCAGTCGAGCATCGCATTCTGCTGTTCAATATCCAGCATCGATGGATCGACACCATCCCAAAGCACGTGCGAAATGCTGGTCCAGGCCAGGCTCTGAGCAGGGAGTGTCACCCGCTTGTTGGCAATGGAAAATGCCACTTGATAGTGATTCAGATAACCTTCCAACCCTGGGGCGCGAACAGCATCCAGCATTTCCAAACGCTTGTAACGTTGCGGCTGCGAGGCCAGCACGGCGAAGTAATACTGATGCGATTGCATTGCCGTGGCAAACTCGGTCACTTTCAGTATCTCTCCCCCTCCATTCTGTTCGCTCAACTCGGAATCAACTCGGAGGTTCACCGCGCCCAGCGGTACGTAAGTGGTGATGTCGAAAACCTTCGGAGTTGACTTCGCCAGAGGTGCTGGCCGAGTGGAAGAAATCGCAAACGGAGTGCGCGCGATTGGAATTGGGGCACCTCCCTGGCCTGGCTTATAGACCGTACTCAGTTCGCCAACGTAGTTTTCATAGTTGGACTGCATTTCCTCGGAAAGTACATTCCAATGGCCCGGCTTAACAAAGCGAGGCCTGCCCTTCACTGCGCTCCCTTGAGGTAAAACCGTGAACTTGACCGGTTCAAACGGAGGCTTCGGCTTCCCTTTTTTGTCCTTCTTTTTAGCTTCCTCTTCCTCCTGCTTTTCACGTTCGGCAGCAGTTTGAGGGTCTTCGGACCAGCATCCGCTGCATCCAGACAAGCCGACACCGGCGAACGTAAGAAATAGGATCCAGAGCCAAATGAGCGGTTGACTCCCCGGTCGATCTGGGCGGTGCAGAGAGGTGACCATGCGACATACCATTTTGCCTACCCCGCGATTTGGCGCGAGTTGCCCGAGGAAAGAGATTGCCACAAGGTCATAAAGGTAACATTAGTGTAGAAGTACGCGGCACGCCGGACCAGTCCGATAACCTAAGTGTAACGGTTTCTGGCCGTGAAATCACTATTCTGCTACCAGCCTGCTCCGCGCGTGCTTGTCTTGACTCGCGCCAGGTACATATCAGCAGTGATATACAGGGTCGAGCCATCGTCTCCCCAGGCGACATTAGCCGTTGCCTCGCCGGTGGCAATCGTTCCCAAGTGCTTGCCCGCCGGATCAAGAATGAGCACTCCCCCTGGCCCGGTCAAAAAGATGTTTCCATCCTTATCCACTTTCAATCCGTCAGGCAGACCTTTCTTGCCGGCCTTGACTAGCGGAGTCGCATCGAAAAGCACCTTGCCTTCGCCAAGCTTGCCATCCTTCTGCAATTGGTACGCCATCAACACTGCTTTGGCGGGGTCACTCTGCGCCACGTACAATGACGTCTCGTCTGGCGATAGACAGATCCCGTTTGGCCGCGCTAGCTCCTTGGTCAACAAGGTCACTTCGCCGGTGGGTGACAAGCGATAGACGCCGCAGAAGTCCAGTTCGCGCGCCGGATCATCCCATCCCTTCACCAAGCCATACGGCGGATCGGTAAAGTACAAGTCGCCGTTCGAGTGATAACAAAGATCGTTCGGGCTATTCAGTCGCTTACCTTGATATTCTTTGACCAGGCTCCGCTTCTTGCCATCTTTTTCCAGCCGGGCAATTTGCCGGTCTCCGTGGTCGCACATAACTAGGTGCGACTCGCGGTCGATAGTCAGCCCGTTGGTCCCCGGTTCGCCGCCACGCTCGGTCGTTCCACTGTAGCCCGCCGGTTCCATAAAAATGACCGCGCTCTTGAGAGTGGGTGCCCACTTCATGATTCGATTAGGGGGAATGTCGGAGAATAGCAGATACCCTTGCCGCGGATCAGGGTGCTTTGGGTTCACAACTTCCGCTCCAGGCAACGGAATGCGAACCCAGACCGGGCCTTCCGACCAGTCAAACCCGGCAGCGAGTTTTTCAATCTTTGCACCGGCTGGAATTAACTTATCAATCGCCGGGTCGAGTCTCTCGATCGCTCCGAATGAAGAGTAAACGATTTCATTACCCTCGTTGGCCGGCTGCGCCGCCTGCCCTAGCCTGCCGGCAGACATCCATGCAATGCTGGTAGCAAATACAACGAACAGGATCGCGCATCGTTGCGACAGTTTGCGAAAGATCATTTTGAGATTCACCATTGGTAAATTCCCGATTCAGTTGGCAATCAGAGGAAATGTAACTTTAGGCCTATCCGCTTATTCTCACGTTCCAACTGGCACATAGCCATAGTAACGGTTTCGGATTTGCACTTATTTGTGCTGGCGTTTGGTCCGTTGTTCGGTGATGCCGATCGCCTTGAGCAGTCCACGTGCTTTGTTCAGCGTCTCCTGATACTCCTCATGCGGATCGCTATCAGCGACAATTCCGGCTCCTGCTTGGACGTAGGCACGATCCCCTTGCACAACGATCGTCCGTAGTGCAATACAGGTGTCCATGTTTCCAGCATAGTCGATATAGCCAACGGCACCAGCATATGGCCCGCGGCGGTGCGGTTCCAGTTCATCGATGATCTGCATGGCTCGGACCTTGGGCGCGCCGGATACCGTGCCCGCCGGCAGGCAGGCCTTCAGCGCGTCAAAGCAGTCTTTCCCCTCGGCCAATTGGCCGGTCACGTTGCTTGTAATGTGCATTACATGGCTATAACGCTCGATCGTCATGACATCCGTCAATTCAACACTGCGAAACCGGGCTACTCGGCCGACATCGTTCCGGCCCAGATCGACTAGCATCACATGCTCGGCGCGCTCCTTGGGATCGGCCAACAGTTCCGTCGCCAGACGCTTATCGTCGGCTTCCGACGTGCCTCGCTTTCGCGTGCCAGCCAAAGGTCTCACGGTAATTTGACCGTCGACGACGCGGACCATCACCTCTGGCGAACTTCCTACCAGCGTGACGCTGGGGGTTCGCAAATAGAACATGAACGGGCTGGGATTCACGATCCGCAGCGTCCGGTAGATTTCAAACGGTGACGACTGGATCTGGCATTCCATCCGCTGGCTAATGACGACCTGAAAAATATCCCCGGCACGGATGTACTCGACACAGTTGCGAACGGCCCCCTCAAATTCTTCTTGCTGAAAGTTCGAATGAACCGCCATGCCAGGGTCGCCCGTGGTGTCGATGTCCACCGGCGGCAAGGCCGTCACCGGACGTGAAAGCTGTTTGACGATTTCGTCCACGCGTCTTTGGGCATCGGCGTACGCGGTCTTGAGAAGTGTCTCCCGACTGCCGGATGAGTTCTTTTTCTGGCCAATTGTTGCCGGATCGACATGCGCCATCGCGACCACGGTGATTGTCTTGGTGATGTGATCAAACACGACCATATGGTCGTAGAATGCAAACGA
>JAWXCH010000427.1:0-6742 GCA_034440595.1 Planctomycetota bacterium | reverse complement strand
CGTAATGTCATCCCTCGATCCGCGGTCTCCGCATATCCTGGCGCAAGTGAAACACGAACTAAAGGTGATCGTACCGGTCTGCCGTTGGACCAGTGGCAGATGGGACGAACTGGACGACCTCCCGTGGAACGAACTTCAGAACGTGCCACGCCATATCCGAATGCTATCCAGTTTCTTGATCAGGGCCTATGTCCAGAACAGAGGCGTGATCAGATGAGGTTTTTCTTTCCAGATAGTCAAGACTTCGTAGATGACACGTTCGACTTTGATTCGGAGACTCGCTCCGATACAAGGGTGCGCCAGCGAGACGATCGCTACCCACACGAGATTTTTTCGAAACCGCCGTACGACGGTATGTTGGTATCTAAGGCAGTGGTCGATGGCATCGGAGGTGGTTCAGGCAAGTACAGCGTAGCGCAGCGCCAACGGTTTCTGAGAGTGGGTGTGCGGGAATATTTTCGTTTAGAGAATCGTCAAGTTGCCACCATGGGTGATTGCGGAGCATTCACCTACGTTAAGGAGGAGCGACCACCCTATTCGCCCTCCCAGGTAGCAGACTTCTACGAAGACTGCGGGTTTGACTATGGGCTATCGGTGGATCATGTGATCCTGAGCTATCGGGCCGATCTTGACACTCAATTAGGCGGCCTGAACTTAGTTCCTGAAGATTGGCGATCACGTCAGGACTTAACCCTCGAATTGGCCGAACAATTCCTAGAATACTGTGGCCGAAAACAATACAGGTTTATTCCTATCGGCGTCGCCCAAGGGTGGAGTCCCGAGTCATACGCTCACGCTGTCTCGGAACTCCAGCGCATCGGTTACAAGTACATCGCCTTTGGCGGCTTTGTCCCCCTAAAAACGAACGATATTCTTGCCTGCCTAAAACTGGCCAGTGCTGTCCGTAGTCCAACCACCGAATTCCACCTTCTAGGCATTACGCGGTGCGAGAATGTTGAGGCTTTCAGTGGTTTTGGCGTTGTCAGTTTTGATAGCACTTCTCCACTTCGAAAGGCATTTAAGGACGATAAGAACAATTACTACACCCCCAAGGGGACGTACACTGCACTTCGGGTGCCGCAAATAGATGCGAACCCGGAATTGCTACGGAAGATTACAGCAGGGAAAGTTAAACAGGAAATAGCCCGAGATCTTGAGCAGCGGTGCTTACGGATTCTGGCCAAGTTCGATCGTGGTGAAGCCTCGATCGAAGAGGCCGTTGAGACCCTCTGCGCCTACGAGGAAGTGTTTAGCGGCGAAACTGATCACGCCGAAGTTTACCGTCGGGTTCTCGCGGACAAGCCTTGGAAAGACTGTTCTTGCGAAATCTGCCAGCGAATTGGAATTCATGTAATGATCTTCCGAGGCGCGGAGCGAAACCGCCGACGAGGATTCCACAACATCTATGTATTCAACCAGCAACTCCAAGCCCACTTAGGACGCGTTGGCTGCCAATCATGAGGTTTTCGAGAGGATTTTCTATGGACGAAACAGCGGAACTGAGGCTACCAGCGTTAGAGATCGCGCAGGGCCCGAATAGAATGTTTTACAGCTTTGCGGTCGACGGCAAGTTGCTGCCGCAATTTACCACGGTGTCGCGTATTCGAAAAGATGGCAACAGCGTGTTAGCCGGCTACCAACGCCCAGAGGTGATCTCGCACATCGGCGAGATCAAGAACTACCTGGAGTCAGCCGATCCGCTACTTCCCAATGCTATTGTCATTGCATTCGACGATCGTGTGAAATTTTTGCCAAGCGGAGAAACGCCAGCACCCTATAGTCGATGGGGAACGCTGGTCGTGCCGCTTAACGCCATAGGAGATGAAAACAAGGCCGGACTTATCGTTGATGGTCAGCAAAGAACCGCTGCCATTCGGGATGCTCGAATCGGAAGCTTTCCGATTTGCGCCACGGCCTTCATCGCCAATGACGAACGGGAACAAAGGGAGCAGTTCATTCTGGTGAACTCAACTAAACCGCTCCCAAAGGGTCTCATCTACGAACTGCTCCCAACAACCGAAATGAAGTTGCCTTCACTTCTTCAGCGCCGTCGGTTTCCGGCCCAACTTCTATCTCGATTGAACGGAGACGACAGGTCGCCGCTTTGTGGCAAGATTAGAACCCCAACCACACCTGGTGGTGTTGTGCAGGATAACAGTATTTTAAAGATGCTAGAAAACAGTCTCAGTGACGGTGTTCTCTATCGGTTTCGTGATCCAGGCACCAACGATAGCGATTCCGAAGCGATGCTCCAGGTCTTGAACGCCTTTTGGAGCGCGACAGAAAAGGTTTTCCCGAAGGCTTGGGGTCTTCCGCCGACGCGCTCGCGTCTCATGCACGGAGCGGGGATAATCAGTATGGGCTTTTTGATGGATGCTATCGCAGAGCGACACCGCAACGTAGCGATTCCAGCCGTTTCTCAATTTCAAGAGGATCTAGAACCACTGAGAGAAGTATGTCGATGGACGGACGGCTATTGGGACTTTGGTCCAGGTATCAAGCGAAAGTGGAATGAAGTTCAGAACACACCAAAGGACATCCAGATGCTTGCGAACTATCTGATGGTCCAATATAAGGCTCTTGTTTGGAGCCGTCCGGTGATCTAAAGGCTTCATTCCCCTTGTTTGGGGCGGCGCTCAACTTGACTCTCTTGCCGCTTGGTTTAGCCTCCCTAGGCCAATTCACGGGATTCGCCTTCAACACCACCAGATGACACGAAAGCCTAGCAAGGCGGTGCATTCTTTGGCTGCGCGAAGACCCCTAGGTTCCCAAAAATGATTGCCGTTGTCTCGGCGGTACCCCGTCCCATTGCCACGCGTTGTAAACTGGAGATCCTCAGCAATGACAGAAGGGGCACCTTAGGGAGACTATGTGTTCGGACAGAATGTGCTTTCCAGCGGAATGTTGGTTGCTTTGCCTGGCGGCAAAGGCTTGTGCAAGCTTGAATCGATTCATGGCAATCAAGGCGAGATCTCAATTTTTCATTCGATTGCCCGCTCGGAGACCGTGCGGTTGCCTCTTTCGCTCCTTACTCGCGCATATTTGAGTCCGCAAACGCGTGTCTACGTTGTTCAAGATGATCGTTTTAAGGTCGGGCGAATTGTCGACTACTTAGGGAGAGATGACAAAGGACTAATCGAGTATGCGGTCCGGTTTCCCAACGGCAACCGCTGCGACCTTTTTGAACCTCACCTTTTTCTTCGTCTTTGGAGCACACCCGACGATCCGGCCGAGGTGATTGCGCATGGAGGTGCCGAGAGCCAGTATCTGCATGATCGGAGGCAGGCCGCGCTAAACCCGCTTCTGAAATTGCGTAGCGCGGCACAGGGGCTTACGGGGTTACTGTCAGCGGGGATCGACTTGGCACCTCATCAAGTTGCTGCTGTTCGACGGGTCCTTAGCGATCCTGTGCAGCGCTATCTTCTAGCCGATGAAGTGGGACTTGGCAAGACAATAGAGGCCGGCGTTATCATCCGCCAGCACTTGATCGACAACCCAAACAGCGTCGTTCTAATCACAGTTCCTCAACATCTTTGCAATCAATGGAGACGAGAGCTGAAAACAAAACTTCGACTTGACCAATTCGGAGATTCGTTTGAAGTATGCTCCCATCTTGAATTGGCAAGTTTCGCCCGCACGCCGGACGTTTTGGTAGTTGACGAAGCGCACCACCTCGTCGGCACAGAAAACGGTCCACTAGCAATCGCTGCTGCTCGCTTACGGTCGCTTTCCAGGAAGGCACCGGTCTTGCTTCTTCTTTCTGCCACGCCTGCCCTCGGCGATGAGAATCGCTTCCTTGCACTACTGAATTTGCTCGATCCCTCAGCACATCAATCAGATGACCTTGAGGGCTTTCGAGCAAAGCTAGCGCGCCGTCGCGAACTCGGTCGCCTTCTACTGGCGCTTGACCCTGAGGCACCGGGACTAGTACTGCGCCAGCGGGGCATTGAAGTACAACGATTATTTCCCAATGATCCGTTCGTTTCAGAACTAGCGCCGCGGTTGATTGCTGCGACCCGCGACGCACCTTCGAGTCTGCCAGAATTGTGCGCTGAATTGAAAGCGCATATTGCAGATACGTATAGAATCAATCAGCGGCTTATCCGATCACGCCGAGTGGATGCCGAGGGATGGGAGTTCACGCCGCGAGGGCCAGCGTGCCAGGGGGAGCTTTCTTTCGCTCATGTCAAGGTCGAGACGGAACTGCGCAGTTGGATCCAACCTTTGTTAACGGTCCTTGATGAGTGGCGATTTGCGGCGCTTCAGGCTTCGCGTGAAGAGTCGACAGCACTTGACCGGGCGGGTGCTCGCTATGCGGGGATTTTAGCTGCGGCAGGCATCGGACCAGCGGCTCTGATTAACTGGATTGATACTGTGGGCATACTCGAGACATTTGCCGATGAGCGGCACATCCTGTCTTCTCTTAGAAGGTTGGCGTCCGATAGTGACGGTAAAGACGGCGTCGCAACAATGGTCGAAAGCGCGCGCCGCCTGATTCGAAATCTCAGAACTAACGTACCCCATCCCAAAGTGGTCGTTTTTTGTTCCTCAATCGAAAGCGCGACCGACTTCCATGCCGCGCTAGGGGCGGGGATCGAGGGCGCATTGCTGTCGCTGTTCGCGGGTAGCTTGGAAGAATCGAATGGCGATTGCTTAGCGGCCTTCACAGCGCCGAATACCACTGCAGTATTGATTTGTGATCTGGAAGGCGAAGAGGGCCTCAACTTGGCTTCCGCTGACGCCATCGTCCATCTCGATCTTCCTTTCTCGGCTGCACGGATCGAGCAGCGCATCGGGCGACTTGATCGTTTTGGTCGAACACACGGTATTATTCGGCACCGTATTCTACTTCCGTGTGACGAAGACGAGAGCCCTTGGGCTGGCTGGCTTCGTTTTCTGAGTGAAGGGCTCTTAATTTTCCATCGCTCAATAAGTGACGTGCAGTTTTTGCTCGAAGAGGTAGAGCGTGAAGTGTTTCGGGCGCTGCTGACAGGTCTCGACCCGCAGGAACTTGATGTCCTCGCGTCCAATGTCCGCGCGCGCATTCACCAGGAGCGACTCTCGCAGGACGAGCAGTACGCCCTCGATCGCATTGCCTTGGCCGAAGACCCGATTGATTCGTTTCTAAGGTCATTAGAAGAAGCTGAGGAGGATGAGGCTTCTCTGGAATCCGGAGTCGATCGATGGCTAGTCGAAGCGCTAAAGCTTCAGAAACGCCCTCTGCCCCATTTCGAGCACGACGTTTTTCGACTGGCGGCAAGCCGCGAAACCCTTATCCCACGCCAACCTTGGCTTGAATCGTTCGGGATTGACCGCGATCGATCGTTGACGTGGAAGAGGCGGATCGCTACCCGTCACCCGGAAACCACTTTGTTGCGACCGGGCACCCCATTGATTGACTTCGCTGAACGCTTTACACGCTGGGACGACCGGGGCACCGCCTTCATCACATGGCGGACAGTCCCCGAATGGGCACGAGATATCTGGATGGGATTTCGTCTTTGTTTTGTGATCGAAGCCAATGTCCGAATTGAGGACCTGCTCGCACCGTCAAGGAGCGATCTGGCGGCAACACGCAGGGCCCTTCGTTATTTCCCCCTACGCTCTCATATTGCTCACGTTGATATCAATGGCGACGAAGTGACGGATCCCATGTTGCAGGACATCCTCAGGCGTCCGTATCGTAAGGGTGAGCAGGGAGGAGAGTCTGGAAGTGATGTAAATCTCTCCAGCAGGCCACATCTTCTTGCGGATCTAATCGACGGCACCGCATTTGCTAATGTCTGCCGATCAGTCCGAAGTACCGTCTGTGATCGGCTTTTGGCAGATGAAGCCATCGCGAAGCTTATAGAGTCTGGCGTGGCGCTCGCCAAGGCCGATCTCCAACGCCGGACCAACCGCTTCTTGCGAAGAGATGTGCTCGGCGATACCATCGCAAGAGCAGAGATTGAGACAATCGAAATGCTGATACCGGCAATTCGTCAGCCCGCAGTTAGACTCGATGCAATGGGATGCTTTATAGTAGCTTCGACCCGGCCGAGGCAGACAGTCGATGCGTGAACTGAGCGGCCACGATGCGTTTGAGGCCCTTAGCCAATTGCTCGCCATCGAAGCGACTTCACCGTGGCGAGCGGAGACTGCCCCTGCGTTTGATCGATTGCGTCTCGCCATGTCCGGCGTCCATCCGGCCCCTACACAAGGTGACTTAGCAGTACTGCTTCGGCAGGCGCTCCGTTACGAGTATGCTCGTCGAGGACACGAGGCAAGTCCTTGGGTGCGTGTAAGGCAGAAAGCCCTAGCCGAGTTTGGTCGTTGGGAAGAATTCGGTTTGGCAGCGGTGAGAGAAAATGGTGGCTGGCGGGTAACCTCCAATGCCTGGCGTCCGAGTTGGCTTCAATGTCCTGCCCATTTTGGGGTCGACGATGAAGCATCTGGAGAGGCGGTAAGGCGGGAGTTCGGAGCAGATGGCTGCGAAGGTGATCCTTTCCTGCGGGCGATAGGCCGTTCAACATACCGCAGCAGTGGTCAGCGAGCAGCCGTCAGAGCCGCTCTCAGCACGCCGGCGGGTTCGACCTTGGTTGTCGCACTCCCCACAGGTGAAGGCAAGAGCATGATCTTTCAACTCGTCCATGCCGTTGGCTTCGTTGGTGAAGAAGCACGGCAAACGGGGGTAACGCTAGTAATCGTTCCCACGGTAGCTCTCGGCGTAAATCACGAGGAAGAGGCGGTGAGCGTCTGTGGT
>JAWXCH010000426.1:0-9533 GCA_034440595.1 Planctomycetota bacterium | reverse complement strand
AGCCAGAGCATTCGCTGTCAGGAATTGGTCGTGGTCGACCGAAACGACAGTCCGCGTGTGGTGGTTCGCGGAGGCGCGATTCACAGCACGCTTCGCGGCACACCAAATGTCGGCGAAATCGTAATCTCTGGAGACGATAACCGCCCCAGGGTAAAAATCGGCGCTGGTCCTGGTCCATCGGTTGGTGAAGTCGCAGTATTTGGTCCAAGCGGTCAAGCGGTGGTTCATCTTCACGGCGATCAGGGATCGAATAGTGGCGTGGTCGAGACCAAATCCTCCGATGGCCGACTGCAAACAAAACTTGATTCCGCACCAGATATGAGTGGTCGATTGCTAGTCTATGACAGTCGCTATCTCTTGGCGGTAGGCATCGGCCACGATGGAGTTCGCGCCGGTTTGCTGTTCATCGATCCGACCGGCTTGCGTTCCGGCGTGATGTCCGGTTTGCCGATCAATAACCTCATCGAGCGCGCTTGGAATGCGTTGCCGGGTGGCAAAAGTAAGTCGGGCGGAACGTCGCCGAAGAACGATGCGACAAAGAAACCATCGTCGAAACGTCCATCGCCATCAGTCCCAGCGGGCAAGGCAAAACAACCGGCAGCAGTGACGGAGCCAGTGCAAGAATTACCGGGGGCGACTTCCGCGCCGGATCAAGGTGGCACGAAAAAACCCGCACCCACCGAGCCAGTGCTTCCAGAGCCGGAAAATTCGGCACCTGCTCCAGATGGAACCGAGACAGAGTAGGTCGCTACTTCCTGTGCCTACTTCGCTGTGTTTGCTTGCGGAGGTTCAGCCTCGGTAGCTGCTGCATTCTGCGGCCCAAGGTTCTGAGCCATCCGTTGCCGATAAATCTTCAGACCATGTGCGGTGTGATAGAGCCCGCCGATCTCCAGGTCGATCTCCTTGGTCCCTTCCAGCATGTTCAGCAATTGCTCGCAGGCCTTGGTGACCCACGGTTGCTGCAGTTCTTTTTGCGTCATGCAGGTGGCCATGACTTCAAACTGATGCCCAGTGGTGCTGATCCGCTCGTCGATCTTGGCCGAAGTTCCCGGGCGGATAAAATACTGCACTGAGAAAGTGCCATCCTTTTGCTGAAACTCGCGAATTCTCTGCTTGGCCTGCTGGAGCCGCTCGTTCGCTGCCTTCCAACCCCCGGTCAGTTGATCGGGCGTCACGTTTTTTTCGGCCAGGTAACGATTGACCGCCAGTGCCTGCGCAAAGAGTCGGTGCGAACCGCCGCAGGCGTTATTCTCTAGCGGCAATTGATGCGCGGCCTCCATAGCCAGCAGCCGTTCGATCGACCACGTCTCGCCATCTTTGTTGACCCAGGTTGCATCCAGCGGCAAATACGTAGCAAATGCCATCAAGGTCCAGGTCCCCTCCATATTCGGTTGGACATCCCACTTGGCCTGCTCCAGCAAGTCGCGAATATGGTACGTCTTGCCGCGAACGATCAGCTCTTCGTCCAGACCTAGTCCAGTTTGCGACAAGTACCCGAGCCATTGATCGGGATGCCCCTGACCTTCTTTGGAACCGGGGGCCATTTTGGCGATCAGCCCCTTTTCGCCCGGCTGAAAATCCCAACCGCGCAGTGTTCCACCTTGCAGTAGCCAATCAAGCGCGGGAACGATCTCGCCGTTATTCTCGATCGGCAATTGATCTCCGAAAGCGAGAATTCCATGCACGACTTGCCAGGCGGCGTGTCGATCGCTGCGCATCCGACGGTTGTTGACCGTGAAATCCAGGACTGCGTCGATCCGCTGCGTTATCTCGTCCGGTTTCGGAAGCTCTACCAGTGCAAAGTCGGGTGGAGTATGTACTGCACTTGAGTCCGAGCAACCGCCGACACCATACGTCAGCAAGACAGCACAGGCGATGCAATACAGCAGTCGACGGCAAAACTTGGCAGCAGGCATAAGTTCAACGGGTTCGGTGAGACAGTGTTAAATAGAGGGGCAGAAGGAGATTTCGACTGTCCGCCAGTATATTGGCCAGCCAGTGTCCAATCTTTCCCTGCAAAGTGGGCTTTCGGTCTTGATCGGCTTTCCACCCTTCAAAATAGGGTTAAAACTGCGAAGATGGAATAGTCGGGCAAGATTTGCAGCGGATTTTACGGGCTGGTTCATCTATGTTGACGCGCGATTTTGCCTGATTCCGGTCCCCCGACTCACCTCTTCCCAAGCCCTTCGGGTGCCCCCGGTGGATAACTCTTTTGGGGAGCATGTCCGTTCAGGTGGCTCGAGCGGGAAATCTGCGGCATTTGGCTGCGGTTGTGGCACGCCGCATGCACATAAGGCAGTGGCCCGGAGTTACAACGCCAAACTGGCGGTCTGCGGACCGGGGCAGGAATTTGTTGGCGTAAGGAGCTTCGGTTTTACGCAGGCCGTGCGTGAATCGCCGCTGATCACAAGTCACCTTGCTGGCAACACTTATGTCAGTTTGCCTGGCCGGTTTTTCCGAACAAATGCCAGCGATGTTTCGTAATTCAATAGCTGATCACCATGACGCGGAACCAAATGGTTCGGGCGGAATGACGAATTGGTAGTAGTTAGCAATCACCCTTTAGATAGCGTTTGAAGCCTATGTTGCTCGATTTTCAATATCTGTTGTGGATCGCTCCTGCCGTCCTCCTTGGCCTCTGGGCACAGTACCGCGTGCATGCCACCTATGCGCAAGCCGAGAAAGAACCGGCTCCGCTCAGTGGGGCTGCCACCGCGCGCCATATTCTGGATTCCGCCGGTCTGCAACATGTGGCGATTGAGCAGACGCCCGGTCACCTCAGCGATCATTACGATCCGCGTGCCAAGGTGCTGCGGCTTAGCCCTAACGTGTATATGCAGCGTTCCATGGCGGCGGTGGGAATTGCCGCGCATGAGGCGGGCCACGCAATTCAAGATGCCAAGCATTATGCGCCACTGGTGGTGCGCAATCTGGCAGTGCCAGTGGCCAGCTTTGGTAGTGGCATTGGAATGTGGCTGCTGATGTTCGGCGTGATTTTGAACATGAAGCCATTGCTGCTGGTCGGTATCGTGCTATTCGGGTGCGTGGTGGTCTTTCAATTGATCAACTTGCCGGTCGAGTTCGACGCCAGCAATCGCGCCAAGGCGCTGCTGGTGGAGTATGGCATCGTGCCGCAGCAAGATATGCGATACGTCAATCGCGTCTTGAATGCTGCTGCGCTGACCTATGTCGCGGCGACGTTGCAGGCGGTGCTGACGCTGCTGTATTACATCATGCGGTTTAATGGCAATAGCCGCGATTGAGCCAAACAGTAGCAGGCACGGTCCCCGTGCCGTAGCCGCAGTAAAGTGCGATATTGAAGCTCGCTTGAGTTGCCCAATCACCTCTCCCGCAAGCGGGAGAGGTCGTCGCCCCAGCGACGGGTGAGGGCGCGCCATTTTCAAGTGCGCTACTAATCAACGGCCAATTTGCTCTCGTATAGCGCTCTTTCGGCGGAGCGAAAGGCGACTGCGCAATTACTCTCGTCCCGTAATTAAGTCAGCCGGTGCATCGGCATATAGTTCGACGAATCCGCATTCCATGCAGACCCAGGCGGAGATGGCTGTTCGGAGCTTGCCTTTGAAAATAAACGCGTCTGGATTAGCAAATGTCACGATAGATAGATCGTGATCTCTATTGCCGTGGCCTCGATCGGCCGCCTTGGCGTCGGCCACGACATTCTTCGAACCACACTTCGGGCATTGACCGGATTGTTTCATATTCAAGCTCTCCTTACTTCTCCTCACCCGTCCACATCATCATCCACCCCGTGCCGCGTGCCGGGCGGGGAGTCAGTTCGATATCGACGGTGAGGAGCGCCTCGGCGTCGATGCCGTATGGCCCCTGTAGGATCTCTTTACCGCCGGGAGCGACGACGTACGAGCAGCCGATGCAGCGGCGGCCAGCCCAGGGGCCGGTGTCGATCGGCCCGACGTTGCTCACGCCAACCATCCAGACTGAGAAGTCCTGTGCCACCGGCAAATACGCCTTGCGCCAAGTCTCGCCATAGGGCTGTTTGACGTTGTCATGATCGGCGGGGACAGCCCAGGCGCTGGGGGAGAGAATGATATCGGCCCCCATGTAGCCGAGCGAGCGGCTGATCGCCTGGTCTTTGGTAAAGCCATCGGCGCAGATCATGAGGCCAATCGTGCCTAGCTCTGTGTGTGCCACGCCAACGCGGTCCCCCTGGTCGTAAAACCGGTGGCCGATTTCTAGTTCGTTCAGCTTGCGATGGAGTAGCAGCAGTTTGCCGTTTCGGTCGAGAAGCACTGCGGCATTGTAGACCCGCTGCCCCGCCCGTTCCGTCAGACCAGAGCAGACAAAAATCTTGTGCTTCGCAGCCGCTTTGGCGAGTCGTTGAAACACTTCGCCATCCGGTATCGGCGTGGCCAGGTCACGGCTGGCGGTATGCGTCCAGCCGATATCCATTGCCTCTGGCAAGACGACAATATCTGCCTTGTCCGCAGCCGCCTCGGCAATCATTTCTTCCGCCCGCGCAACATTCCGCGCACGATCGCCACCAACGACGGACATTTGAGCAAGAGCAAGTTTGAAGGGCATGAGGGGATCCGATGCAAAGTTCAGTGAACTAGACGCGATATTCGTCGCTGCAAATTCTATCTGCGCCATCAGTCGCGATTCAATAGTTCAAACACTGAAATTCGCCCCTTCATTTCTATCCATGTATCGCCCGCTTCGTCTACGTGCAGCCCGCCTCCAATAAAAAGATCGCGATCATCGAATTCCTTAATTGCACGTGGCATAACGTCGACATTCTTAGCAAGGCAGTTTACTAAGTAGCACTTCGCTCCTGCCTCTAGCAGTTGAATGTGTTCGAGTCTCGTTTGATACCCACTATTGGATTCATTACCCGTAAACTTGCTGTGATACGTTAATCGGAAGCAACCATTGTCGCCTAAGACTTTAAATTCATCCCGCCAAACTCGGAGAATTACAGTTCCGTCATCGCGAACGCTGCCCCATGACCGACGCACGTTCGGTAATTTCGCGCCCAACCGATTGAACAGGGCAGATATGGACATATGATTAAACTGAACGACAGGTCTTCGACGCGAAAATGATCCTACCGACCGCGGTGGACCCAAAGTGCCATGTCAATCAATCTGATTGGTTGCTCGACATGACTTTCGGCTGCAACGTCCGCATAACGATCTGCTAATTCCCAGGCGAATGGCAGATATTCCCGCAGAACATCGTAGCTTTTGTTGGCATCTTTCTCTGTGACACCAACAGCTTGAAGCACCATCTTATCAAAAATCGGTACGGTAGTGGGAAATAGGAAATGCAGGAAGGTCGAGCGGACAGGTATCGCACATTTGTTCGCCATTCCAATGAGTTGAACGTGATTCAGTTTTTTGATCCACTGAATAATGAGATCGGCATCCCGGGGAAGATCCGGACCCAGCTCCGCAAGAAAAGGACATAGACGTTTATCCATCTGCGATATTGCAGACGATTCCTCAAACCAACGATTCAGATTTGCGCGAGCAAGTCCCTGAGAATAAAGCTTCCAGTAGAGCACGGATCGATATGCGCTAGCAGGGTTTCGATCGGCGTCGCGAATCGGCTTGGAATAACAATCCACAAGTCGATAGTAAAGCTGTCGGTCGGTGACCGGTCGATCCGCCTCAAACCGTGACAAATGCTGCGAGTTCTGGTCAAATCCTCGGCACTTGCCATCGTAGCGGTGATACAGTGTGGACCAGTTAAAATCTGCCAGTGGGTCGATCATTCTTGCTATCCGGGAATAAGAGTAGCTCGCTGATAATCAATCTGCACCGAGTTTCCGCTTGCGAACTGCAACCCCCGTCATGCCGAGCAGGCCGAGGCCGAAGAGGCAGATTGTTGATGGCTCGGGGATGGTGGAGACGTCAAGCAAGTACATTCTTTCGTAGGAAGGCAGTGGGCCACCAAGGTCTGGATCGAACATGCCGATTCCGGAAATCAGACCGGTCGAGCCAATAGACTGAGCTTCGGTGAGAGTCCAGCCGCTGGCAGGGTCAATCAAGGTATTTAAATCAGTGCCGACACCAGCGGCATCCCATAGCATCGCGTGCCATTGCAGGTTTTGGGTAATCTGTGCCCTGCCAACTATCAAACCAGCGTCGTTGATGTCTTGAGCTTGTGACGATTGGCCACCTAGAGCTGGCAATTCTACCGCTACGGTACTGCCCGCATCCCAGCGTATTGCTCGACCGCCCATATTAGACGCGCTAGCAGAACCAACAATTGTGCCACTGGCATTGATACCGTACGGTGTACTCGTAGCCGAGCTTGGGGGAAATATGCTGAGTAGACCCAATTCAATGGCGACGGTGCTGCCAGCGTCCCAGCGGACCGCCCGCTGGCGACCGCTACCATTGTATACTTCACCGACGATTATTCCGGTTTGGTTGATGAAGGTTGCCCGCCCGTGCGAGTTGCCATCACTCGGACCTAGTACTCCGAGTTCCACGGCAACCGTGCTGCCGGCATCCCAACGGACGGGCCGCCAACCGCTTCCTAAATTGTTAATGTATTTTTCCGACGATCCAACAATGGTTCCTGCGTCATTGATAGCCTCAGCCTGGGCGCGGGTGTAACCGCTGGAATGTGTGCCGATATTGCCAAGTTCAATGGCTTCCGTCCCGGAAGGATCCCAGCGCACCGCCCGCGTTCCGATTTCGTGACCTCCAATGTACATTTCTGAAAGGCCGGCAATGGTGCCACTCGAGTTCATCGAGCGGACAGACCCACTCGGCAATCCATAAGTATTGAGACCTAGACCTCCCAACAAAGTTGGAACTGTGGTTCCCGCATCCCAACGAAGGGCGCTGGTTTGAATAAAATCGTTGCCACTAAAGTGGACCCCGAAACCGGCAACTGTTCCCGTATCATTGATTGCAACGGCGTGGGTGTTTGCCACGCCGTTGGTAGCCGTCGAAATAACACCCAGTTCAATCGGTGCCGCACCGGTCGTGTCCCAAAGGTAGGGTCTTTGGCCCAGGCTGACATTGTTGACGTACTTTCGCACAGTACCAACTGCGGCGGTGCTACTCACACCAGCACCGGAGTGATAGTTTAAGCGAGGGTCTAGATAGCCTGTCTGAGACGTCGAGTTATACGTCGGCCCGCCGAAGACCGTCAGATAGTCGGCCTGACTGGTTGCATGAGAACCGAGTGCAATCGATAGCGACATTGCACAAACACATGCGACCTTCATAGCGGTTGGCTTCCAATTATTACACAACATGAGCTTACTCTCTCTTCACGTATGACATTATGTTCCTAGAACTGCCCTCGATATTTCAAACTGTCCTGCGGAGCGCTGCATTAGGTGCATCGCCCCGCGGAGTGTCGGCAATCCGCTCGATTCAGAACTCCCCGAGTGCCGCCGACACGCTGATCGTAATGAGTTGGCACCGGGGTGGGCAACCATTTTTCGCTAAACCTGGCCCGCTTTTCGTGAATTTTTAGTAAACTTACGATGGAATAATGCAGCAATTTGGCGTCAGGATCGCAAACCTTCGATTGTTCAGATATTGTAAGTACCACTCGCGAGCGGATAAAGTTTCCGCGAGTCATTGAAATCAGCCTACCTGGGAGGGAATAGCATGTGTCAGGATTTTGAAAAATTGGGTAATGCCGCCTCGTTCAAATGGACGTCAGTCTTCGTTGCGATATTATCATTGGTCGTTGCTCAAAGCGCACGGGCCGAAGAGCCACGCCCGGCGGTCTTCTCAAATCTTGGCTTCTCGATCGACGTCTTGGATATTACTCCGCCGAAAGACACCCCAATTTATGAGAGCCTGCGGATGCTCCTCCCAGCCGAAGATGGCTTTGCCAGCAATATCGGCATCCAGTACCAAACCTTTCCGGGTACTTTGCAAGAGTATGCCGAATTATCAGAGAAAGACGTGAAGAAATCGAATTTCACCTTGCTCCATTCTAAGGCCAAAGAGGGAGCCTATTATTGTGAACTGGCTTACACACTGAAGGTCAATGAAAAGGAGTACGAGATGCGTTGCCATATGAAAGCAATCAAAGCGGACGGCAATATTATCCTGGCAACGATCACTGCTCCCGCAACACGCTGGGAGAAAGACAGTAAACTGCTACAGCCAATTTTGAATAGCTTGACCGCGCTGAAAAAAGAAGCGGGCGAAAAGGCCCCATAAATCGAATCGGAAATTTCGTAGTGCCTGACGCAATTTCGGTTTGGACAATGGGAAGGAGCCGGTGCCGAAAAACTATGGCCAATTCATCCGGCGATTCGCATATAGTATGATTTCAACTTGCTTCACCGGCAGATTTGCCGTTCGCCGTATTGCAGAAAGGTTGCCCGTTCATGCTCACCGTTTCACTCACATTTCTAGGCCTGGCGGCGGTGGTTGCGCTGGCCGGGACTTTTCTCGCCCGGTCGGCTGATCAAATTGCCGAGATCACCGGGCTAGGGCGACTGGTGGTTGGCAGTGTGCTGCTGGCCGCTGCGACTTCGCTGCCGGAACTGACGGTGGATATTTCGGCCGTGCGAATGGGCATGGCGGATCTGGCCGCTGGCGACCTGCTGGGTAGCTGTCTGATGAATCTGCTGATTCTGGCGGTACTGGATCTGTTGTATCGGAGCGGAAAGAAAATGCTCTCGCGCGAGGCGGCTGCCCATGCACTGTCGGGAACGCTGAGCATTGCCTTGACGGCGATCGCCGGCATGGGGATTCTGGCGGCGCATAGTTTGCCAGAGGGATCGTTCTTTGGAATCGGTGTCTGGTCGTGGGGAATTCTGGTGGCGTATCTGCTGGGTGTGCGGATGATTTTTCTCGATCAACGCATCTCGGCACAGGCGGCGGTTGAGGCGGCGAATACTCTTGATCCAGCGATGGTAGAGTCCCACGCAGCGCACCCGCCGCTGTGGAAACCGGTGGCTATTTTTGCGGTGGCCACGGCGGTGATCGTCTTTGTCGGGCCGATGCTTGCCGAGACCGCCGGCAAGCTGGCCGAGCTGTCTGGTTTGGGAAAGAGTTTCGTCGGGACGACGCTGGTGGCGCTCTGCACGTCGTTGCCCGAGTTGGTGGCCTCGATCACGGCCATGCGAATGAAAGCAGTGGACCTGGTGATTGGCAATATCTTTGGTAGCAACGTGTGCAATATGATCTTGTTTGTGCCGTTGGATGCGATCCATGAGGGGTCGCTGTTTCGGGATATCTCCCCATTGCATTCGATCACCGCATTGGCGGTCATTCTGGCCACAGCGGTTGCTACGCTTGGTCAGCTTTATCGCGTCGAGAAGCGAAAGTGGATCGGTGAACCAGATGCACTGCTGATGCTGGTGATTTTGATCGGTGCGCTGGTGCTGATCTATAAACTGCCTGCGTAACAGGGCACCTGCGTAACAGGGCACCTGCGTAACAGGGCACCTGCGTAACAGCGCGGTCGCCGCTGCTGCTAATAAATCGACCAGAACCCGGGTGTCAGTAGTTCCAACAGGTGCCCGTCTGGATCGCGAAAGTAGATGCTGCGTGCTCCTTGCGGCCAGT
>JAWXCH010000425.1:0-4114 GCA_034440595.1 Planctomycetota bacterium | reverse complement strand
TTCGAGGTTCGCCTGATCGTCGCTGCCGATCGGGGCGTCGGGGTGGGACATGTTTGGAATCGTGCGCAGAATGGCATCACTCTCGGCGGTGATGGTCTCCAGTTCGGCCTGTGCCCTCGTACACTCATCGCGAAGCCTGCGCCCTTCTTCCTTGCGCGCTTCGCGATCGGCGGCGTCGGTCGCCTTGCCGATGCTCTTGCTGACTTCGTTGGCGCGACGATTCAGGTCGTCAACCATAGCTTGGTTCGCCTTGCGCGCTTGCTCCAGACCGAGCAGCCGTTCGATATCGGCGGGGCTGTTGCGGCGGCGGCAATTCTCGGCCACCAGTTCGGCATTCTCTACAACGAATTTTCGGTCCAGCATGATTGCGTGTTTATCAAAAAGGGAATACAGTCGCCTTTCGCTCCGCGAAAGAGTGTCGTTGAATCGAACTATATGCGAAAAACCGATTGAGCGGCGGTACAAGGTGCTCTTTCACGGAGTGAAAGGCAACAGACTATCGCTTCACGCTCGCTAATTCTTGCCACAACCGCGCACTGGCGCGAATGCCGCGGTGGTAGTCGTCTAGGTTGAACTTCTCGTTCGGGCTGTGCGTGTTATCATCGTCCAGTCCCCAGCCGAGTAACAGCGTATCGACACCCAGTTGTTGGCTGAAGGTGGTCACGACCGGAATCGAACCCCCTTCGCGGATAAAGACCGGCTTCTTTCCAAAGCTGTACTCGATGGCCTTCACTGCCGCGGCCATGTAGGGACTATCCAGCGAGACCAGCACCCCTGGCGAGCCGCCAAATTGCTCGATCTCCATCTTCAGCCCGGCGGGTAAATGCCTGGCGAGCAGCATTTTCAACTCGGCTGTGATCTTGGCCGGATCCTGGTTCGGTACCAGTCGAAAACTGAACTTGGCACTGGCCGAGGCCGGCAGAACCGTTTTGGCCCCTTCCCCTTGGTAGCCGCTGGTGAGCCCGTTGATATCGCAGGTGGGGCGTGCCCAGCGACGCTCCAGCGTGGTGTAACCCTTTTCGCCGGTGACGGCATCGACCCCAAGCTGCTGCATGAAGGCCGCCTCATTAAAGGCCAGCGCGGCAAACTGCTCACGTTCGCGATCGCTCAGGGGGACCACATCGTCATAAAACCCTGGTAAGAGTACGCGGCCATCGTCGTCGCGTAGCGCTGCTAGCATCCGAACCAGCGCATTGGCCGGGTTGGTCACCGCCCCACCAAAGGTTCCCGAATGCAGGTCCTGTTTTGGCCCTTGCAGCTTAACTTCAAAATAGGCAAGTCCCTTCAGGCCGTAGGTAATGGCCGGTTGCCCTGGACCAAACTGACTGGTATCGCTGATAACGACCACATCACAAGCCAGACGGTCCTTGTGCTGATCGATAAAGGTGTACAGGTTTTTGCTACCGACCTCCTCTTCCCCTTCGATCAGATAGGTCAGATTGATCGGCAGCGCGCCCTCCGTCTTAATCCAGGCCTCGGCGCTCTTGAGATGCGTTATCATTTGCCCCTTGTCGTCGGTCGCGCCGCGCGCATAGATATTGCCGTCGCGGCGTGTCGGCTCGAACGGGGGACTCTTCCACTCATGCAGCGGCTCAGGGGGCTGCACGTCGTAATGTCCATATACCAAGGCAGTTGGCGCGCCGGGGACTGTTGGCGATTTGGCCAGGACCAACGGGTGGCCTGCTGTCTCAATCAACTCGACCGAGAAACCGAGCGATTTGAACTGTGCAACCACCCATTCTGCGGCGCGGCGGACATCCGGCTTGTGGCGACTGTCCGCGCTGACGCTGGGAATTCGCAAAAAGTCGCAGAGGTCTTCTTCAAACCGCTGCCGGTTGGATTGCAGGTACTCGTCGAGCGTGGGCATGAGAAATTACGCTATCAAAATCAGTCTGGCAAAATGGGAAACAAAAAAACCACGCGAACAACCGGTGATTCTGATGGCCACGGCACCGGTTTTGTAGATATAATGATCGGACAGTAAGCATAAACGATCAACCTAGTTTGGCAAGGATCAGAAAGACAAGGACACGAGGGATTTGTCATGAGCGAGGAGCATGGTGCAGCCGTCGCCGAGCCAGAAGTGGAAACCATCCGCCAGACACGCGAGGACACACGCCAGAAACCGAAGCGCCAGCCAAGGTATCACGTCCTTCTGTGGAATGACGATTTTCATACCTACGATTACGTCGTCTTAATGATGCGCAAACTGTTTGGCCACCCGCCAGAAAAAGGTCTGTTGATCGCCGCGGAAGTGGACCTGCGCGGTAAGGCTATCGTCATGACCACCACGCGCGAGCACGCCGAATTCAAGCGCGAGCAGATCCATTCATACGGCAAGGATGACGGCGTGCAAAATTGCAAAGGCTCGATGTGGTCCACGATTGAACCCGAGATGTGCTGAGCCTTGTTTTTCTAATTCTGAAAATTGCTGCCTGGCGAAAGCTTGTATCTCATGCCGACTCTCCGTACCGCTACGCTAGGCTGCAAAGTCAATCAATACGAAACCGAGTTTGTTCGCCAGGGTCTGACGGCGGTCGGTTTTCGCGACGCAATGCCGGATGAGCATGCCGATCTGTGCATCGTCAACACCTGCACCGTCACCGGTGAAGGAGATGCCAAGAGCCGCCAGACCATCCGCCAGATGGCCAAGCGCAATCCGGGCACACGAATCATCGTGATGGGTTGCTATGCGACACGCGCTCCAGAAGAGGTGGCCTCACTCCCTTCGGTGGCCGAAGTCATCACCGATAAGCGCGAGCTGCCCGATCTGCTCGGGCGGTTTGGCGTGGTCGATTTGCCGACCGGGATTTCGACATTTGCCAACCATCAGCGCGCCTATGTCAAAGTGCAGGATGGCTGCATGTTGAATTGCAGCTTTTGCATCATCCCGCAGGTGCGGCCACATCTGGCTAGCCGTCCACCCGATGCCATCGTCGACGAGATCGCGCGGCTCTATGCCAACGGCTATCGCGAGATGGTACTCACAGGCATTCACCTGGGGCACTATGGGGTGGAGTGGAATCGCGGGCGGCCCAAGATTGAGTGGACTCGCTTGTCGCATTTGCTACAGCGCATTGTGCAGATTGAGGGGGACTTTCGCGTGCGGCTTTCCAGCATTGAAGCGACCGAGGTCACACGTGAACTGATTGCCGTGATGGCAGAACACCCCAACAAGATTTGTCCGCATTTGCATATCTCGCTGCAAAGCGGTTCGGACGCCGTACTGCGACGGATGCGTCGCCGTTGGGGGGCGCAGCGCTACCTGGATCGCTGTCGGCTGTTTCAGCAGTCGCTGGATAACCCGGCAATTACGACGGATATCATTGTCGGTTTTCCCGGTGAGACCGAAGTGGACTTTCAGCAGACCTGCGATCTGGCGGAGCAGGTGGGCTTTTCCAAGATCCATGTGTTTTCGTTCAGTGCGCGCCGCGGTACGCCCGCAGCCACGATGCCAGATCAAATCGACCCGCAAGTCAAGCAGGATCGCGCCGACAGATTGAAATCGCTTGATGTCACTTTGCGGGACCGCTACTTCCAGTCGCTGCTAGGTCAGCGGCTGCGGGTGCTGGTTGAATCTCCCGTTGCTGATCGCCCTGGCCAGATGCTGGGGACCGCCTGCCGGTACGCCACTGTCGAGCTGCCGGCTAGCATCGAGCAACGGCGGCAATTTGTCGACATACAAGCCACCTCGCTCAGCGACGGTCGCATCGTCGGGGTGCTTGAGCCTCACGAAATCTGAACATTCTCTGCTTGTTTTCGTGCAAAGTTCTGGCCAACGAGCGTCAAACCGCTCGTACTCATAGGATTTTCCCCGTTCCGGCCTGTCTACGATCGCAACGATCGATGCAATTGGAACTAGCGTTTTAAAACGATGCTATGGGAATACCGCAAAATTTCCCGGTCGCGACGATCTAAGTTGCACAATCGGCAATATCATTTGCTGCGCATCCGAGGTGTCCTATTGTTGGATATCTGCGTAGGCATTGAGTGGGGTAGTGCCTGCGATTGTTTTTCAATCACTTTGGCGGAAGTGTGTCCAATTGATGTCCAGGCGAAGTCTATACACATTGCTAATAGTGTGGGCAGGTGGTGTCATTGTTGGCTCCTGGCT
>JAWXCH010000424.1:0-12586 GCA_034440595.1 Planctomycetota bacterium | reverse complement strand
CATTATAACGAGAGCATTCGCCCTGCTGTCATGCGCGAATGGGAGAGGTTTCGCCAATTCCTTCAACGCCATGAACTGGGGATGCCCGCTATTACTCAGTGCGAGGTCACATACGTCAATCATCTCGAGATTGGCAAAGGCTGGAAGTCACTTGCAGATCTGCCAGACGTGTTCTCAGGATGGTCTGGTCGCACGTCCGGCCGATTCTTGCCCGTCCCCGAGTCTGTCACTTTGAATGTCCGCTACATGCTACCTGACAAGAAGGGACGCCTGCGTATTTCTGCCTCACCCGCCATCAGGAGAGAGGATGCTATTGAACTTATACACTTGGAACTAACCGCCCGCGGCTACCCTGGGGCGTCTGATGATAAATCGGTGTTCGAGTGGATTGATATGGGGCGAGAATGGATTGTTCGCGGTTTTACCGATTTTACTTCTGAAAAAATGCACGCTGTCTGGAGCAGGACCCAATAATATGCTAACTGACACGACTGTATTTTCTCGCAACATGGCATCGCGCCGGAGCGATGATTGCGAAAGCGAGTTTGCGGACGGTACAACTATCACGTATTCGTTTTCGCTAGCTGAGATTAGTTCACGGAAATCGCGGTTCAGACGTGTGAGTCGCAATGAGCCAAATTTATCTGAGTACGCTGTGAGCAGTCTGGTCGAAAAAGACGACGTCGCAATTTTGTTGCCTCTCATGTGGCATGAGCAGGCAAATAAGGCGCTCGACAAACTCAAACTCCTGGAAGATGATTGGGATAGCTACGGAGCGGATGCTCCAAATCTCCAATCGATTCGCACTGCGCGTATTGTGCTTTATGTTGCGGCAGAAATGGGCTTTGAACCTATAAGCATAGATGCATCGGTCGAAGGAGGTGTCTGTATATCGTGGCTCAATGGCGATCGTTATGGAGATATCGAAAGTTTTAATTCTGAAGAATTGTTCGCAGTGAATTCATCCCCAGCCGATCCAGCAAAAGCGTGGGAAGTCGAATCTACCCTTGCCGGACTTCGAACTGCGATTGAAAGAATTAGAGCATTCTTAAATCGCTAGGGGCAGGGCACCGATGGATCTGTTGATAGTCAGGCAGTGGATTCGGCTGATCTGGTACCGTTTATTTCGCTTGGCTTATTGTCGTGGGGGTCTCGTTCCGCGCCGGATGATTCGCGACGACCGAGGTCTCGACGACGACTTCCAGTCCAATGAGAAGCTCTTTTTCCGCTGCAAAGCGGAATGGATAGACCAAAACGGTCGAATCAGGCTGGCACACGTCCGGGCGCCGGATCAGTCTGTCAATCGTGAGAAGTTTAGCAAACGATATGATGTGTTACTGCCAATTGACGACACTTCATCGCCCAAACTGATTTACTGGGGCGTGGCAAGTGTCGATGTGCAGGATGTTCCGACTCATGGAGTATCGACAGGGGGGCTAATTTTCTCGTTCACTGTTGAGCATGATCCATTAGAAAACAACTACGGACACACAGAACTTCGGGCATATAAGAACAACAAGCGAGAAATGAAAAGCGATAATATCAACAAGGCCGTCCGAAAGGAGTATCGGGCCAAGCTCGCAGAACGAACGCGAATAGAGATTTCGCCTTTAATTTGAAACTTCAGGCCGCGTGGTCAGCTTAACCAGTTCCCTCTATTAAGATCATTGCTACTTTTCCTCCTCCGCAAACGCATAATTTTTGGCACGGATCGTGTAGTGCCGGTCCATCCAGTCCGTGATGTGCTGGCGTTCATCGGTGTCGTATTGCGGCGTCAGCCAGAGTTGTTTTCCAGCGACCGGGGTCTGCCGCTCATAGTTGTCGATCAGCAGCACACCGCTCTTGAGCACGTATCGCGGGAGTTGGAACATCAATTCGCGGTCGGCGTCTGGTGTATAGATAGTGATGTCCGCTTCGGCACCGACTCCTAAATGCCCCTTGTCCGTCAGGCCGAGTAATCGTGCCGGTGCGGCACGGGTAATGATTGCTATCTCGCGCAGAGTGTACTCGCGATCGATCGTTCGCAGTAAACTTTGCTCGCGGACCTGTCGCGGCAAGTGTGCGAGCATTTCGCGACGGTAGCCCGCATCCATCAGCAGGCGAATGATTCGCGGGTAACTCGTAAACGACCCACCGTTGGGGTGATCGGTCGAAAGCGCCACGCGCCACGGATCGGCCGCCAACAGAAACCACTCCAGACCGATAGCCCATTGCCAGGCGTGGACCACACTTTTCTGTTTGTATTCAATCGGCGAAACGCCACAGCCCGACTCAACTTCGACATCGTGGCTGTACCAGCGCGTCTTATACAGACGGCTGAGATAGTAACCAACGGCGCTGTCGCCGGTCATGCTGGTCGTGGGGCCAAACAAGATCTGGCCCACATCAATACTCAGATTCGAGTGCTCGTTGAAGTAACTGACCAGCGGCTCAACCCGCGAGCCAAATGTTCCTTCATCCGCGTCCCCTCCGGCGTAGCTGTGAAACTGGATGTGAGTAAGATGTGCCTTTCGCCCGGCTAGCAGTTTCATTGTCTCCAGTGTCGTGGTCCAATTTCCTGGCAAGCCGAGATTGTTGCAATGAATATGCATCGGGTGCGGCAGTTGCAGTTCGCTCGTCGCATCGGCAATGGCGCTGATGATCTGTCGCGGCGTGATGCTGTAACCATCGACGATTGCATCCAGATCGAGCGGTGAGCCACTGCGTGAGCGTTTCCAAGTTTCGATGCCACCTGGGTTCACGAGCTTTGGCGCATATCCACGCGCCGCACCGAGTAGCCAGGCCAGAAAGGTCTTCACGCGATCCGCACGATTGTCGCGAACGGCTTCCAATAGATACTGATGATCGGCCACCAGCAGATAGCAACCGCTATCGATGCACGGGGTGTCAGCAAACTCCAGGTGCGCCTGTCGCGCCGAGAGGGGCGAGATTGCCGCGTCGAATGCCGTGGTGTAGCCGAGGCCGGCGTACTTGTACCCGGTGATGTGTGTTGTCGGTACGTTGCGCCCGAGATTGTCCCAAGTTGGGTCTGTCCGACGATCTTCGGGGGACATTTGCCGGCCAGCGTTGACCTTTGGCCCGGCAATATGGCAATGCATATCGATTCCGCCGGGCAGAATGACGAGGCCGGTGGCGTTGATGGTACGAGTAGCTGTGAAGGGGAGCTTGGCTTCTTTCTTGGGCTTGACCGCTGCATCGGATAAGGTCACCGCCACGATCCGACCATCGCGAATCCAGAGATCGCGCACCTCGCCGTCAATGTTGTTGGCCGGGTCGTAGATCGTGCCGCCGGCAATACGGAGCATTTCAGTCATCGTTGCTCCTTTTCGGCAAGGCCATCAAGCAACTCTTGCAGGATGGACTGCAAATCTGGAAATGGCGAACTCTGAATTGCACGGAGCGGCAGGGGGACTCCATCGCCGCGAAAGACGGTGCCGTCGGTCCCGGTGAGGTACGACGCGGTTGGGATCTGGATCAAATTCGCAGTTGAATAGGCTGGAGTATTCTCCGGGTTAATCGAACTAGTTGGTACGCCGATTTCAATGCGTGGTAAACGGCTAGCCTGCTCAGCAACTGGGCCGAGCCCGGATAAATCATCGCCAATGAGCACCAGCAGATCAGCTTCACCGCGTGCGATGAGCTGCTGTGCGCTCCATTCGCATGGTGAGTAGCGTGGGTAGCCCGTGGCAAAGTTGACCGCGCCGGGAAAGCCAGTTCGCCAGGTGAGTACGGCGCTGGCACCGGCCAGATTGCCGGCCTTTGGCAGCGATAGAGAGCTAAACCTTGTGTGTGCGCAAAGGTCGATGGTCAGCGCGTGGAGCACTGTGGCAACATGTGGAGATAGAGCGGAAGGATCGTATAAAACAACACCGTACTGTGACTCCTTCAATCGCGCTAGCAACTTCTGCCAACTGGATAGTGGCATATTGGTTGACTTGAACACACTCTGCGGGTCGAGCGTTGCGCCATTGAGTAAGGCGCGCAGCACCGATAGTGCGGCGTAACTATTTTCGCTGGCGAGTGGAACGAACAGATCAGCCGCTTCGGCAATGGAACTCTCGCCGCTGCCGACCGCAAGTCGAACGGCGGACGACTGATTCGCGCCTCCCTCAACAAAGCGTCGCCAAAAGCAGTCGTGCGTGGCTGCTGGGTCTGCTTGCCAGAATAGGATGCAGTCCGCGCGGTCGCGCAGCTCACCGTAGGTACACCCTGACGTGCCAACTGTTTGGATCGCCGTTCCGCGTGCGCCGATGTGGTTGCTGGCGGCGGTGTCGATTGTGGCACCGAGGCGCTCGCCCAACGAGACAGCCACTCCTTGTGCTTCGGCGGTCGAATATCGCAGGCCGTAGATCAGTGGCGCTTGTGAACTCTTTAGAAGCTTCAGTGCCGCAGCGATGGCATCTGTCTGTGAGACTTCTTTTCCATCAATGCGGCAAGGGATCGCTCGTGGCGGAAGACCCAGCAGCTCACCAGCAGCGGTGCACGAAGTATCGATTGAGTCGATCTGCACCCCAGCACTTGTTGTTATCCGCTGGACCTGCAGGTCATCGCAGGCCGCGCTGCAACTAGCGGCAACAATATCTGGCAACGTCTCCGCGCGATCGGTCAAAGGAATCACTCGCTTTCGACAATCCAGATGTTTCGGTACCGGACCGGATTGCCGTGATCCTGCAAGTAGAGTGGCCCTGGTTTACCATCGTCAAACTTGACCGGGGCAGACTGTGTGATGCGCGGAATCTCGACATCCTTTTGAATCAGCACGCCGTTGTGGTGGACAGTAATGCGTGCGTTATGCAGTTTTACTCCGTCCTTAAACTCTGGGGGAGTGTAGTCAATATCGTAGGTCTGCCAAACCAGTGGCGGATAGCACATGTTCACGAGCGGTGCCTGGATACCATACACCCCACCACATTCTTTGCTTTGCGGTTTTTGGCCGAACGAGTCCAAAACTTGCACCTCGTAACGGCTTTGCAGATAGACGCCGCTGTTGCCGCGACCTTGCAATGCGTCGAGCGGTTGATACGGCAGCCGAAATTCCAAATGGAGCTTCTGCTTGCCAAATAACTTCTTGCTAGTCGCACCATCGGCCAACAGGCCATCGTCGGTTATTTTTCCATCTTTCCACGCCGCCACATCCTTGCCATCAAATAGTACGACGGCAACCGCCGGTGGTTTGGCCCCCATTGTCGGGCTGGTTCGCTCTACTTTCTTTAGCGTGCCAAGCTTTCCGCCAGCCGAGTCAAATACGCTAATCTGTCCATCCTTCAGAATCGCGTAGCTGTCGTCATGGTCAAAACGAACGGCACCATCCTTCAATTCACCGGTCGAGACACGATGCGGCTCCGCATCCTTGGCACCGTCACCCGGCAGGCCGCCGCTGTACCCCGCGGCTTGGAATTTCCCCTTGCCGAGCGAAACAACTTGCACGCCAACTTTCACGGGCGGATCGTGCTTGATCGTGCCGCTGTATTCTCCTTGGAGGGCAAAGTCGGGATCGGCCACCTTGGCAGGGTCGATGTAGGCCGGATTGCGCGGTTTATTCGCGGGTTTCGCCGCAGCCGGTTTCTGCTTTACAGGCGCTTCCGTCTGCGGTGCAGCGACTGCCGACTGTGCAACCGAAAAATCGCCAATGACCAACAAACACCAAATGGCCATGCCGCGTGTCAGAACACCGCCAAGGTGGATAAGTAGGTTCATGGGTAGTTTCTCAAGGCTTGAACAGCGATCCGGTTGATTGTTTCGGTAATGCATGGATTGAAGCAGGGGAGTGCATTATCGAAGCAACGGCCTTGCATTGCAAGTTGACCGGCGTTCCGTCCCTTTTCGGCTCAACTGTGCCGTAGAGTGCCTTTCGGCATCAAACCTTGCCCCAGCCACCAATCACACCGGTTCCAGAGCCAGGAACGCTGTTGCTGCTGGGCCTCGCTGCGATCGGCATTGCTGCGTCACGCAGACTGGTGGCTCGGTGAAATGATTCTCAGTTGGGTTTGGGAACCTCGTCGCAGATTACTTTGAAACTTGTCAGTGTATTGGGACCAAACGTCGTGCTGATCGCCACGTCCACCGCATCACGCCCGCGAGCAATGAGCACTCGGCCAATTCTTTGGGTGTTATTTCGCGGATCAAACATTTGCCAACGGCCACCAATATACGCCTCGAACCAGCCCGCAAAATCCATCGCGCAAAAGGGCGGGGTCTCGCCAATATCGCTGAGGTATCCGGTGCAATAACGTGCCGGAATATTCAGGCAGCGGCACATGGCAATCGCCAAGTGAGCATAGTCTCGGCAGACGCCGACGCGCTCGTTATAGGCCTCCAAGGCCGTGCGAGTGGGTCTGGCGTGATTGTGATCGAACCGAATATGCGCGTTGACAAAGTTGCAGATGGCTTGCACGCGAGCATAGCCCGGCGGAGTCTGAGAAAAATGGGACCAGGCAATCTCAGCCAGCAGATCCGTCTCGCAGTAGCGACTGGGCAACAGGTAGACCAGCGAATCAGCAGGCAGTTCCCAGACAGGGTGCTGCCGAGCGTTGACGACGAATTGGTCAGGAATGCCGGACGAGCGAACAATGGCCGAGGTGCTGATTTTGGTCTGACCGGCAGGTGCCTCCAGCCGACTACACCAATTGCCAAAGCCGTCGCGGTAAGGAGTGATCATCACCGCCGGGTTGGTCACCAGAAGATCTGGTTGGATGATATCTTGAGCGTGACTATAGTGGATGTTGAGCATCAACATCATCGGCGTAGGTTGCGGGCAGTCGTAAACTAGTTCGTAGCCCACCTTGATGTAAGTTGGAGAAATAATGCTCGCCTTCGCCGGAGACCGGGATTAAATGGAGCACAGCCGACGATGCCCGAAAGGCAATAACTGTCTTGCTGTGAATCAAATTATCCGCCGTCGGCATTGTACCGCTAAAATGCCTCACCAATCGAACGATTCTGAAATAGAGCCTGCTATTCTCTTAAATAAGCGCAACTCTCGACGAATCGTTGGATGAGATCCACATTAAGCAGCCCCTCGCCGCGCTCTGGATGCCACTGCACTCCCAGATAATAGGGCCGTTTGGGATCGTCGATCGCTTCAATCAGGCCATCTGGCGCAGTAGCGACCACTCTCAGCCGGCCGGCGTCGGTGACTCCCTGGTGATGCGACGAGACGACCGTTTCAACTTCCAGCGACTGTGTGGAGAGCGTTTCTTTGCCATTTGGCGCATTCAACATCACTGAAGCTGAAGTTTGCAGAATGACGCTGTGGCGGTGGTTGTTTTGATGTACGGCTTCTGCATCTGTCAACAGATCGGGTAGGTGCTGATGCAGCTTGCCATCGGCGTGGAGTGCCATCAGTTGCATCCCCAGGCAAATCCCGAGTGTCGGCTGGCGCGGCTTGCTGGCCAGTGCCTCGAGCAGTGCCAGTTCAAATTTCTGCCGACGCGGCGTCATGCAACGCGACTCCGGATGTGCGGGCACGCCAAACTCCTCCATGCGAACATCGCTCCCCCCGGTCAGCAGCAGGCCATCGCACAGGTTCACATAGTACGCCGCCAGCTCGGCTTCTTGCGGCAAAAGCAGCGGCAGGCCGCCGGCTGCGGCAACAGCTCGGCTGTAGGCCAGATTGCTCTCGTATTTCTCACCGTTGACGTGATTACTGCTGCCATCACGATTGTCGACGGTGATGCCGATTAAGGGAGGTGTCATGAGTTGTTGGGCCTCAATCACTTGCTCAGCTCAGGCCAGAGATAAACCAATTTGTTTGCAAGTGCCCACGACATACATGCGTAGAGCATAGACATCATCGCAGAATAGCTCCAAGGAGGTTAGGGGGACCGTTTGTTTTGTCTTGCGACAAACCTTCTATAGTCGAAAGTCCTTTCGGTCGGATACTATCAAGCACTTCACTACTCCACCACACACACGGGAGCGTTTTATGAAAGTGCCTGCCAATCTCGGAATGATCTTGTTGGCGGTCTGGCTGATTCTGTTCGGGGTACTGACGGCACCGTTTCTTGGAGTTAATTTTGCAAATGAAGGTGACCTGCTCGCGATTCTCGCGATTGCGACCGGCGTGGTTCTGCTGATGAAGCGGGGCTAAATAGTAACGATTGATGGCTGAAAAAAATCAAGGCCGGTATCAACCGGCCGTTCGCTCGGCATTTTTGCCAGCGAACGGCGCGGTCGATCCGGCCTTGGTTTGACGATTAATGCCTAAGGCATGCGAGAATACTACGCCCGTACGGCGACTGGTCCACGCCCTGCAACCCCGACTAGTTTCAAGCGAGTGCCCGCGCCCAGGTAGGCACCGATTGCGGCGGCGGCCATTGACAGCATGACGGTAAAGAGCGTGATCCAGCTCGCTTTCATTGCTTTGTCTTTGACTTCGTCCGTGGCCACTGGAACGGTAGCATTGTCGGGGGTGCCAGTTGCCGCAGTCGTGTCACCAGCAGGTGCTGCGGTAGCGCGGTTTTGAATCGCCTGAATATCCGCTTCGCTTACCCCTGCGCGGAGTGCCAGGGTTTTCCACCCTTGCCCGCTGGCCTCCATCGTTTCGTTGCCGATCGTGGCGACGGTCATCACGGAGTTGAAACCGGCTTTGACCCCGGTGGCAGTCATCCAGACCATTAGAGCGAGCGTAATTCCCCACATGATGATCCCGTGCACGACCGCTTCACCGTGGTTTTCGCCGACAGTGCATTGGCTGGTGATGTAGCCACCGACCATCAGCGAGACGATCAACGAAGCGACAATCCAAATGCTTGCCGACGTACCGAAGGTACCGGCAGAAATGTCGTCGCTGAGCGACAGACCGATTGCTCCGCCGAGCAAAGCCAACACAGCTTGAATGGCCAGCGCCATGACTGAGCCTGCGAGGATCGCTCCCCAACTCACGCGGCTGCCGACTGCGACAACGTCTTCGGTATGAACTGTTCGTGTGTCCGCCATAACATGATTCCTCGAAAAAAAGTGGAACAAAACCTGGTAAAACCTGTGACCTCTTGTGAATTCTCTGAACCGCAGTAACGCATTCGCACAACATCGATTTACTTCTCGCCATTGAATTGGCTACATAGCCCATGCATGGAGTTCGATTTGCCTGATTGTGCGAATAAACTCCCCAAATAACCAAACTCGCGACGAGCAACTGGAACGACAGTTGGTCGAATTTAAACCGCAACCACCGACTCGATGGTCGTTGAATGTGCTATTTCCCGCTCCCGTAAGTATTTTTCTGCGGTGAACGTCAGACAGCATTTGCCATGCCACAGCAATTAAAATCGCGGCTATCCATCGCACGGACGGAATTCTGGCCAAGAATCTAGTAGCCGCCCGTACGAGAGTCGTCACTTCCGCTCCCAGATAGATAGAAAGTCGCCTGCTATACCGGGCTGGCTGCGGCTAGCTTTGGGGAGCTGTAGCGGTTGTCCCGCTCCGCCTCCAGCGGACGACCATCCACAGCAACCAGATACCAACAGCACCAAATCCTAACCAGCTCCAGTAGCTGGGCGTGTTCGGCGCGCGATATAGCGCAAGATACTTCGGCTTCAATTCATCGTCCAGAACTGCCGAAAATGAACGCGTTTTAGATACGCGGCTGAATAACTCCGGGTAGTTCAGCGTTTGGTACTGCAAGAATCGGTCGCCACTGGAGTAGAGGAGAGTTACATTCTGTGGCAGCTTTTGAATCATTGGTAACTCGAAAGTCCCTTGGCAGGCCTCGACAAATACCAGCGAGAACTGCATCCCGTATTGTTCGCCCGCTTTTTGCAGGCAGTCGAAGTACTCCTCCTTCGAGGTTCCGACTACCGCCGGTGCAACCGTCGCGGTTGGATTCTGTAGTCCTTCGATTAGCTGCTCGCGTGAGATCTCTTCGTGCCGGCGCGCCAGACGCACAGTCAGAGCCAGATCCTTGCCGCCGTGCGACTTGGTAATCAACACGAAGCGATGTTGCTTGGGATCAAACTGAGTCGCTGCGGCGGATAGCGCTCGGTCCAGTATGACCGCTTGTGACAGCGGATTGCTGGTGATGATGTAGTTGTCGCTCTCGATCTTCTGGATCGGCAATGTTACGAACGCCTCGTCTCGACCGGGCCGAAACACGCGGTAGGTGCCTTGTTGCGCCAATCGGTTGGTAAAGACCATTACCGGCAGCGGCGGCTGGCAACGTAAAGCGCCTTCTTCCATTGCCTTTTGCTCCGTCGCTACAGCGCCACCAAACAACGGGGCTTCGTTTTTGAATCCATGCGCAATCTTTAGCCCCTTCTCAAGACCGCTCGACTCCAGCCATTCGATCATCACGCGGTAGTTCTCCGCTTCCTGCTCGTTCGGGCTGGCTTCGTTCGCATAGTAAATCAAAACGTCCGTGGGTGAGGCAGCAGAGACCACCGTCGGAAGAGTCATTGACCAGAGGAACAAACTGCTTGCCCAGGCTAGAACCAGCCGCTGGCATAGAATCCGCTGCATAAAGGTGTTCCCACTAACTGTTTCAACAGGTCTACAGGCGTGCCATAACCGTGGATTCTAACGCCCGTAGCCTGACTGCGGCAGCAGCCAGGCTACGGTGGATATAAAAATCACGGAGAATGGAGGCGACTAAAGGCCAACCGTGCTGAGGATCGGATCACCGAATTTGTCCTCTCCCAAGATCGGGTCACCGAACTTCTCGGGGCTTAGAATCGGATCACCGAACTTCTCGGGGCTTAGAATCGGATCACCGAACTTCTCGGGGCTTAGAATCGGATCGCCGAACTTCTCTGGGCCCAGCACGGTGTTGCCATCCTTTCCATCGTTCAGGTGTTCGACAATCGTCGGATACCGAGGAGCGGAGCCGTCACGGACCAGGACCGTTGCGTCACTGCCGGTCGACATCCAACCCGCCACTGCCAGGACCAAAGTTGCCAAACCGGTCGTGATGGAGAGTTTGTTGTTGAGGTTGGTCTTCATGGCTGAGATCCTTTCAAGTGGAGGGGGTTTGTTACAGGCTTACCCATACAAGCGGAAGCGGGCCGGACCAGGGGACAAAGATTCTTGGGAAATCATGAAAAACCTGGATGCCTCTGCTTTTTGCGGCATTTTTCGATGTTCCCGCGAATTTCCGAGCCAGCAACTTTGGAAAGCTAACCCGCCTGGGGAACTTTTCGCCAGCCAGTGTCGTCTAACCCTTGATCGACAGCTAATTCCACGGGCAAATCGCCGTCTTTTGGCGGTTGGTGCGTGATTTTGGCCCCCGTGCAAGGTATGTTAATTGAGAGGGGAGGGGTATCTCACGCACCGGGCACTCCGCTACGGCCGCCGAACGAGGTGCCACCAGTCGGTCAGATTTTTCGCTCCGTCCAGATACTGTCGTAGCTTGACCCGTCATTCGATCGGATTTTCGGCTAGCGACTCTAACATCAGGAACCAGACAATGCTGAACAAATCACTATTTGCGACCGCCCGTCGAATTTCGCTGTTGGCTATTGCCATCGCAGTTGCCATCGTGGCCGTTTCCTCTTGGTCGCTCGCTGCCGACGATGCAAAAGCAGATAAGAAGGAAGAAAAGAAGGCCAGCGATCTGCCGCTGAAGAAGATAGTGCTGTTCAACTCAGGTGTCGGCTTCTACGAGCACAGCGGTGATATCACCGGCAATGCGCATGTCGACCTAAAATTCAAAGTCGACGATGTGAATGACTTGCTGAAGAGCATGGTCCTGCAAGACCTGGGTGGTGGCCGAATCAGCACCATCAACTACGACAGCAAGGACCCGATTACCAGGACACTCAAGACGTTTGCCATCGATCTGACCACCAATCCGACCTTGGCCGATCTGTTGAAGCAGATTCGGGGTGAACAAATTCAGATCGAAGCACCGACCGCCATCACCGGTACCATTGTCGGCATTGAGAAACGTAAAGTCCGCGTCGGCAAGGACGAAGTCATTGAACAGGACTTTATTACGCTGCTCACGGACGAAGGACTGCGCAGTATCAATCTGGAAAGCGTGATGCGGATCAAGCTGAGCGACGAACGACTCAACAAGGAACTGACGCAGGCACTCAAGACCCTGGCAATGGGGCATGCGACCGACAAGAAGACCGTCAGCTTGAACTTCTTAGGTGAAGGAAAACGCCCTGTGCGGGTTGGTTACATTCAAGAGTCGCCCATCTGGAAGACCAGCTACCGGCTGGTGCTGGACGACAAAGAAAAGCCATTCTTGCAAGGTTGGGCCATTGTCGAGAACACGACCGAAGAAGATTGGAACGACGTGAACCTAACTCTGGTGAGTGGTCGCCCGATTTCGTTTGTTATGGATCTCTATCAGCCCCTCTACCTGCGCCGACCAGTGGTACAACCGGAACTGCATGCCAGTTTGACATCGCAGACGTATGGGCAGGATATGGCGGACAAAGCAGGTGAGTTTGCTGATGCAAAAGAACGTTTCGAGCTTGGAGAACCTGCCAGTGGGGAAAAAGACAAGAAGTCAGGGTTCGGTGGTCAAGGGAAGGGTTACGCAATCGCAAAGCCAGTTTATGAATCGCGTGATGGCAGTAAAGTTAATGCGGAACTTGAATCGATGGGCGCTTCGGCACGTTACTATCAACAATTCAACAGTAAT
>JAWXCH010000423.1:0-2667 GCA_034440595.1 Planctomycetota bacterium | reverse complement strand
TCAAACAACTCTAACCGACCGACGCGCCGGTTTAAGACATGGTACGCGATACCACCAGTTGATAGGCGAGGTTGATGCAGCAATTGATCATCGCATCTATCGCAATCCAGTCTCGCGCGTCAAAAAAAATACTCCCGTCCCCTCTTACTATTGGTTTAAACCTGCCCCTCTAGCCTTGATCCGTCGCCACACCGTATTCCAATCTCGCCGCAACGGCGACACGTTCTTACTATCTTCGTGTATTATTATAAAAACCTTATAAATTAGATACTTATATATGTTCCCAAAAAACATGTAGGCACTTGACTATATTTAGGGAACATCTTATATTAGGCAATGCGGATCATCGCGAAGAGGACTCTGCGCGATTTTTGGTTGCTCTATCCGGACGCTGAAGAGCCCCTCTTGGCGTGGTATCGCGAAGTCGAAAAGGAAGACTGGACCAAGCCGTCACAGGTAAAAGATAAGTATGGAAGCGCAAGTTTTGTAGGGAATCGCGTTGTGTTCAATATCAAAGGGAATGATTACAGGCTCGTTGTGAAGATCAATTATCCGTACCGGGTGGTTTATGTGCGTTTCGTCGGCACGCATAAAGAATACGATGAGATTGATGTCGAGGAGGTGTGAGAAATGAGCAATATTCAAGCGATTCGAAGCGAGGCAGATTACGAGGCCGCTATCGCGCGTATTGATGACCTTATGGATGCCGAGAGTGGTACCCCTGAGGGTGAAGAACTCGATGTACTTACCGACCTCGTCGAACTTTACGAGGCAAAGCATGTCCCTATGGGATTTCCGAGCCCGCTTGGAGCAATCCGGTTTCGCATGGAGCAATCCGGGCTTTCTCCGCGGGATCTCATCCCGTTCATGGGCAGCCGTGCAAAAGTATCCGAGGTATTGTCAGGCAAGCGTCCACTCACGATGCAAATGGCGCGGGCGCTACACGCCAATCTCGGTATCCCCGCTGACGTGCTGTTGCAGCAACCGGGCGGTGAATTGCATTCGGCGCTCGAAGGTGCCGAGTGGCACAGGTTTCCGTTGGCAGAAATGGCAAAACATGGGTGGATCGAGAAGCGACGCAATATTGACTCCCATGCCGAAGAAATCATGCGTGATCTGATTGGTCGGGCCGGAGGCGAATATGTTTTGCCTGCAGCGTTCTTCCGGAAAAATGATCAGGCGCGTGTCAACGCAAAAACTGACCCATACTCTCTCAAAGCTTGGTGCTGGGCAGTGTTAGCGAGGGCGAATGCGCATCGGCTGCCTGTCAGCTTTAAACCAGGCACGGTCGACCTCATTTTTCTGCGGAAAGTGGCCACATTGAGCTGGTCGCAAGACGGTCCCCGACTCGCTCAAGAATTCCTCGCTAATCACGGTATTCATCTCGTGTATCTTGAGCATTTACCACGTACGCACCTCGACGGTGCCGCGCTTCAACTCGCCGACGGTACACCCGTTATTGGACTGACCTTACGCTATGATCGGCTCGATAATTTCTGGTTCTGCTTGCTGCACGAGCTTGCTCATATCGGACGCCATATGAGCGGGACTAACAATGAAGCATTCATCGATGATCTGAGTCTTCGCGATGTGCACGCCGCGCGACCTGATCCGCGAGAAATCGAAGCGGATGAATGGGCCGAGAATGGGCTCATTCCAGATGACATATGGAATACGAGCAAGGTAAAGAACAGCCCAACGCCGCTGGCCGTCATGGAACTAGCGCATCGTCTCGGCATTCATCCGGCCATCATTGCCGGTCGCATCCGATACGAGAAACGGAACTTTCGACTATTGTCCCATTTTGTCGGCACCGGCACTTTACGTAAGCAGTTTTTCAAAGGAAAAGAGCAATGAATTTTCGTGTCCGATGTCTCCCCAAATAAAAGTAAGCAAAGGAATGGAAGACGAAAAAATGGCTAACCTGCACAATGAATTTCAGACGTTCCACGAAAAGGTGGCACTTTACCAGGGAAAGAAGGAATCACTGAGGCAATCGCGCGATGCAATTCGAGGCCGAATCGAAAATTACTTTAAGGAAATACTAAAAGTCGACGTGCCAAAATTTCATGCTCAGGGATCGTTCCCCAAGGGAACTGTGATTAATGCTCGGCAAAGCGCGCTTTTGGGAAACCCATGGGCAAAAATCCTTTAACCAGCGCCAGCGTTTGCTGCTGAACAAATTGTTGGACGGCTTCGAAGGCAAACTGAACTCATCCAAATGGGCGGCCATCGCGAAATGTTCGCAAGATACAGCGCTGCGCGACATCCTCGACCTGGTCGAGCGCGGAGTTCTTACCAAAGATCAAGGCGGCGGACGCAGCACGAGCTATTCGTTGGCGGCGGCAGATCCGCCGTCGAATCTGTATCGGTAACCAGATCGGAACATGGCTGGAGAAAAAACAACACGCGCGATCACACCGCATCGCAGAAAATCAGTCGACTCCCAACGCTTGCCTTTGGGAGGAGCCTTAATTTGGGAGGAGCCTTAATTGTTGAATCGTTTAGATTGCGAGGCCTGGCCCCTAGACATGACCGATAGCTACGACGGTTTTATGATCATCATGGGGGTTATTTTCTTGGCCTCTGCGGCGCTCGTCTATAGCTCGATCTCAGGGAAGCCCATTGCCGCAGCTCTTAGCATGAGCGAAGCCCGCACTTGAACCG
>JAWXCH010000422.1:0-18261 GCA_034440595.1 Planctomycetota bacterium | reverse complement strand
ATGGTGGCTTCCATCAATGACCAAAAAAACCGCCCGACTCCGGCGGCAAAGAATGTCCCGACCATGTACATCAAAACAAAAAACAGCAGCAAGAAGACCGGGATCACAATCCAGGATCGCAAGTATTCCAGTTCGACCCAGCGCCGGTACAGTTCGATCGCCCCCTTGGATGTGCCACCTTCGGGAAACGATGCCGAGGCCGTTGTGTACACCTCGTACGGAATCAGCTTGCCGGAAATCAGCCGCTGATACTCCACGCCATCAATCGTGAAAATGTCTGGGTCATGTGGATCGACGGTGGCATTCGCCGGCACGTCATCGCGGATATCGGCCAACTGCGCGGCGACGACATCACGCGTGACCTCGGTTACCGGAGCCAGAACGTAGTACTTCAGTGTTTGCCAGACCCAGAGCAGAATAACCACCGTCAGCAGCGGGGCCAACAGGCCACCCAGCCCACTTAGCACCGCCGCACGAAACGGCCGCACCGCCTGAGCGGCTGGCTCGGCGTCGGGTGAGTCGACGGTTTCTAGTATTAGCGGCATGGACAATACTTACGGCTAGTTCAAGCAGGCGGCAGTGGCAGCCCATGTATCCGGCTACCGTAAGAACCACGGGCTAGCGCCCAGTGGCTGATAGGGTCGAAAGCCCAGATACACGATCAGCCGAAACGCGCTAGCGTCCGGTTACCTACTCTTGTGACGTTACCGCTGCTATAGAGAGTTTAGGTGCTGCAACGAGATTGTTCTAGGAAACCTTTGAGAGAATTGCCGCGAAGTCCCTGGCCAGCGTTCTCTGATCGTCAAACTCCCCCAAAAACTAGGCATGTATTGGACTTGCGGCGGCAAAACGTGCCAATTTCACCTATTGACCTAAGCACATCACCGAACGAAACTGGGAGATTCACTGATTTCCCCCTGTTTTGGTTTCCGTTTTGAGGAGTTTGTTGTCCATGGTCCGTACCCGCCCTAAGACCCGTCGCGCCCTTCAGGTCAAAACCCGCCGCTGCACCAAGTGCGGCTGCGCTTTGAATAATCAGTTAACACGTTGCAAACGTTGCAGTTCGGTGCAGAAATTCAAGGTTAGCTGAGCATTGAATTGAAATGTCGTTCATAAGTTGTTTCTGGTGGCGTCTGGTCGGTTGCAAATGAAAGTAACATTGCAGTCTGGCCTGCGCTAGGGAGTACAGAGGTGTCACAGTGGTTGTGTCACAGATGGCTCCATTGACGGTAAGGGACAGTGTCCGAGCAAAAAGCCGGAGATATTCCGACAGTTTTTCGAGAAATTCCCACCCCATCATCCTTTCGCAGATCCCCTAGAGTCCCAATGGGATCCGCGGCGAGATGATACTTAAATCACAACCAGTTGGCAGCTTAGGTGAATTCGATCGAGTTTTGAGTCGATTGTGTTAACCGGCGTGCTAGCAGCGACGATTAAAGTTTAGGGGATGACCGAATTCTCGCGAAAATTTAGACTGGTATATCCTCCAGCTTAGGCCACCGCGTCGTCAAGATGATGAGCGAGCCGGGCTTGGACTACCCAATGAAGGGTCGACGAACAGGAAGTTGCAGTCACCGAGCAAGGGTTTATTTGTCCAAGCCGGTCATCCTCCAGGTGTGCTGACAGAAGCTCTTTAACCATGAAAAAGTCGTTCTACGCTCGATACTCGTTGCATATCATGGCCGTTTGTTTGTTCCTGCTACCGTTCGCGGTGGTCGGTTCACTCAACGCCAAGAAGGCCAACAAGAATGACGTCAAGAACTGGGTTCCTCTCGAGTACCCTGAGACGCAGGTCTATCAACAGTTTCGCAAGAAGTTCCAGGGGGAAGAATTCATCCTCGTCAGTTGGGACGGCTGCAATCTAAATGATAAGCGGCTAGAGTTTTTGGCCGGCAAAATGGTCCCCGCCGTCGAGGTTAAGCCGCGCGACGGCAAGCCCTTTAAGGCTTACGACCTGGGCAAAGCTCAGCGAATGCTGGCCGACCCGGACGGCGAATTTCAATGGCAAGATGCCGTCTACAGCGATTGGATCCGAGTCGGTGAGAAAGAAGAGCGCATGCTGGTCTGGCCAAGTGCCGATCTGGCCGGAACTCCTGGTAAATGGAACGAAGAGGCAGCCGTCGCCGAGATCGTTCGCCAGCGACCCACTCTATTCAAATCGGTACTGACCGGTGCGCGAGTGGTTGAGCAGATGCAGTCTGCCCCGCTCAACCTCAGTCGGGAAGAGATTATTGACCGTCTGACTGGTTCGCTGTTTGGTGCCTCCAAGATGGAAATCGCCGCGGCACCAGTGGCCGGCTCGACTGCTGCTGCCGGCACTGCCACGCCCAGCTCTGTTGCAGCGACTGGTTCAGACGAGGAGTATGTCGAAGAAGAAATGACCGAAGAGGAAGAGGCTGCTCTGCAAGCCGATCTTGCCTCGCGGCAGACCTGCCTCGTTGCCACGCTGACGGAAGAGTCCCTGACCAACAAAGCCCTGGCAGTCAAAAAACTGCGCGAACTGGCGATCAACGAATGTGCCATTCCCGCCGCCGTACTGCACATGGGCGGTCCTCCGGTCGATAACGTGGCCATCGACGAAGCCGGACAAAAGAGCCTCAATATGTTGGCCGGTTTTGCGGTGATCATCGGCTTTGCCGTGTCATGGCTCAGTCTGCGTGATTTGCGTCTGGTCTCGATCGTGATCTTTGCCGGTATCTACAGCTCGATTCTCAGTCTCTCCATCGTCTGGTGGGCCGGCAGTCCTGTGGACGCAATCCTGTTCACCATGCCCTCGCTCGTTTACGTAGCAACCACGTCGGGCGCGATTCACCTGATCAACTACTACCGCGACGTAGTCAAGGAAAAGGGAGTCTACGACGGTGCAGCGGGCGATGCCCTGCGACACGCGGCACTTCCGCTTGGCTTGGCCACCGGCACGACGGCGGTCGGTTTGCTGACTTTGTGCTACACCGAACTGGTACCAATTCGCATATTTGGATTTTATTCGTCGGTCGGTGTGCTGGTCAGCGGGGCACTACTAATCTTCCTAATTCCGGCAGCGTTGGAACTGTGGAAACCGAAACTCAAGGCCGAAGAGCCGTCGGGCGTTGGGCCAGCGGCTGATAATGCCCCGCATGCTCACGATCCCGGCTTATCCCACGAAGGTGGTTTTTGGTGGAACGCCGGACAATGGGTACTCCAGCACAATCTGGCCTTGTCGGCAGTCTGCTTGCTAGTGATGGGTGCCATCGGGTACGGAATGGTCTATAGCGAAACGTCTGTCCAATTGTTGAAGTTACTCTCTCCACGCGAGCGACTCCTGGCCGATTACGCGTTTTTGGAAAAAGAGCTAGGACCACTGGTCCCGATGGAAATCGTTCTCCACCTCCCCAAGACCGACGGCACCGAGGGCCTTACTTTTCTTGACCGGCTGCGCATGGTCGAACAGATCCAGCGCAATGTTGAAGAAATTAAGGTCGAAGGAATCAAGGTAGTCGGCGGAACCATGTCGACCGTGACGTTCTCTCGCGACTTGGAATCTCCTGATTCCCCTGCCGGTGGTGCTGGTGCCGCCGCAGCCACATTGTTTGGAGCAGGCAGAATCGGCGATAGCGTGTTGAACAAACAGTTGGTTCGCCATCGCGATGAATTCATGCGTGGTGACTATCTTCGCGAGCAAATCAACCCAAAGACAGGCGAGGCCGAGGAACTGTGGCGAATCAGCGCACGTGTTAGCGCCTTGAATAATATCGATTACTCAAAGTTCATCGCTGAGCTCCAGGCCCAGGTTCGACCGGTCCTGGAAGCCGCAAAAGCCGAGACCAAGATCGAAATTCGTGACGAATACACCGGGGTGGTTCCGCTGGTCTATAAGGCACAGAACTCGCTGGTCGATGGCCTGCTGCTTGGATTTGTAACCGACTTTGCACTGATTGTCATTGTCATGATGATTGTCTGTCGCGACTGGTCCGCCGGCATGGTGCTGCTGCTACCAAGTGCGTTTCCAGCGGTCGTTGTTTTTGGAGCGATGGGCTGGATTCATTACTTCCTGACCAACTACAGTACCGGCTCACTGTTCATCGATATCGGTTTTGTCATGGCTCCCTGCGTGGCACTTGGTGTGACTGTCGACGACGTAGTGCATTTCATGCTCTGGTTCCGTCAGGGAATCATGGAAGGGATGACTCGGAAGGAAGCCGTATCGCTGGCCTACAAGGGCTGTGCCCGAGCGATGTATCAAAGCTGGGGAGTGATCGGCATCGGCTTGGCCGTCTTCTCGCTCAGTCCATTCATGCCGACTCGCAATTTCGGCATCATGATGATTGCGATGTTGACGATCGCATTGGTCGGCAACCTAGTCATGTTGCCGGCGGTTCTTGCCGGTCCCGGCGGAGCGATCTTTGCCTGGGGAATTCGCCGCAAAATGGCGAGGCAGAAGCAAGCCAATTCTTCCTCAAAGCATGGTCACGATGCCAAGCAAAAAGGGAAGCAACTGGAACCCGCCTCAACGGTGCCATTTGGCAATAAGCACGAACCCGTGCCGCAACCACACCTGCAAGCCACGCACAGCTCGCGCCATGCGTAGTTCGCCGCAGTGAGGCGTGTGCCACTGGCTCTGCCAGTGCTTTTAGCGAGTTGACTCACACTAAGCCGAAGCTCCAGCGACGGGAGAGAGTCCGTCATTCCCGCGAAGGCGGGAATCCATTTTGCAGCGTGTCGTGGAACGAACGACGCAAGACTCTCTACCATGCTTGGCTGCGGCGGCTTGTCTCGAATCTCACTCACGTTCACCCATTCTCCCCGCAAAAGTCTTTAGCGCTCCTGCACCGCAGAAACCGGATTGACGCGCGAACCTCTGCGTGCGCCCATGATCCCATCAAAAGAGATTCGACCGGCACCGGTGAAGATCAGTGCGGTGGCAATGACGGCCATTGTTAATGCATACTCCATTCCCCCGTCCTTGAGAGAAAAGGCATGACCATGCACCTTGAACGCCGCCACAAACATCGTAATGGCAATCGGAATCGCCGCCAGCCGCGTTAATACTCCCAGCCCGACTAAGATTCCACCGAAGAACTCAGAAAAGGCTGCGGCATAAGCCATCTCCTTCGGCATTGGAAGCCCCATTTTCTCTACATTCTCAATCAGTCCCGGCTTATCCTCCTTGCTCTCCATCGTCGGTCCGCCAAACACCGGGAACAGTTTTCCGGCTCCGTGATAGACCATCACGGTCGCGACAATCACTCGGATGAGTAGCAGGCCAAAATCGGTTGCGGCACAGGAATGACTTGGCTGCGACATCATGAACTCCAATTGAAATTGAATAAACGGTTGGAAACAACAAGCAAATACGCAGAATCAATACCCCACGTCATACCACTTTTTTACCCGATTGTCGGCGCGAATTCTGAATTGCGACTCTTCCGCCGCTGCCGGTTAAATCGTTGGCGGCGAACCTCCACGACTGCTCCTGGCTCATCACGCTGTCCGGTAGCAGTTGTTCGGCTGTGGGAAAAGGTTGCAAAACCGGGCCAATTTTCCACCTCCTATACCGAATGACCGATAAAAGCGGTTTTCAAACGGTTGAAATAATGCCAGTAACAGCGTATCCTAAAGTGTTTGGCCCCAAAGGCCTGTAGCGAGTTTTGCCCCCTAATTCTGACGAGGTATACCCGTGGCGACTGTCGACAAACCCCGTGCTGCCAACCAATTGATGAACGGAGCCGACGTGGTGATCCAATCTTTGGTCAACCACGGCGTCGATGTAATCTTTGCCTATCCGGGCGGGGCCAGCATGCCGCTCCATCAGGCGCTGACTCGTTATAAGGACAAAATCCGCACGATTCTGCCGCGGCACGAGCAAGGGGGATCCTTTGCCGCTCACGGTTACGCACGGACCACCGGCAAGCCGGGCGTCTGCATGGCGACCAGCGGGCCGGGCGCGCTGAACTTGGTCACCGCCATTGGCGATGCCAAGATGGACAGCATTCCGCTGATTGCCATCACCGGGCAGGTCGGCACACCGGTCATCGGATCCGACGCTTTTCAAGAAACACCGATCGTCGAAGTCTGCCGTGGTATTACCAAGCACCATTATCTGGTGACCAATGTCAATGACATTGCCCGTGTGATGCGCGAGGCGTTTCATGTCGCGGTGAGTGGCCGTCCCGGCCCGGTTCTGGTCGATCTGCCAAAGAATGTGCAAATGGCCACGATCGTTCCGGATTTTGACGTGCCGATGAATCTGCCGGGCTACCAGATCGAAAACCGCACCGCACGCCCCGAGCAGATTGCCCAGGTCGTTGCAGCCATCAAGCAGTCGAAGCGACCGGTGATTTATGCCGGTGGTGGAATCATTTCGTCCAACGCCAGCGAAGAACTGCGAACGCTAATCAAAAAGACCGGCATTCCGGTTACGACCACCGTCATGGGCCTGGGTGCCGTGCGCGGTGACGATCCGCTGTTTCTCGATATGCTGGGCATGCATGGCAGCGTTTATTCCAACTATGCAGTCGATGAATGCGACCTGCTGATTGCCCTTGGCGTTCGCTTTGACGACCGTGTCACCGGCGACAAATCGCAGTTTGCCAAGCATGCGTTCATCGTTCATATCGATGTCGATCCGTCGGAACTAAACAAGAACAAGCAGGCACATATTCCGATCGTCAGCGATGTTCGATTCGCCTTGAAAGAGATCAACAAGATCGTCGAGCGACCGGAGGGACTTGAGCCGTGGATCAAGCAGGTCAACGAATGGAGGAAGGCCGACCCGTTTAAGTACGATCAATCGTACGAGGGGATCCTACCGCAGCACGCCATCGCTGAGCTGTCCCGTTTGACCAAAGGTGAAGACACGATCATCACCGTCGGCGTCGGCCAGCATCAGATGTGGGCCGCTCAGTACTACAAATTTATGCACCCGCGTACCTGGCTCTCTAGCTCTGGACTCGGCACCATGGGCTTCGGCCTGCCTGCCGCAATGGGTGCCAAAGCCGCCTATCCCGACAAATTAGTGGTCGATATCGACGGCGACGGCAGTTTTTTGATGAACATTCAAGAATTGGCCACTTGCTTCTGCGAGAATCTGCCGGTCAAGGTGCTGCTGCTGAACAACCAGCACTTAGGCATGGTCGTGCAATGGGAAGATCGCTTCTTCAAGGGAAATCGTGCGCACACCTATCTGGGACCAATTGGCAATCCAGAGGCCTCTGGGCAGGGTAATCGTAACACTCCGGCCGAGCGGTATCCGAACTTTGTCGAAATCGCCAAGGGATTCGGCTGCGGTGCTCGTTACGTGAAGAAAAAGTCGGAACTGGTCGGTGCCTTGCAAGAGATGATTGCCTACGACGGGCCGTTCCTCTTGGATGTCGAGACCCCGTACCAGGAACACGTGCTGCCGATGATTCCATCCGGCATGACCGTCCGCGAGCTGATCAAGGATTAACAAAGTAGGGGACGTGCAACGCACCGCGAACTCCGTTGGACCTCGCAAACCATTGCGGTACGATCACAGTGGACGGCCCGCAAATCAATCGTCCGGTGCGTGGAACGTACCAGGAACTACGCAAGGCATTCTGTTGCGATAGGCCGTATGCCACTGGCTCCGCCAGTGCGATTCATTGTTGGCGTTGAACTGCAATCACGCTAATTTGCAAGTACGCCGAAGGCGTTGCATTCCAAAGCCTAGGGTTCGCTGCGCAGCGGCGTACCCTAGGTTCGTATTCCCAAAACCGGTTACCGCGAAGCGGTTATATTCTTGTCGACCGTAAACGGGAGAGCGCCCTTTCGACGGAGCGAAAGGCGACTGTGTTCACAAATTGGCTTCAGCCCCTCCCCGTGGTAGAATCAGCGGCAGCTTGTTGCGTGTGGGCACGTTCATTCTGCAAAGTAGACCGTCAGGAATCGATCTCTCATGAAAGTTCTCATTGGCGTGGATGGCAGCCCGTTCAGTTTTGCCGCAGTCCAGGCAATCGGCCATTTGCTCCTCCCGACGGACGAAGTCGCACTGTACCACTCGTGCGGGGATGCGCCGCTCAATGATGCGGACGATGCGACCATGCAGAACCGCGCCTGCGAGGCGATTGCCAACGTCGTCTTTGACGAAGCCAAGAAGCACCTGCCCGAGCACTTTCAAAGTCAGGCTCATACGATAGTGGGGACCGAGCGCCCAGCCGATGAACTGATCGCCGCCGCCGGACAATGGGGGGCCGATCTGATTGTCGTCGGTGCGCGTGGGTTAGGACGAATGGAAACAATGCTGCTGGGAAGTGTCTCCAGTGCCGTGGTTCGTACTTCCCCCATTCCGGTGCTGGTTGTGCGACATGGCCATGCACTCTCACCTGAGACTCCGCTGAAGGTGCTATTGGCTTACGATGCCACCAATGCCGACGCGCAGTCCGAGATCCTTCAAAATATCAATTGGCCAGCCGGAGTTGCGGGCCAGGTGATGGTGGTTATCGAGTCGTTGTTGCCAAGCCACTTACCGCAATGGGTTCGCGACCGCGCACGCGATGCCGATACCGAAGCGATGACACAGGCCTGGGTTTCTGAGCATGAGTCTGAGCGGCAGACGAGCGTGACCGAACTGACTACCTATCAGCAGAAACTGCCGGCCGGTTTTCAATCGCCACCGATTGTGGCCGAAGGCAACCCAACCGAGCAGCTTTTGGCCGCCATCACGCGTGAGAAGATCGATGTGGTGGTGGTCGGCAAAAGCGTAAAAAGCCGCCTCAGCCGGATGCTACTCGGCAGTACGTCAGAAAAAATCCTGGCCTATGCTCCGTGTTCGGTCCTAGTCGTGCCACGGGCCAGTGGGGGATAGAAAACCCACATCAGCCTGATCCATTGGGTGCTGCTGTTCATTCTGATTTCAACGAGGACGAAATGCCAGACGCAGCGAATGAAATCTTTGCTCAATTGCAACAAGCCGGCTGCCTCGATTTGACAAGGTCGGATCGACAAGGAAACTTGATTGAAATTCAGCTCAAATTACGCCAAACAGGCGTTCAGCGATTGATTCCCATCATCAGCAAATGCAGCTCCCTCAAGAAACTGAGTGTTTCTCGCACAGACTTCGCCGATAGCGATCTGTTGAGTCTGCTTTCATTGCGGGATCTTGAAATGCTGGATTTGTCGCAGACTGCCGTCAGCAAGCGTGGTTTTGCAGAATTGAAGAACTTTCCACGGCTTGAGTACTTAGTAATCGATCACACATCGCAAGTTGACGATGAGACTTTAGGTCACATCGCTAGGATCAATTCGCTAAAGGAGTTGAATATTGAGGGCGCCTCGGTCAGTGACGATGGGATAGCACAATTAGGTCGACTGAAGAATCTAGAGTCTTTGGTTTTGGGTAATTCCGCCACTAGTAGCGGAATTGCATACGACGAATTTCTGCATTTGCAACATTTTAGTTATCTCAGTGCAGGGCACGCAATTACGAACGAGGGATTGAAAACAATTGGCCAGTTAACAAATCTAACAACATTGTTTCTAAAAGGTCCAATTACTGATCCGGGATTTCGATCTCTAGTGCGAATGAAGGGGCTATCAAGCCTGGCATTTAGAACAACCGGCAGCTTAAGTTCCGAAGCTTGGCGTACTATTTCAGAACTCAGTGGCTTGCAATATCTCGACCTGATAAGCAACAAGATCGATGACAATGTTTTCGAGGTGTTTCCTAAGTTGACTCATCTGGAAACACTTTCGTTGATGGACGTTCCTATTTCTAAGTCCCGTTCCGATTGGTTGAGGCAACAACTTCCAAAGTGCCACGTAGGAACGGATTTCCCAGAGGAAGAAAAAGAAGAGACGGAAGACGATGAAATGGTATCGCTGGATTTTCTCCCGCCATTTCCGTTCGAAATTCCACTACCGGAAGAATTAGATGAATGGCTGATTCGAGAAGGCCTAGCTGCATCGGAAGATCAGGACACCGATAAGTCGACGAACGCCAGCGAAGATCCCGAAAACGGAAAATAACGCATGTCCCTTCCTCACATCGCATCCTGCAGAACTTGCGGCAGTGTATTCGGCGAAAAATTTGCCTATCTCAATTTCGGTGGCGTGCCGGATACCAAGCATCGCGATAGCTCACCAGATCCGATCCTGCAATTTGGTTGGCACAACGATACGTTAGATGCAGATGGCAAAATGTCCTTTCCCAACGGCATCATTGATTTTCCGACGGAAAAGAATCCAGATGTGGCAAACGGACAATACGAAATCAATTTCTGCTCGATTGATTGCTTGCGAACGTGGTTGAATAACGCCGTTGATCGTCTGGAAGCGATGGTCGGGAAATCTTAAGACTGCCACGTGCCACTGCCGCTCAACCCCACCCCAATGATTGATGATTAACGACTGATAACAATTGATAGATCGTGCCGCGGATCCGATTTGTTATTTGTTATTGAGAAGGGGCGATCACGTTTGCCTGATGTTCGATTGCAAGATGTAGCAGTTGGTCCCCATGCCGTTCTGCTTTCTTCCAAGCGGTTCGGAATTCAACGACTCGCATTCTTGCCCACCCTCACCCGTCGCTGGGGCGACGACCTCTCCCGCGAGCGGTGAATCTTGTAGACCGTGTTGCATTGGCGCATACCTACTCACCACGCATTAGCCGCAGATAAACCTCCGTTGCCGCCATGACCTGTTCCAGTTCCACATACTCATCCACCGCATGTGCCTGATCGATACTGCCGGGGCCGAGAACTATCGTTGGCGTCGCTGCTGGCAGATAACAGGCGTCACTGCCGTACGGGACACCAGCCGGTTGGACGTTTCGCCCAAGGATACTACTGCATATTTGCACCGCCGACTGAACCAGCGGCGCATCAGGCGATGTTTGAATGCCCGGTACATTCACCTGAAAATCGCTATGAGACAACGAAATTTCCAACTGCGAAAGTCGCTGCCGCACGTCCGCAATGGCCTGCTGCCGATCCATCTGCGGCAAGATGCGAAAATCCACTGCAACCGTGCATTCGTCCGGCACCATGTTCCGCGTGCGCCCCCCCTGGATCATCGTCACTGTCAGCGAAGGCCCAGTCATCAAAGGGCTAGTGTAACGTCGCCGCAACTCCTCTTCATGCTCGGTCAGTTCCTGAATGACTCTCAACATACTAAGAATCGCATTGTTGCCCTGTTCGGCCTGCGATGTGTGTGCACTACGCCCCTGTACGGTGATGTCCCAGCGGATAACCCCTTTTTGTTGAATGACCGGAATACAACCGGTCGGCTCGCCAATAATTGCCCGCGAGATTGGAATATGTTGGTTGGCCATGAAGTGCCGAATTCCGGTCTGTGCATGCTCTTCATCACCGGCGGCCAACAGCCAGATGGTCTGAGGAGGTGGCTCCTTGGATTCCAGGATTTGCAACAAGGCCAGGACCATTGCCGCCAGCGAGCCTTTGTCGTCGCAGGCACCGCGACCGTAGATTTTGCCAGCGTCAATACGTGGCGAAAACGCCCTGTCTGCCCAGTCATCAGCCGGGACCGTGTCGATGTGCGACTCGAACAAGCAACCAGCAAGCGAATCGCGGCCGGGCACCGTAATCAGCAGGCTTTCGTGGATGGGGCTAGACGTTTGCCGGACCATCGCCACGCTATAGGGGGCGAAGAGCCGCTCCAGGTACTCGATCACCGGGCGCTCAACCGGGCTGGTGCCGCTGTACGGGCGTCCCATTGGATTGACCGTCCGCAAGGCGATCAAGTCGCTCAGCAGTTGTATAACCCGGTCGGATTGCACGCGACTCATGTTTTCATATTCTCTTGCTCTTTCATTTCAGCGTCATGTTTGTCGGACAGGCGACCGAGCATTCCGCGGATGTCGAAGGCACCGCGAATCGCCACGTACAAGGTAATGGTCGAAAACCAGACCAGGCACGCGATCAGTAGCCCGAACCAGAACCAGTGTGTTGTCATGATTCCTCCCTTGGTACGTTGGCATTTTCAACAAACAGTGGCTTTAGCAATGAACCGACGACCATGGCCACCCCCGTCAGAACAAACGTGGCAACGCCAACGACGTCACCATTCAGGCCACGCGTTTCGGCCCAATTGCTTGAAATCTCAAACTGCTGGCTGGTCAGGAACGTAAGCGGCAGAACTGCCCCGGTGGCGAGGGCCGCATAGGCACCCCAATCGTTCGCTCTTTTCCAATAGCAGCAGGCAATGAGCAGTGCGGTGATGCTGGAGAGATAGATTGTCGCCGTCAGGCGCAAGTACTCCCAGATTCCCCCCTTCAACTCGTACCATAATCCATAAACGAGCAAAAAGATTCCGATTGCGATAATGATGAACCGATTTACCAGCAGGCCGAACTTTTGTGACCATTGTTGTCGCCGTCGCAGTGGTGCAAGGATGTCGTTGTAGATCACGCTTCCCCAGGTGAGCATATAAGAAGAGTCGGTTGACATATCGGCCGCCAGCATGGCCGCAATCAGTAGCCCGATGAGGCCACTGCTTAAGGCTCCGTAGAGAAATTTTGGCATCGCATTGGCGCTTTCAGGTCCAATGATCGGCCCCAGGGAGTATAGCGCTGCGATTCCCCACAACCCAGGAAGCATGAAGCGACAGGCGTAGAAAAAACTCGTGTGGGTATAAATCTTGCGACCGGTCTTGCTATCCTTGGCCGCCAGGATTCTCTGAATATTGGTCTGCCAGGTGAGCATCATCGCCCCCGCGACACATGCGTTGAATAGCACCCACGGCCAGCCTAGTTTTTCTCTGCGAAACGGATTGAATCCTCCTTCGCCATAGTTAGTTTGCACGGTGCTGACCAGTGTGTCCCAACCGATATTAGTCAAGACGACTGCCGTTACGCCAAGTAGTCCCAGAGCGATGAATATAAACTGCAAGTAGTCAGTCACCAGCACCGAGAGCATGCCGCCAAGTACCGTATAAACTGCCACTCCGATGAGCAGGACTGTCATGGTTAATTCTAGATAATTCTCCTCCATACCGGTGGCATGCACCAAAAACTCACCGCCGGTTCGCAGGAATACTCCCATATTGAGCAATCCACCTACGACAATCACCACGCCCGACAGCCAGCGAATTTTCATGCCGAACCGCTTTTCGAACATTTCGGGGATGGTCATGACACCTGCCTTGCGCATCGGCTCGATGCAGAAGCCGGTGGCACCGACCAGAAACATGGATATGGTCATCAGAATACCGGGAGTCATTCCAGCAAATCCGTGGTCAAATGCATTTTGCGCAGTGTACATGCAAGTTACGATGCCGAACTCGGTCGCGGCCAGCGACGCAATGCCGAGGTGCAGATTCACCTCGCGACCGGCAACCAGAAAGTCCTCCACTTTGCCGACGTACTTGCGGACAGCCAACCCGGCGAGCATGGTGAATGCCAGATAAACGAAGATGATCGTGCCGTCGATGGGCCAGTAAAAATTCATGGGCGACTGTTGTTGGATGCTAAGGTGCTTGGAGGATATTGGTCAATCTGCAAAGAACACTTTCTCGGCCGTACCACGGAGGATTGCCGCTTTGTCGGTATTGCTGAGAAAATCCAGCTTGTCCCGAATCAGTTCTAGCGAGGCCTGATAGGAGTTCGGTGCTTCCAGTTGAAACGGTGCGTCCGATCCCCACATGAGGCGGTCTGAGCCGAAGGCATCCAGCGACTGTCGTACCAGTGGAGCCAGATTGGTGTAGGGAGGTTTTTTGCCGCCAAGGAAGTAAAACGCCGAAAGCTTCACATACGTGTTCTTGTGCCGCGCCAGTTTGCAAAGCTGCTTCAACTGGTGCGGGTCGATCGTCCCATTTCCCCCGATGCGTGCTGTGTGATCGATTACCACCGGCGTGTCCGGGTACTTTTCGCACATCCCGTCGATCGCCGGCAAGTCATCTGGGTTGATGAGCGGACAGATCGCAATTCGTTCTTCTCCGCCACATTTCCACATCGACTGCATGCCGGGGCGATCCAGCCAATGGTCGTCTTTGCGCAGCAACTGCGAGATGCGCACCCCCCGCACCCCCAGTTTTTTGAGCCGTCGCATTTTAGCGGCCGGGTCGTTGCCCTCTTCGTCGACTTGTGCCACACCGGCAAACACTCCCGGCTGCGCTTGCATCGTGTCCAACATGTTGGAGTTGTCGTACCCGTAGAAGATCATTTGGATCAGGACGATCCGTTTGACCCCGGTTGGACTGGCCACCTTCAGCAGCTCTTCCGGCGGGAAGTGTGCGGGCTTGAAGGTGGTTTCTGCAAACTGCTTGATCCGCGGATATCGTTTTTTGTCGCTGGTCCAGACATGCACATGCGCATCGATCCAGCCATCTGCTATTTTCGCAGTGGCCGGGTCCGGTTGTTTTGATGGTTCAGGAGACATTGTTCAGTACCTGTTTTAAGGCTTCCAAAAACCGTTCGACATCGGCGGCAGTATTGTACCCGTGCAGCGCGACGCGCAATCGCCCGGCATGATGCATGACGTGGATGTTTTGCGAGTGGAGTTGACGGTGGATCTGTTCAGCCTGCGGGTGCAAGAACGAAATAATGCCAGATTGAGTCTGCGGATCGGCCGGCGTCAGCAAAGTGACCGGCAGTCGTTTCAATTCATCAAGGCATTGCCGGACGAGCGGATCGGCCTGCGCTGCGATATTCGGCACGCTAATCGAGTTGATGTACTTCGACGCCGCGGCAATGCAGTAGATGGCGGCGTAGCTTGGCATGCCGACACTGAAGCTGGCGGCACCCGGTTTGACGGTTGCACGTTCAAAGCGATTGGCGTCAAAGGCGTTTTGCAAATTGAACCAACCGCCAGCGGGAACAGTCCACTCCGCAGCACGCGATTTGGGGACACCGACCAGGCCTCCCCCATGACTGGCCAAAAGCCACTTGTGCGTCGAGCTGATGATGAGATCGATATCGTGCAGGTCCAGCGCGATCCGACCGAGTGCCTGCGTTACATCCACTGCGACCAGTGCCGGCGAATGCTGTCGAACAGCCGGGATGATCTCTGCCAGCGGGACACGAAATCCGTTGTAGAAACTGACTAGCGACGTTGAGACAAGTCGCGTGCGAGGACTAAGCAGTGGAATGAGGTCTTCGGTGCGGAGTGCGCCGTCGCGAGACTTCCATAGTCGCACAGTGGCGCGGCAATCGGGCAACAGCCAGGGGGTAGCTCCAGCCGGAAAATCGAGATCGTTGATGACAACTTCGTCACCGTCGGTCAATTGCAGCGCCAGTGCCGCCAGATTGAAGGCCTCGGACGAGCAAGAGCAAATACCGACCTCTTCGGCAGTCAGTCCGAACAGCGTTGCCACTTCTTGACGTGTTGCGTGCCATTGGGCCTCATGCAGTGCGCGACCGTCCATGCCCAGTAGTTTGTCATGTCCATATTGCGCCAGCGCATCAATCACCGGCAGCGGTGGGATCCCTTCCGCCGACGTATTGAGATAAACACGCTCCGCCAGCGAAGGAAAGTCGCGCTGCCGCGTTTCGATCGTTAGCATGCCGCTCCTCCCTGCGCTGATTGTTCGAGCGCCTCGAGCCACCTCTGCACCTGCAATCCGTCGCAGTAACGTGCGCCGATCGGCACCGGCAATTCACCTTGCACCACGCGGCAAAATGCGCGGATCTCTTCTGCCAGCATCCCGGACGGAGCGGTACCGGTCATAATCTCCAGGGCTAGTGGCCAAGCTGCCTTTTTGTCCCAAATTTCCAGTGGTCGCGGGTTCGAATTGATCCTGGCACTCCACCCTTCGCCAAACAGTTCCAGCCGATCGTAGCCGTCGGATGGCATTCCGTCAGGGGTCAAAAATGATGCCGCTAGAGAGGCAACTAACCCATCAGGCCAAACGAGTCGAGCCACCGCCAGATCACAATTTCCGTCGGCATTGCGTCGGAGCGTGGCGTGGAAGCTGCTCGGCTCACGCCCGGCGGTGAGTGCCTGTAAGCAATACAGGTCGTGAACCATCGTCAGATGCAGCGGGCTTTCGCCGGGGAACGCTGCCAGCGTGCCGGTCGGTCGATGCCGCACACAATCGATATAGCTCAGCTTGCCGCGGCGTTGTGCCTCGTTGGCAAGCTGTCGGAATTCGCTATTGAACAGCACCACGTGCCCGAGCATCAGATTGCTGGAGTTGGCAGCGACCAGCGGTGCTAATGTCTCGGCAACGGCCAGACTCTCGGCCATCGGTTTTTCCAGCAGCACGTATTTTCCTGCGGCGAGAAGCTTGCGTGTTATCGGTGCATGCGACGCGGTAGAACTGGCCACGATCCAGGCTTCGGCGTCGCACTCGGCAATCGCGCGATCAAGATCGCTCCAGACCGGCACGCCGGGAAATGCTTCATTCGCCGCGGAAACAGTGGCTGCCCGGCGAACGGCAATTCCGGCCAATTCACATTCAGCAAGCTGAGCGACAGTCTGCGCATGCAACCGGCCAAAATTTCCCAGCCCGACGACGGCAATTCGTATGGCAGTCATATGCAGGAAAACGCAACCTGATTGAATGAATCGCGTGGTCACTAGGGTGGGGGAATCAATCGTGCGAGTATACACGATTGCCGCGAATTTCTGCAGTAAATGCGTCAAATTTGAGAAGGATGAGGAGCTGCCGTAGCAGGCTGACAGGCGCGAATTGCAGAGCCCTGATTTGCGACAGATGACAAAATACCATTAGATGCAGTCGAGAACTTCGCGACACACAACTAGCGAAGTTTGCAAAATCGGGATAGTCGCGGCGCGATTTGTCGACCAATTGGTAGCGCCTAAAATGAAAAAATCGTATTGGTCGCCCGTCGAGTTGCAGCAGCAGAATCAACGAGAATGAATTCTTGAGAATTGCATTGAAATACTCATTGCGAACTCGTTCGACACACCGCGGAACAGGTGACTGGGCAGCCAAGGGTTCCGTCCCCGTTGGTCGCTGGTGCCCTTTGCTGGACCGAGTTTCGTCGTTGACCGGGCCGTGCCGCAACCGTGTACCGGGCCAAAATCCCGCGACTTAGGGTGCGGCCAGCGGAAAATCCCGTTTATCCGGCCTTTTCGGCCCGCGAACTGCCCGGGGATGCGGCAAGATTCGCCCCGCTTTCCACCCGTAAACTCTGGTAGTCGGGGTTAGGTAGGTTAAAATAGAGAAATCTACTTTTCGATAACGGGTGAGGCCATTCTCTATGTCTGCTGTCACAACTTGTCCTAAATGCAATAACACCGTCACCGTTCCATTTGGTGCGGCCAATGACGCCTGGGTTCGCTGCCGCTCCTGCGGTGCCGAATACACGTTGCCGGAGATTGTCCCGCATTCCGGCGCGGAAATTGGCTTGGTCCCACCAACCGAATTGGAACTGATTGCCAAACCGGATCATCCTGCTGGCCCTCGCATCGATCACCTGGCCGCATTCAGTCCCTGGGATGACGAAATTGTTGAAGTGATCGAGCAGCGAGAAGGAGCAAATGATTTTGCGGAGCTTGAGTTGGCAGACGACGTTGAAGTGATGGACGCGGAAGTCGTTGACGCAGAAATTGTTGACGCAGATGTATTTGACGCAGACATCATGGAAGTGGACGCACTTGATCTTGGTGCCGAAGGGGCACCCGAAAATCCATCGACCATTTCGAATAAGTCCGATTGGAGCCAACAGCCCACGGTCGTTGACATCGGCGAGCCGTTGCAGCTTGAAGAAGTCGCTGACGACGAGATCTCGCTGTTTGACGAAGAGCTGCCGAGTTCTCCTTCGCCGCACGATACGCTGATTTATACCGGTCCTGGCAAACGACCAGAGCCTCTTCAGGACGACAAACCCGAAAACGTTGAAGCCGCTTCACTGGAAGTAACTCCGCTGGTCGATGACCCTCATACCTCAGGCGAATCGAACGCGGCACCCTCGGAACCAGCTCCTGGCGACAAGTTTGATCTGGGCGACGTCACTATTCAGGCCACGGACGCTCCTGTAGAAACGCCCGCTACCGACGAAGATTTCTTCAACTTCTTAGACGAGCCGCAGGAGGCAGATAGCGGCGAAGTGGCCGAGTTGGAAGCGTATGAAAATGCCTTTGACGCACCGGCGGAAGGTGCCGCCGGCGCTGGCTCTACGTCCGATACGTCGAGGCTGGATAGCTTAGCAGACGACGAGCCGCTGAGCTTGGACGACTTTGAAACGATCGAGTCCGATAGCGAAAGCGCGGAAATGGACGATGCGGCAGCCGCGGCGTTCCTGGATGATGCAGCGGATGCAGATGGTGAGCCAGCCTTTGCTGCTGCCGATTCAGAAGATGACAGCTTCGAGCCGATCGAAATGAGCGATGAAGATGATGCGGT
>JAWXCH010000421.1:0-13016 GCA_034440595.1 Planctomycetota bacterium | reverse complement strand
GGGCTTTCCACGTTGAACGTTCCGATGACCTCGTCGTGCAAGATCAGCGGGACGGTCAACGAGCTTTTGGCTCCTTCACACCCTTCGAGATAGAGGGGGTCCTTTTCGGTGTTCTCGCAAAGGTAACTTTTGCCGGTGACTGCTACAAAACCGGTGACCCCGTTGTGTTGGATTGCCGCCATCAGAGGCCGCTGTGCCGCTTCGCAGGACATGCCGACCGCCAGTAGCGGTTCCAGCACGCCACTCTTGCGATCCAGCAGGCGAATCTCGACGACATCAAATTGCAACAAATCCTTGGTGTATTGCAGAATATTCGATTTCAGGTATTCGATCCGCTCTTCGACCGTCATGTGGGCCAGTTCGTCTGGCTTCATGTCGGCCAGTTCCATGCCCGCCTGGTGGATAGCTGCCAGCTTTTGTTGCTGCAGCATTTCCTGGCTGACATCGCGAACGGTCACGATCAAATGTTTTGGAGGAGCGTTTCCTTCCATAACCGGTGCGGCGTGCACATGGAAGTAACGGTTGTCACCGGCTCGCAAGGTTGAACCGCTGGCGGTTCCGGTGCTGATTGCTGTGTGGAAGGGGCAAAAATCCGGCCCGAGGATCTCAGGGCTATTTAGTGCAGTGTAGAAGTTGATTCCGACGATGTTTTCTCGGCCACACCATTCGTTCAGGCGACCGTTTCCCCAGATGATCATGTTGTCGGAGTCGAGTAAAACGACTCCGTCGGGCATGCCTTCGAGGATGCGTTCGTTCTGGAGTAGCTTACCGATGCGGAAGGCTTCGGTCAGATGTGCGGAGGTGACGTAGACACCAGAGAAAGACTCGCGCGCTAATCGAGCCAGCGCCTTCAAGGGGCTGCTAACCTCTTCGGTCTCGTAAGCACCACTCCAGTTTGGAAGGGAGTGTTGCTCGCCGTCGCGAGGTTCACGGACCACCAAAATTTTGGGCTTTGACGACAAGCGGCCTCTACTCCTCGTGTCCCTAAGCATTCGATCTGATTATAGTTGGAGCAACGCGATTCAAGCAACTACACTATCTTACGCAACGACACACGCTTCAGGTCTCGATTAGACCATACTTTGCATGAAAAGTCGCTACATCACTAAAATTGCGTCGTTGTCGATTGGTGGTTGCTACAACCGCCATCTCCAGTTATGCGGTATCGAATGAATCGACCGGCAGACAAAGAAAGCTTGATTGCACCGTAAAATTGCCCGGTTTTGCCGACTTTGCGGCGCGAGTTCGGGGGCTTCGTAGCTATTATTCAGTCTGGCCGTTAGATTGCCAAGAATCCCCAGTTTGGAGGGGATCGCTGCCGCTATCGTTTCTCTCGCAGTTCAAACTGTGTGAGAGGGGTCAATCGGTGGATTGCCCAATGGAGGCCAGTTGTAGGTCTGTCGCAACGCCGACTGGACATTTTCGGTGATTGCAAATCGGGTGACCGGCTTCGATAAGATCGAAAAAACATTCTCGCACTTGGCCTGTCGAACAATCGATTCGTCGACGCGAGCGGATAGCAATATCCAAGGGAGCCGCGAGTTGACGCGCATGACACGTCGCGCGGTCTCTACGCCCGTCAGGCGGGGCATGTGCATGTCGAGCAGCAGCAAGTGGATGTCGCGATGCTGCACGATATCGAGAGCTTCTTCACCGTTACTAGCAACCGAGATTTGGTAGCCCAGCGGCTCGAGCATTTCGCGCAAGGTATCGCGAAACGCCTCGTCATCGTCCGTGATCAATATCGAAGGTGTCAATAATTCTATCATCGCCGACGCCGCAGGAAGTAAACCGAAGCAATCAAATGTCTTAAAATTTGTTATAACCAAGCTCAAGCAACTCTAGGACCGTTTTCAGTAATATTTCGTTCGGCAGAGTTGGACCAGTCGCAACTTGTTTATCCGTAGCTATTTACCATATTTGCCGAGAATCGCGAAGTCAAATTAGGCAGTCTACGCCAACGAGATGATCCACTTGTTGCCTGCCAATTGGGCAGTAACCGCGGCAACTCACGCCACACCAACCGGATCTCAGGCACAAGATGCTGGCCGGGCACGGCCAAGCTGCTGCTGTGCAGGCCAAACCGGAGGAGCTGAATCAATCGCGGAACTTTGAGGCATTCAGTGCTTGCTGCGGCAATGAACCAGCCATCTCACATGCGCCGGCGACAGTTCACAACTGCGTTTTCGAGTATATCGACCGCCATGAAAAAGCCTTGCTCCATTCCTGTTATATCATTGTCAGAAAAGCGGTAACTTCTATACTGGTGGCATTGAGGGCCAGGGATTTCGGCTACGGAGTCTATAATTCAGCCCTGAGGTCAACTCGGTTCAATCGGGCCGTCTGGGCGTGGCAATCTGAGGATTGCTATCACCAGCGAGCGGGCGTGCGACCGCTAACAGCCAACGCGCGCCAGGAAGGTTCACGTGGAAAACAACGACGGTTCGTTCTTTGGGCGGCACCAGTTCCTGCTGTATCGCCTCTTCTCGCTGACGGGGGTCGTACCGATTGGTGGCTATGTCATCATCCACCTGCTGACCAATTCGACGGTTGTTGACAGCCCACAGATGTTCCAGAAGAACGTCAATACCATCCACTCGCTGGGGATGTTTCTCCCGCTGGTGGAATGGACGTTCATCTTCCTGCCGCTGATATATCACGCCCTCATCGGCTGGGCGATCATCAGTGGCTCGATGCCGAATCTGGGCCGCTACCACTATGCCAGCAATTTTCGCTACACTTTGCAGCGTGCGACAGGCATGATCGCGTTCTTTTTTATTATCTGGCACGTTTGGCACATGCATTCGATGGCGGCACCAATCGGCGGTGGCAACTTTGACCCGCACCACGCCGCTTCGTCGACAGCAATTGCGCTGATTCCGCTTTGGGTTAAGGGTCTTTACCTCGTCGGAGTTCTGGCCGCAGCCTATCACCTGGCGAATGGTATTTGGACATTTGGTCTGACCTGGGGACTATGGACCAGCCCGAAGGCCATGCGCCGGGCCAGTTTCGTTTGCTTAATGCTGGGACTAGGTGTCTCCGGACTCGGGGTGACGGCATTGGTCGGTTTTGGAACGTTGGACATCCCAGAAGCCAAAAAGGTTGAGACTCGTATGGATGAGAAACAACGACTGCTGAACGGCCAGTCCCCTTCGGCAGCCGTTGCCAAGGATCATGCACCATAGGACAGAAAACCAACATTTTAACCCGAAGCGCCCGCGAGGCGCAGCGCGTAGGACGAGTTTCCTCGCTTGCGCGCCGGGTTAAAATGAGTTACTTGAGTCAGTCTAGTGTGCCGAGCGGCACCTTCTGCTTTTGCGATTACTTTACTTTTGATGCTGACCTAATTGATCATGGCAAACAAGCGAGTGATGATTGTTGGTGGTGGATTGGCGGGTCTGGCCGCGGCCATGAAGCTGGCTGAGTCTGGCATCGAAGTCGACCTGATGAGCCTGACCCCGGTAAAACGCTCGCACAGTGTCTGCGCTCAGGGAGGTATTAACAGCGTCAACCAGGTCACACGGCAGCAGGGGGACAACGAGTGGTTGCATCTGGACGACACCGTCTATGGCGGAGACTTCCTGCAGCATCAGCCGCCGGTCAAGGAAATGACCGAGTGGGGGCCGCGCATCATCGACCTGATGGACCGCCTCGGTGTGCCGTTCAATCGCACGCCAGAAGGTTTTCGCGACCAGCGCCGTTTTGGTGGCACGCTGTTCAAAAGAACCGCGTTTGCCGGTGCCACGACAGGGCAGCAGTTGCTTTACGCCCTGGATGAACAGGTCCGCCGCTGGGAAGTTGCTGGCAAAGTGAAGATGTATGAGTTCTGGGATTTCCTTGGTCCGATCTTGGACGATCAAGGAATCTGCCGCGGCTGTGTCGGTCAGGATATGGTCTCGATGGAGATTCGCTCGTTTCCAGCGGACGCCGTGATTGTTGGTTCCGGCGGCTGTGGGCTGATCTATGGGCGCTCGACGATGTCGATGGCCTGCACCGGCAGCGCCGCCAGTCGCTGCTTTCAGGCAGGTGCCTGGTACGGCAACGGCGAATTCATTCAAGTTCATCCAACCGCAGTTCCCGGTGCGGACAAGTTGCGCCTGATGAGCGAAAGTGCGCGCGGCGAAGGGGGGCGCGTTTGGGTTCCACGCACACCGCACGATCCACGCTCGCCAAAGCAGATTCCCGAGTCCGAGCGATACTACTTCTTGGAAGAGCGCTATCCCAAGTACGGCAATCTGGTGCCACGCGATATTGCGACGCGCGAAATCTTTGACATTTGCACCACCGACGGCCTGAGTGTCGAACGCGACCGGTTGTGCGTGTATCTGGACCTGACGCACATTCCACGCGCTACGCTGGATATCAAGCTAGGTGGAATTCTGGCGATCTACGAGAAATTTCAAGGCGTCGACCCGCGCGATGAGCCGATGAAGATTTTCCCGGCGGTGCATTACTCGATGGGAGGACTGTGGTGCGATTACGAGCGTTCGGCCAACGGTGGTCTGGAGCTTGGCTCGCCGCGCAACCAGCAGACCAATATTCCTGGTCTGTATGCGATTGGTGAATGTGACTACCAGTACCACGGTGCCAATCGTCTGGGAGCAAACTCGCTGCTGAGTTGCATCTTCAGCGGGCTGATCGTTGCTCCAGGTGTCGAGAACTTGTTGAAGGGATCCAAGGGAGCGGCGATCGATCTGCCGGTGGTCTTGTTTGATCAAGCACAACGGCAGCATCAGGCGGCTCACGATCAATTGCTGAAGCGAAAGAGTGGTCGCGAGAACCCGTACCTGATTCATCAAGAGCTGGGCCAGGTCATGACCACCACCGCAACAGTCGTGCGACACAACGATCGCCTGCGCGAAGCCTATGCCAAGGTGCAAGAGCTACAAGAGCGCTCCGCGCACTGTGCCTTGTCGGACACCGGCAACTGGACGAATCAAAACGTGATCTTCACCAAGTCGCTGCTGGATATGTTTCCGCTGGCAAAAACGATTCTCAAAGGGGCACTTCAGCGCGACGAATGCCGCGGCGCACATTACAAACCGGCCTTTTCCATGCCCGGCATCGAAACCACCGATCCAGCCGAAAAGCAGCGCCTGGCCGAACAATGGTGCGACCAGTTTGAGGCTAACACCAAAAAATGGCTTAAGAGCACGGTCGCACGACTGGCCTCCGACGGCGAACCCGAACTGAGCTACGAAGATGTCGATACATCGTTGATTCCGCCGCGTCCACGCCTGTATGGGCTGGTCGGTGCCGAAGCCATCGAGCAGGCCTGGAAGAAACGTCAGCAGGCGAAAGCGGAGCACCAGCCCGCGGCCAATGGAAGTGGTGCCTCGGTCGCTCCCGAGAAGGCACGAGTTTAGCGAATCGGAGTGCGTGTGCCACTGGCTCCGCCAGTGCAAACTACGTTAGAGGCCTGGTAGATCGCAGGTTGAGTGGCAAACCTATTACTAAGAATCAGGCACTGACAAAGCCAGTGGCACACCTCAGTCGTAAATATAGTAGTTGCAAGTAGTCGATCCTGTTCAGCAGAAAGATTCCATGAACGACTCAGTCAGTCACTCCGGCGCAGCAGCGCATGATTCGGTTCACGACCACGCCGCCAATCAGCGAGCGTTCGATGTTCGCGTGTTGCGTCAGGACGCGCCAGGGCAAAACAGCTACTGGGAGCGTCATCGTGTTCCTTACGAGCGGGACATGAACGTGATCAGCGTGTTGCAAAAAATCGCGATGCAAGCGCACACGATCGACGGTGATAAGGTCGCCCCGGTTGCCTGGGACTGCAACTGCCTGGAAGAAGTCTGCGGTTCATGCACCATGCTGATCAATGGCCGCACCAAAATGGCTTGCACCGCCTTGGTCGACAAGCTGCTGGAGGACAATCCAGAAGAGATCGAACTGCGACCGATGTCCAAGTACCCGGTCGTGCGCGATCTGGCGGTAGATCGCCGCCGCGCTTTTCAGTCGCTGGAGCGGATCAAAGGCTGGAACCCAGTGGATGGCTACTACGATGCCGGCCCTGGTCCGCGACAGTCGCCGGAGTTGCAGCAGACGATTTATCCAATCACCGAGTGCATGACCTGTGGGTGCTGCATGGAGGCGTGCCCACAATATGGCAAGATCGAATTGACTCAAAAGAGTGGCGAGAGCGACGATCAGTTCGCGGCGCGTAAGGACGCGGAGTACAACCGTTCGTTTTTCGGTGCGGCTGCGATTGCGCAGGCGATGCGATTTAACTACGATCCAACCGGCCAGATGAACAAGGGGGAGCGTCTGGAGGCGATGATGAGTGAAGGGGGTCTGCAAATGTGCGGCAATGCGCAGAACTGTGTGGCGGTCTGTCCCAAGCATATTCCGCTGACGCAGGAGATAGCCCGTGCGGGCCGCGCCACTACGGTCTATGCGATTAAGAAAATCTTTGATCGCTAGCGTTTCGCGGGCAATCTGCGGCACCGCGATGTAGCGTCAGCCGGCGGTACCGCTATTTGGCATTCTACAGCGTGTTGACAGGCCCTTCCGTCGCCGCCTCAGATCAGTACAATGCGACGTTTGTGTTGTTGCTGGACCGACATGGTCAATCTCTTTTCGGAAGCTGTTCCGCATGCCCACCAATTCTGCTCAAGTTGACGAACTGCGCTGGAAAAAGTTCCCCGTACTCAACGACGGCTTTGTTTGCCTCGTCGACTGTATGGGGGACGATCAGGCCGTGGTCCAGGCGGCCCGGGTCAGCTATGGCGAGGGAACCCGCAAAGTCTCAGACGATCGCGGGCTGATTCGCTATCTGCTGCGGCACCGGCATACGACACCGTTTGAAATGGCCGAGTTGAAGTTCTTGATCCGTTCTCCGATGGATTGCTGGCGACAGTGGATTCGCCACCGGACTGCGAATGTCAACGAGTACAGCACGCGGTATTCGCTGGCGATTGATGCCACGCAAAGTACGTTGCCAGGGGAGTGGCGCTCGCAAGCGGCCAGCAATCGTCAAGGGAGCGGCGACATGCTCGACGCCGAACTTGGCCAGCGGCTGACTGCCAGCGAAACGGAGTTTCAGACTGCGGCGCGACGGCTGTACGAAGAGCGGATCGAACTGGGTGTGGCGCGCGAGCAGGCACGCAAGGATTTGCCACTATCGACCTACACTGAGGCCTACTGGAAAATCGATCTGCACAATCTGTTGCACTTTCTGGCGCTGCGGATGGACTCGCATGCTCAGTATGAGATCCGCATGTTCGCGACTGCGATTGGCGAGCAAATTGTGCAGTCGCTCTTCCCGCTTGTTTGGGAAGCGTTTGTCGATTTCCGCACCGGTGCGGTGCATTTGACACGACTGGACGCAGATGTAGTCCGACGGTTAGCACAAAGACTGATCTCAACCGGGCGCGCACAGGCCACGCAAGAAGATTTTCTGGCCGTGCAGGATCCCGGCTGGGCCGAACTAGGCCGCTCGCGTGAGCGCGACGAATGCCGTGCGAAATTGGTCGATCTGGGACTGCTCAGCGCCGACGATGCGGGCTGAGTTGTAAGGGCGTTCTGTTGCCTTTCACTCCGTGAAAGAGCACTCGACGGATATTCGCAGCCGACTATAGAAAATAAAACATCCACTGGCAGCCTGTTGAGAGGCTGCACACCTCCAACCGGAAAAAATACTCATGGCTGCCACCGACACCGCCAAAGATACCGCCACAGAACTACTGCGACTCAACGAACGCTTGCTCAAGAGCATCGTTACCGGGGATTGGGCCACCTACGATTCGCTCTGCGCTGCGGATCTAACCTGTTTTGAGCCAGAAGCGCTAGGGCATCTGGTCGAGGGAATGGCGTTTCACAAGTTCTACTTTGACCTGGGGGCGGGTGCTGGCTCGGTTAATGTCACGATGGCGGGTGCCCATGTCCGGATGCTTGGCAGCGACGCGGGAGTGGTGTCGTATACCCGGCTGGTGCAGCGTCTGGATGCATCCGGTTCACCGGTGACCAGCCGTGTGGAAGAGACTCGCATCTGGCAGCGATTGTCGAACACCTGGAAGTTGGTGCATGTACACCGCTCGCAGGCTGCTACTTGAGTGAACGCGTCAGATTAATGATTCTGTTCGCGCGGCAATCGGCGAGGATACGGAGGCAGCTCGCGTTCTGGAAGTTCACCGTGGGTTTCATCAAACCAGAGCATGCGATCTTCGTCGGTGGCATAATAGCGCAGCCAGATGTCTTCTCGCCCGCCGGCGTCTGAGCAATCCCAATGCAAATAGTTATTAAGGTGATCGATCTTTTTTTCTTGCGACGGCAGAATGTCGCGGTAGATCAAGGTGTACAACTGACGGTCGGTCAGGTGATCGGTGAAGTCCAGTACGATTCGCTTTTCAAACAATTGCTGGACGGTGTGCCAAAGCTCTTCGTGCAACTGGTGGTGGTCCAGCGACTCTGGCCGCGGTAACTTCAGCTCGGGCGTAAACCATTGGGAGATCGCCAGAACCGGCGCGCGTTCCCAGGCCAGCATCGATGCCAAGAGATCATTCTCGGCAGGGGTGGTCAATTCATGTGCGTTGAGGCGTTCGATCGATTCATCGAAGAACGGCTCTAGCTCATCGCGAAGTTGTGCATTTCGCAACAACTCCTCGATTTCGTTCGGTTGTGGGGGACGTGCTGTGGACATCCTACGCTCCGTCAAATTCAGACCGGATTGAACAAATGGCGTGCTGTATTTGGTCGCCAATTTTGAATCTACTTGGAGCCTGTAGAACTGCAATAGGCGCAGGGCAACCTTGGCCTATTTTTGCGCGCGCCGATTGGTCCAGTTGCCGCTACGAACGGAGAATTTGGCGGCGCAATCCGTATAACCGACAAACTCACTGCATGCATCGCGAAAAATGACTGAATTGCTAGCATGAGAGTTGAATTTTTCCGACCTCTCCCTGAAGCGTGTTTTATGGCGCGGAGGGCGATGTGCGAACGATATACCTGAGAGGTCCAGTGCCGCAGTGGTGGTCCGCGTGGCACCCGCGACCGAAAAATTCTTGCGGCGGTACTAGCGATCGATCTTACGGTCGTTCTTAACCGGACGGTAGCGCGTGCCGGCTGATTACGAATTGAGAACTTCGGCTGGCAATTTTGCTCAATCGCTCGATAATGGTTCTGCAGCCAAGGCATTTAGTGCAAGTTTGTTCAGGCCATTAGGATCCAAGGGAGTTAGCAATGCACGCCGAGAGTCCACAGTATGTCCCCGGCGTTTGCAATATTGGCAAGGCGGAGATTCGCCAGCGACGCATCCTCGGCCTGATTGGGCTAGCGACGACGGTGCTCGGCGGTCTGGCGTTAATTCTGACCGGGGTCGAGCAATGCTGGCGGCTGCTGTTGTTCTTTCCGGCGACACTGGCCGCGACAGGCTACCTGCAAGCCGCCTGGCATTTTTGCGCCAAGTTCGGGTTCGGCGGAGTCTTTAATTTTGGTCCGAATGTCGGCCAGACAGACACGGTGGAGCAGGCTGAGTTTCGCCGGCAAGATCGCAAAACGGCGCTACAGATTGTTGGGCTGTCAATCCTCGCCGGCGCAGTCGTCGCTGGAGTAGCCTATGTGCTGCCGTGGGGAAGGTAGCGGTCGCCCCCGTGCTAATCATCTTTTCCCATTAAGATGTCAAACAGATTGCTATAGGCGTCGGTCCACAGGATCGTGCGGGGCCAGTTCAGGATCACTTCGTTGGCATCCTGTCCGGCATTCGCTTTGACGCCGTCTGGTGACTGGCTATCGACCGTCTTGGGAAAGTCCGAGTAAAACAGTTCCTCAGGGGCGGTGGTCGTTTCCTGTTCTGCACCCAGTGTGTCGTCTCGCAAAAATTCTTCGTTGTTGGTCAACAGAACCCAGTCCGAGCGTTCCCCGCCCTCGCTCTCTCCTTCCGAATGAATCGTCAACATCTTAACGTGGAAATGTTGCGCCAGCCCCCGCACGACCGGGAGCAGATCCAGATAGCGATTGGATATGTGAAATGCAATGATGCCATGCTTCAAGTCGACATGCTTTTGATAGATCTCAAAACACTCTTTGGTAAGCAAGTGCGAAGGGATCGAGTCTCCGCTGAAAGCATCCAAGATCAATACATCGAACTGCTGAGACCCTTCCTTGGCCTGTCGCTCAAGCGAGAGCCGCGCATCACCTAGCAGGATGTCCACCGGTTCGGCAGCGTTGGAGAGATAGGTAAAGTGTTCCCGCGCCAGTGCCTCCACCTGAGGATTGATTTCGTAGAAGATGATCTTTTGCTGCGATTCGGTGCTGTACGCCGCCAGTGTGCCCGTACCCAAGCCGATCGCGCCGACACGAAAATGATTCTGCGTTTGCTTGAAGTATCCGATGGCGCGGCCGACACCGCTATCCGTGGTGTAGTAAGTCGTGGGCAGGCGGCTTTCGTCCGGGTCGGTGAACTGCATGCCATGCAGAATTCTCCCGTTGTACAACGAAATGATTTCGTACCAGTTGCGCTTCCGTCGTGCTTCTTCGGCGTTTTTTGGAATGTCATGGAGCGTAAATTCAGCAGAGGGAGCATCCGCGACTGCGGGCTGATCCAAATCGAATTCCTTGAGCTGGCGTCCTTCGACCCGGACGGTTCCATAAAAATTTCGCGATCGAGCAATCACATCTTTCGTGTCGGTTTTCTGGAATTTGACAACATCCTGCATGACTATTGTGGTCATGTAATAAAGCACAACCGGAACCAGTAGCAACATTGCAAGCGCGACTAGCACTTGAGCGAGGCTAAACCAAGGGCGCCCAAATTGAGAATCGGATGAAGTGGAGGCCGGTTGCGGATTCACGCCAAACAGACGACCCATAAGCCATTGAATCGGACGGTCCCAGATCAAACTTCGCAATAGCGCCACCAGCAGCAGGATCATGCCCCCATACAAGCTCAGGGTCCACTCAAAATGCGTTGAGAAAATCATCGGTGCAATCAAACTGCAAAATAATCCGCCGAGCGCTCCGCCAGCACTGATTAGCAGATAGAACGACGTGAGATACCGCGGGGCTGGGCGCAGGCGTACCAGTTCGCCGTGGCAAACCATACAGACACAGAACAACGCTCCGAAATGGATGAATAGCTCGTCGCGATAGTCAGGTTTATAGGTAAATTCATAGCGATCCTTCGGCGTCCAACCGCTGTTGGCGTCAATCCAGCGCAACTGCGAGTCACGGTGCATGAGGGCCTGCGAAGTCGCAAGATCGAATCCATCGGCCCGTGTTAGATTCGTAGCACTTGCAGAGTTGGCGGCTGAATCGGTCCAGGTCAACTGGCCATCGACAACGCCTAGCTTCTGCTCGCGCGAGGAATCGTACCCCGGCAAGGTCGCAAGCTGAAAAAGTGATAGTTGTTGGCTGGCAGGCGAAGAGGATAGCCGGATCCGTGGCTCATCCGAGTCTCGCGCTGGCTTGCTCTTGTCAACCAGTGGCTCTTTTGGATCCGGCATCGTGTGCCAGACAGCGCGCCCACCTTCATCACGGACCAGCGCCTGCTCCTTGTCCGCATCGTAACCGAGGAGTTGCTGCAGCCCAGCGGCTGTCACTTCATCTTTTCGCCAGAAATCGTTCTGATACCACTCGATGATCGCCACAGCTTTCTTATAGGTTCCTCCATTCTTAAGGTCGCTAGGCATGCCTGCTGAGACATACAAGAATGCCAGCCCAACTACCGCAAAGAAAGGGCGGATGTACCAGCGCTCGGCATCAAACGAAATAATGAAAGACAACAAGTACAGGCTGAGTGGGACGACCCAGAGAAACGGCACCGGAGCAACATCCTGGCAAACGTGGTAGGTAGTCGCCAGCAACATCATCGAGGCAAATGCCGGCAGTGCAATCCATAGCAAGCGACGGAGCCAGGTCGGGTCTGGTAATTTGTCCGCAGGGGACAATTCCGGTGAGGCAAGTTCCTGCCCGGCCGCATAGCCTTCATTCACGCCGCTACGATTATGGCCGGCAGTGCCGCTGTCGTCACTTCGGTCGGAAGCCCAGATCTGTGTGGCGGCGTATGCACCCAGTACACAGAAGAACACAAAGCCCCCGATCCACCAGTAGGCTTGCTGATAGCTGTCCCAGGCCGGTTCGACCACAAACGGGTACGTCAGCAGTGCCAACAGCGATCCGATATTCGACAGTGCATATAGTCGGTACGGTGACCGCCCGGCAAACGACCGCGCGAACCAGGCCTGCAAAAGCGGTCCTGTCGCCGAGAGCACAAAATACGGAAAGCCGACACTGGCGCTCAAGAGCAGCATGATTCGCAGCACGGGCTGGTCACTGTCGACCGGCTTCCAACCGCTGCCCGGCGGAATAAAGAACAGCGCGCAGACCAGTGCCACGGACATCAGCCCTAGATGCACCAGGCCTTGCATTCTGGCCGATAGATACGTGACGCTGCAGTGAGCATAGGTGTAGCCCGCGAATAGCAGCACTTGAAAGAACAGCATGCAGGTCGTCCAGACGGCCGGGCTACCGCCGAACCAGGGCAGAATAAACTTGCTGATCAGCGGCTGTACCTGAAACAACAGAAACGCGCTGACAAAAATTGCCAAGGCAAAGTTCAGCCCGAGCAAAGTCGCATTGGAACGCGAGGAGTGACTGCCCATGAAAATTTCGACCTGAGGTACAAAGCGTGGGTGCCACTGCTGGCTTGTCCAGCAGTGATTTGAGTCTGGGCCTGCAACCTTCAATCCAGGTGTGGAAGCAGTACGGTAGTGGCAAAGATAGCACGGCACGGTAGTGCAAACAACAGTGGGAGAACCAAGTAGGGAGTAGTGTGGTGCTTCGCAGGCCGCACGGCTAGCGTTCTGTGGCTGATAGCCTCGAAAGCCGATATCAGCCGAAACGCGCTAGCGTCCGGTTTCCTTGAAGCTGATTTGGTCGAAAAATTTGCTATTCTACGCTTGTGACCCTCACGCGGCGGTTTTGGCAAATTTCTGAAAAAGCCGCGAACCTGCGATTAGGCCGGGTGTCGTTTTTATAGGTGGCACAAGGTGGGCAATGGGCGGTTGGGG
>JAWXCH010000420.1:0-8640 GCA_034440595.1 Planctomycetota bacterium | reverse complement strand
GCAAGTAACAATCCAGGCTTCATTGGACCGGTAGGTTATGACGTTAATAACTAACGATGAGCAAAGATGGGAAGATTCGCGAATTTGTACCTCGCGAGTCTTAGAACGAAGAAAACGCGGCAACTGCCGCAGTCGCCTCCGCCATGCTTGCTCACGTGCTGTGTAGTCATAATCAACCTGTCGGCCTCCCTGGCAGATCCCGAGTTGTCGGTGTAATTCATGACCAACGTGCTCCGTCTCGCGATTGTCGATCCAAGCGATTCAGCCCGCGATGGACTGAAAACGATGCTCCTCGGCCTGGACATGATCTGGCTGGAGGCCGAGTGTTCGCGCTATGAATTCTTTGCGGATGTTGTCGCACAGACAAATCCTGACATCGGCCTGATCTCGCTGGATGCGGATCCGGACAAAGCTTTGAAGCTGGTCGAACAGCTCGGCATGTCGTCGCCGAACTGCGCCATTCTGGTAGTCAGCGGCTCGACCGATGGCACACTGATTCTGCGTGCCATGCGCGCTGGAGCCAAGGAGTTCCTCCCTAAGCCGGTTCGCATTGAGGATCTGGTTGCGGCGCTAGAGCGCGTGAGCGATCGCCGACCGGGCAGAGGGGATGCACGCAAGGCGGGTAGCGCCGTGATTGCCGTGGCAGGGGCCACAGGCGGTGTCGGAACCACCAGCATTGCGGTGAATCTTGGCTGCGCACTGGCGCAGGATCCTAAGAACTCGGTAGCGCTAGTCGATCTAGATTTGAGCCTGGGAGATGCGGACGTGTTTCTGGATACGATTCCAGACTACACGCTGGTCGATGTCGCACAGAATGTAACGCGACTGGACTTCGCACTTCTTAAGCGTTCGCTAACAAAGCACAGTTCAGGATTGTTCCTATTGCCGCGCCCGGTGCAGTTGGAAGATTCCAAGCTGATCACACCGGATGACATGCAGCGAGTGTTTGGCCTGTTAAAGGCGACGTTCACGCATCTGATTCTGGATTTGTCCAAAGGTTACACGCCGTTGGACATGGTAGCACTGGAAGCCGCCACGCATGTCTTACTGGTGACGCAGCTAGATTTGCCCTGCCTGCGAAATGTCGTACGACTGCTGCAATCCTTTGGCGAAGTGCCAGGCCTAAAGGATAAGGTCAAGGTGATTGTCAATCGCGCCGGATTGGACAACGGGCAGATCGGCCTGAAGAAGGCCCAGGAAACGATCGGCCGCGAAATCTACTGGCAATTGCCAAACGACTATCGCACGATGGTGGAAGTTCGCAACAACGGCGTGCCGTTGATCGAACAATCTCCCAAGGCGGCCATCACGCAGTCGATCATCCAGCTAGGTCTGACGCTGTGCGATCACGAGAAGTCGCCAGACGATCTCACCGACTCTGTGCGAACGGGCAAAAAAAGCTGGATCCCGTTCTTTGGTGCCAAGAAGTAGTGTCGCCTCTGTCGCCTTTCACTCCGTGAAAGAGTGCCTGTAGGGTTTGTGGAACGCACCGCGAACTCCGTCAGACATTGCACGCGGATCCGATTCAATCACCGGACGACGGCTGACAACCACACCGCCGGTGCGTGGAACATACCAAGAACCACGCAAGATATCTGCGGTACATAATGACATTCACCCGAAGCGCCAGCGAGGCGCGGCACGTTTGACGAGTTTCCTCGCTGGCGCTTCGGGTTGCTATAGGAAGAACAGCGTCAACGCGTTCCGGTAGCGCGTTTCGGCTGATCGCGTGGCAAACTATCAGCCACTGGGCGATAGCCCGTGGTTCTTACAATCGCTACGATCGAACCCGCATGATCGCAAACGCCACACGGTGAAAAAATTCACCCTCTTCTGCTGCAAATAATCGGCAGCATCTAGTCATAAGCTATGTTTTTCTACAGCACGGCGTTCCGAAAAGCCTCGCGGACTCGTGCTCCCCGCCAGTGTACTGAGCGAAGTCCGACTGATTTCGCGTCCTGCTTTTAACGAATGGATTTGACTCAATGGCTCCCATCAAACCAGCACCAGTTCCGACACGTCCCGGCGAAAAAGGTCAGGCAACTGATTTTGAAACACTGAAGCGACGTATCCACACCAAACTCGTTGACAAGCTCGACCTGAGCCGCGTGGGTGAGTTGGAAGGAGACACGCTCCGCCGTGAGATCCGCCTGGTAGTCGAACATCTTTGCGACACCGAAGACACACTGCTCAATCGTAGCGAGCGCGAGCGACTGGTCGAGGAAGTGCTCGACGAAACCTTTGGCCTAGGCCCATTGGAGTTCTTGCTGAAGGACCACACGATCAGCGATATCATGATCAACGGTCCCAAGAATATCTATGTCGAACGTCGCGGCAAGATCGAAAAAACGGCCGTGCAGTTTCGCGATAATGCCCACTTGATGCAGATCATTGACCGCATCGTTTCCAAAGTCGGTCGCCGCGTGGACGAAGTCTGCCCAATGGTCGACGCGCGTCTGCAAGATGGCAGCCGCGTGAATGCGATCATTCCCCCGTTGGCACTCGACGGTGCGGCGGTTTCGATTCGTCGATTTGGTAGTAATCCGCTCAAGCTGGAAGATCTGCTGAATTACAAGGCGTTTACGCCCGAGATGGTCATGCTGCTGGAAGGTTGCATCAAGGCGCGCCTGAACATCATTATCTCGGGCGGTACCGGCTCGGGTAAAACAACCTTGCTCAATACGCTCTCCAGCTTCATTTCGCACACAGATCGTATCGTGACGATCGAGGACGCCGCCGAGTTGCAGTTGCAGCAAGAGCACGTCGTGCGATTGGAAACGCGTCCACCCAATATCGAAGGCAAAGGTGCCGTCACGGCGACGGACCTCGTCCGCAATGCATTGCGTATGCGTCCAGAACGGGTCATCATCGGCGAGTGTCGCGGTGCCGAGACGCTGGACATGTTGCAGGCCATGAACACCGGTCACGAAGGCTCGATGACTACGCTGCACGCCAATACCCCGCGCGACGCCGTGGCACGTATCGAAACCATGATCACGATGTCCGGCTTTGATCTGCCGCTGAAGGCCATGCGACAGCAGATCGCAAGTGCAGTGGACCTGATCATTCAGTCCAACCGCCTGCAGGGTGGTGCACGAAAAATCACGCACATCACCGAAGTGGTCGGCATGGAGCAAGACACAATCGTGATGCAGGATATTTATCACTACGTACAAGATGGCATTAACGAACAAGGCCGCGCAATCGGCCGGTTCGAGGCCACCGGCGTACGCCCGACGTTCATGGATCGGCTTGAATCAGCAGGAGTTCGCCTGCCAGCCAGTGCCTTCCGTCAACGAACAATGTTAGTGGACTAGTACGTCAACAAAGTAGAGAGTTTGGGTGCCACTGCTGGCTTGTCCAGCAGTGCCTTGAAGTTGCAGCGACCACAACCAATTAAGTAGTCTCTCCTATGACGATTTTGATCTCAATTGCGGCATTCTTCGGCGTGGCCTGCCTGGTCGGTGGCATCGCGATGCTGATGCGCGGGCGTGGCGAAGAAGTTGTCGAGAACCGCCTGGCCCAGTTGACAGGCGCCAAAGTTTCGTCAAAAGACGGCCTGCTCAACCGCGGCGTGCTGTACGAACCCCTCGGAGCGACAAAAGGCCTGGCGGCCGATTTCGTCGCCCGGTTTCAAAACCTGACTCTGCTATTTGAGCAAGCGGATACCTCGTTGACACCTGGCAAGTTTGTGGCAATCTCCGCCGGGCTTGGCGTCGCTGGCGCATTGGTTTCAGTAGTAGCCGGTGTAACTGCAACGCTGGTTGTGCCGTTGGCACTCCTGATTACGACGCTACCGCTGATGTGGTTAATTCTTCGCCGGCGGATGCGGCTCAAAAAATTTGCCAAGCAATTGCCCGACGCACTGGAGCTGATCGCTCGCGCCTTACGTGCGGGTCATAGCTTGGCTTCAGGCTTCCGCCTTGTCGCCGATGAAATGACCGATCCGATCGGTGCTGAGTTCAATCGCGTCTTTGAAGAGCAGAATCTTGGTATCGCAATGGAAGATGCGCTGAACAACATGACTGAGCGCGTTCCGAACCTGGACCTCAAATTCTTTGTCACGTCGGTGGTTTTGCAACGACAGACGGGTGGTGATTTAGCCGAGATTCTGGACAAAATCGGCGAACTCGTTCGCGAGCGATTCAAAATCTGGGGACAGGTGCAGGCCCTCACGGGCGAAGGTCGTTTGTCCGGTATCGTGCTCTTGGCCTTGCCACCAGCGCTGTTCTTGGCCGTCTACCGGCTCAATCCTGACTACGTCATGATCCTGTTCACCGACCCAATGGGCAAGCAGATGCTGGCCGGTGGTGTCATTATGCAGATTCTTGGGGCATTGGTCATTCGCAAAATCGTCAACATCAGGGTGTAATACCGTGCTTCTCGCGAGCCTATTTAATTTTGAAAAGCTCATGCCACTGGCCATCTTTGGCCTGTTCGCCGTGGTCGCCTGGTGGATGTTGAGTTTGATCGCAGGTAAACGTACGCGCGCCGTCGAACGTTTGGACGAACTACGCGACCCCACTTCGCGACGGCGCGATGAAAAGGGGAAAAAAGGCGAAGGCACGATGTCCAGAATGCTGGCTTCCGCCACGCCCGCCTTGCCAAACCCCTGCAACCGAAAACCGAACTCGAGATGGGACGCCTCAAGCTCCGCCTCTCCATCGCCGGTTTTCGCGGAGAGAACGCGGTCAGCGTCTTGCTAGGCTTAAAATTCGCGGGTCTGATTGCCGGGCTGTTTCTCTGCGGCGCCCCCATGCTGCTGATGAACGGTGCCACGCAAGACAACCTGATGTATATCGTACTGATTGGCGGACTCTTGTTTTACCTGCCGGATATCGTCGTCTGGTTCATTGCCCGAAACCGCAAAGACCAGATCTTTATGACTCTGCCAGACGCGCTCGACCTGCTTGTCGTCTGCGTCGAAGCCGGGCTGGGTCTGGACCAGGCGATGCGCAAAGTCAGCGAAGAGATGAAGAAGGTAGCCCGCGTAATTTGCGAAGAATTCAGCATGTGCAATTTTCAATTGCAGATGGGCCGCAATCGTGCCGACGTGCTGCACGAACTTGGCCTGCGAACCGGGGTTGACGATCTCCGCTCGCTAGCGGCGATTCTGATTCAAGCCGATAAGTTCGGCTCCAGCATCGCCCAGGCGTTGCGCGTTCAAAGCGATTCGATGCGAACTCGGCGTCGTCAGTTGGCCGAGGAAAAAGCCGCCAAAACCGCCGTGAAGCTGATCTTCCCGCTGGTGATCTTCATCTTCCCGGGCATCTTTGTGGTCTTGGTTGGTCCTGCCGCCATCACGATGGTCCGCGAAATGTTCCCCGCCATGAACGGCGGAAAGTAGTTGCTAGCACGACCGCTGCGGCAAGCAATCACGACTTTGCCGGTTAATCCGGCGGTACGCCTGCTGGAAAATCTGGCGGAGTCGTTGCAACCGGACTGCCGATACCGACTGCTGAGGCAACGGCTTTCCTCTTTTGCGCATGCGCATCGAAGTCGATGTCTGACACTGGTTTGCTTGGATGCCCTACCGCGCGTTAGGAGAACGCTTTATGTCCCGGATCGCTACCACAGTCTTGGGCGGATTATTGGCACTCACTGCGGCTAGTCCGGCTTCCGCACACTGGTGGGACCGCTTTTGGGGCAACGTGCATGAAGGAACTCACGAGACAGTTGCCTGGCCAAAGCAATACGTCGGTATGGACGCACAAAGCGTTCGCGACATGATGTCGGTGGGGGTCGAGCGCGGGTGGCAAAAACAGAACCTGCTCGGTTCGCATCACTTCGACGAATCAACGAACCAGCTAACCACCGCCGGTGTGGCTCGCGTCAAAGCAATTCTGACTTATTCGCCGCCGCAGTTCCGCTCGGTGTATGTCGAGAAAGGCAACAATCCGAATATCACTGCGAATCGCGTAGACTCCGTCCAGCAGTTCATTGTTAGCACGACCCCGCAAGGCTCACTGCCGCCGGTTTATGCTTCGGATCTGCCATACGAAGGACAGTCAGCTTACCAAGCCGACCAGATTATGCGCAAGTACGACGCTACTATTCCTGCCCCACGTTTGCCTGCATCGGATGACACTGGTGCACTCAGCGGCGCGCAGTAATCATTCGCGTGTTAATAGAGGTCTGTGTGCCACTGGCTCCGCCAGTGCAAACAACGCGTTGGGTGCCACTGCTGGCTTGCCCAACAGTGCCTGAACAACATTCGATGGCACAAATAATTCACCTCTCCCGCTTGCGGGAGAGGTCGCGGTATCAGCCGCGGGTGAGGGTGCTTTAATGATCGGGAAGTGAAACAGGAAAACGTGCATCGGTAGAATAGCGATGCAACTCTCCTGCTGTCCAGCGTTGGAACAGCATCACCCCTTCACCCCATACAGCGCCCCAAACTTCCCGCGCAAGTGCCGCATCAGCGCATCATGCGACAACGGCTTACCGGTCACCTGCTCCACAAGCTGCGGTGCCGTGTACCGTTGCCCATGCTGATGAATCTTTTCATTGAGCCATTTTCTCAGTGGCGCGTACTCTCCGGCAGCGAACTGCGCATTCAGGCCACCTAGCTCCTTGTCGGCCTGCTCAAAAAACTGCGACGCATACAGATTCCCCAGGCTATAGGTCGCGAAGTAGCCAAACAGCCCTGCACTCCAGTGGATGTCCTGCAACACGCCGTCGCTGTCATTCGGCGGCGTCAGCCCTAGATAATGCTGGTACTTCTCATTCCACGCCCCCGGTAGATCGGCCACCGCCAAGTCCCCCGAAATCAGCGCCTGCTCCAGTTCAAAGCGAATCAAGATGTGCAGGTTGTACGTTGCCTCGTCCGCTTCCACACGAATCAACGACGGTCGCACATCGTTGATCGCAAAGTAGAAATCCTCTAGCGATACCTTGGCCAGCGCCGGCGGAAACTTCTGCTGCGCCAGCGGAAACCAATGCTGCCAAAAAGCCAGGCTCCGACCGACCAGATTTTCCCACATCCGGCTCTGCGATTCGTGTATCCCTAGCGAAACAAAGCTCCCCGTCGGCAATCCATACTGACCGGCACGCAGCCCTTGCTCATAGATCCCATGTCCCGTCTCGTGCAAGATGCCAAAAAACGCCTGCGGGAAGTGATGCTCGTCGTACCTGGTGGTAATGCGTACATCGTGCGGGCCTGCCTCACCACAAAACGGGTGATGCGTCACATCCAGCCGCCCGCGCTGAAAATCAAAACCGATCCTGGCCGCCGCCTCTTGACCAAACTTCTGCTGTGTTTCGACCGGGTACAGGCGTGTCAATATCTCCAGATCGGGGGATCGTCCGCTATCGCGAATTTCGGCCACCAGCGGCACCAATTGCTGGCGCAAATCTGCCAGTACGTTTGCTACCTGTGACGTAACCGCCCCCGGCTCGTACTGGTCCAGCAGCGCATCGTAACGGCACTCTTTCCAACCTAGCGCATCGGCCTCCTCTTGCTTCAATTTCAGCAGCGTCTCCAGCAGCGGTTGAAATGTCGCAAAGTTGTTCTCCTCGCGTGCAATCACCCACGCTTGCTGACCAAGCACCGTCGCACGCGCCAGTTCTTCGACCAGCCGCTGCGGCAGCCGCGTCTTCTTTTCGTATTCGCGTTTGAGCTGGCGAATATTCGTGGCAGCGTCTGAAAGCGGATCCTGCATAAGCGGCGAATCCACTAGCTCCGCCAGCCACTCACCAATTCGCGGGTCAGTGAGACGCTCATGCACCATCCCCGCCAAGAGCGTGATCTGCTCGGCGCGATATTCCCCCGCCGCCGGCGGCATATAAGTTCGCTCGTCCCAGCCCAGCAGCCCTTCGATCGAGGCAAGCTGTGCCGTCTTGCGGCGATGATTGCACAGGTTTTCTAGAATCGTCGCGTGTGTGTCCGTCATCGAATTAGTCCATCAGTAGTAGAAAACTTGGGTGCAATGTTGCGGGCACGGTCCCAGCGCGTCGTCATTCCCGCCGCCTCTTCGTCATTCCCGCGCATGCGGGAATCCAGTTCACTTTGATTTGGCGATGACTTCCGTTTTGCCTTCACTTCTCCAGCGCAGCGGGAGAGGTCGCGGTATCAGCCGCAGGTGAGGGTTTTTCTTGATCGCGACCAATCGTCGAAGACGCCAGCCTATCGGCTGGCCAAGAGATCCGCCAGATTGCCGCTGGGTGCCACTGCTGGCTTGCCCAGCAGTGCTGCCCCGCTACCGCCCAATTCCCAGATTCTTCTCAATCTGCTGCGACTCTGACGTGATACCGCCAAAGGCAGAGTCCAAACTGATTGCCCCGCGCTTTGCGCGCACGACGGCAGCCTCGTTCGTGGCGATTGTTTCGCTGGCCAAATCCTTGTCCGTCCCCTTAAACCATGCACACCCCCCGCACGTGCTCAATAGCAGTGCGATGGCCCATACTGGCAGTAAATGACGGGTGGTGCAGCTTCGATGCATGACAGATCTACCGACCGAAACAATCCTGAAAATGGCAGTTCGCGGAATTCTCTAGATTCCCACCTTTGTGTCCAGACCAGTTTCCGGCAATATTTACAGTGGGTGCAGCCTGCGGTTTGCAGGGATGGCTAGATTGTGTAAAAGGTTGCTTGGGAATTTGGTCGCAGGTGGGGCGCACTGGCGAGAAGCGGGATAAATC
>JAWXCH010000419.1:0-13719 GCA_034440595.1 Planctomycetota bacterium | reverse complement strand
GGCCTGGATCATCTCGTCAGTCAGAATGCGTTCGGTTGCGATCATGTTCCCTGCTGGAATTGTCTCTATAAAATTGCTTAGCGATCAAGCTCGGCGGCGATGATATTCAAACTCCCCAGAACGGCGACAATATCGCTGAGGGTGTGCCCGCGAATCAGTTTGGGGAATAGCTGAAAATGGATGTACGACGGAGGTCGGCAGCGAGCACGGTAAGCAACGTCACTGCCATCCCCGACGACATAGAAGCCCAGCTCACCATTGGGAGCTTCAGTGGCGCAATAGACTTCCTCCTGCGGTACGATGAAGCCGCGATTACTCATCGTTAATTCAAAGTGCGAAATAGTCCCTTCGATTGTCGAGTAGACCATTTTCTTGCTCGGCAGCGTGGTTCGCTTGTCGATGCCAACATCGACAGGGCCAGCCGGCAGATTCTCAATCGCCTGCGCGACCAGCTTCAGGCTTTCGTGCAGCTCGCCCATGCGGACTAGGTAGCGAGCAAAGCAGTCGCCGCTGGTCATGCAGCAGACTTTGAAGTCCAAGTCGGCATAAGCCAGATAGGGGGCGTCTTTGCGCAAGTCGCGCGGAACACCGCTGGCACGCGCAATCGGACCAGTCGCACTATAGTTGGTGGCTTCTTCCTTGGTAAGAATGCCGACCCCCTTGGTGCGGTCGATGAAGATCTTGTTGCGGTTGAGCAACCGCTCCATGTCGTCCAGCGTCTTGGGGAACGTCTTGACGAACGTGCGAATCTTTTCGATGACTAGAGGCGTCATGTCGTACATCAATCCGCCAACGCGCGTGTAGCTGTTGGTGAAGCGTGCCCCGCACAAGGTCTCAAAAATGTCGTAGATGACCTCGCGCTGGTAAAACGCGTACAAAAAGTAGGTGAACGCACCCGTGTCCAGGCCGACGGCACCGTTGCACAGCAAGTGGTCGCTAATGCGGGCCAGTTCGCAGATAATCGTGCGAATGTATTTGCAGCGCGGAGTGATCTCGATACCGAGCAGTTTTTCGACCGCCGAATGCCAGGCCACATTGTTGGCCATCGGCGAAATGTAGTTCATCCGGTCGGTCACGGTGACGTACTGATTGTACGTCAGATGCTCGGCGAGTTTTTCAAAGCCGGAGTGCAGATAGCCAATGTCCGGCATGGCATCGACGACGCGCTCGCCATCCAGCTTCAACACCAATCGCAAGGTCGTATGCGTGGCCGGGTGCTGGGGACCAAAGTTCAATGTCCACAGATAGTCCTGCGACTCGGCATAGGCCAGGTCAATCTTATTAAGTTCAGGTGCAGGAGCGGAGGCCATAATTCGATTTGTCGATTTCGGTGTTCAGAAGCGGGGTAACTGGTCTCGCTCAACCTTCGATACGGTGCAGGACGGGAAAGTTGTGACGTTCGCCGCGCCCTTGCAGCGGATAGTCCTTGCGCAACGGATGAGCCGTGAACTCTTCCGGCAGCAAGATCCGCCGATGATCCGGGTGCCCGTCGAAAATAATTCCAAACATGTCCCAGACTTCGCGCTCCATCCAATCGGCACCGATCCACAGCGGCATCACGGTGGGAACTGTCAGATTCGGCTCATTCAAAAAGGTGCGAACGATTAGCTGTTCATTGGTTGTCGTTGAGCTAACGACATAGACCAGGCCAAAACGGTCGGTCGCATCGCGATAGTTCAAATAGTCCACGCAGGTGATATCCACCAGCAGATCGAACTGCTGCTCGTTCTTGAGAAACGCCAGCACTTCGTACAATGCGGCTACCGGCACAACCACTCGATGTTGATTGCGAAACTCGCTCTCCTTCGCCTCGGGAAATCGAGCTTGCAAGGCGGCGATGCTATTAGAAGCGATGGTGTCGGGTGCGGACATAAACGTGGCTCGGTGTCTTTACGGTAAAACGACCTGGCTGTAACACAATCGCAACAATCTAACTGCCTGCCCCGTTGGTATCGAACGGTCAAAAGATCGGGTTGCGTGCCCCATCCATTTGGGACAGTTCAGGGATCTCGATCAGCGCTCGCTTAGTTTGTTGCCGTGCGACGGTGTTGAACTCGCGACCCATCACGGTCCCTTCGCGCTGGATCTTGTCCTGCAGATCGATAATCGCCTGAATCAGTTGCTCTGGCCGAGGAGGGCAGCCGGGCACGTACATATCCACCGGAATGAAGCGATCGATACCTTGCACTACGCTGTAAGTATCAAACACACCACCGGTCGAAGCACAGGCACCCATCGAGATGCACCATTTTGGTTCGTGCATCTGCTGCCAGATACGTTGCAACACCGGCAGCATCTTCATCACCACACGCCCGGCCACGATCATCAGGTCGCACTGGCGTGGGCTGAAGCGAAAGACCTCGGCACCAAAACGGGCCAAGTCGTGCTTGCTGGCACCGGTGGCCATCAGCTCGATTCCGCAGCAAGCGGTAGCAAATGGCATCGGCCACAGGCTGTTCTTGCGGCACCAACTGGCCAGATGGTCCAGCTTGCCGACAACCACATTTTCAGGGATTTCTATCGCCATCGGAAAATTCCTTTCCGCCATGCGTACGCAAAACCAGCCGCCAGCAGGGCGATAAACACCATCGCTTCGGCGAATGCCAGACCCCGGCTGGAAATCATTTCGCTGGCGACGGCCATATCGATCCCTTGTTCTTTGTTGCGACTGGCAACAGCCCAGGGGTACAAAAACAAAAGTTCCACATCAAACACAAGGAACGCGATTGCGACCAGATGGAAATGGATATCGAACCGACGATGCGTATCGTGGATCGGATCCATGCCGCTCTCGTACGGCATTTCCTTGACGGCCGAGTTGCGCTTGGGACCAACCAGTTGCGACAAGACTAGTAGCCCAACGGACAAGGCCGTCGCTGCCACCACAAACAGTAGAATCGGGAGGATGATGGCCATCGTGGCACACGGGGGTAAAACTTCGCGAATTGCCTCGAAAAAATGAGGGATGAAGCAAATCGGTTGCTACTTTGTGAATCTTATCACAATCTGGGATACAAAAAAACCTCGACCTGCTGTCGAGCTTACAAAATCCTAGTAATCCCAGACCACTACGTCAATCAGCGATTGTACGAGACATTCGGCAATTCAGCTATTGCTAATTGAACCCGACTGGCGAGAAGGCGAACGTCGCGTTTCAACTCGTGTACTACGAGCGATAATGGCTGCACAATGAGGCAACTCAAACCACCAAAAAAAGAACCCTTCGCAAGTGGGGCAGGAACCTGCGAAGGGTCGAAGCCAAGGTTACCCCCGACTCGTAATTGCATTATTGATCGTTTGAAATGAAATTCAATCCCCGCGACAGAGTGATTTTGATGAAAGTTTTGTAATTCTGCTATGATCCGGCAAAGGTGACCCAGCGGAATCGCTGATATCACTGTTTTTGTATAGTCCAATCGGCGATGATATGCGCACAAGCGTAATCTGCTGATCAACTATTGCTGTTAGGCCCGTTTAGGATCATTCGAGTGAGCTTCGATTTTGCCAAGACTCTGAGCGACCTTGTGGCCATCCCGAGTGTCAACCCAATGGGGCGACCGGTGCTAGGGCCAGAGTTCCTGGAATATCGCGTCACTGAGTATCTGGAGCAATTCTTTCAAACGCTTAAGGTACCTTACCAGCGTCAAACGATCGACACTCGCCGCGAGAACATCATCGCGCGTCTGGATGGAGTCTCTGCCGATGGCCGTTCCACTCCACCGGTTATCTTGCTGGAAGCACATCAGGACACAGTGCCAACCGACGGAATGACGATCGAGCCCTGGACACCAAAGATCGAAGGGGACCGACTCTACGGGCGTGGCTCTTGCGACATCAAAGGAGGGATGACGGCGATTCTCGGCACGTTTGCCCGGCTGGTTGCCGAGAGTCCTAAGCCGCGACCGACGGTGATTGTCGCCTGCACGGTGAATGAAGAGCACGGTTTTACTGGAGCGCAAGGATTGCAGCGACTGTGGAAGGATGCTGGCTCGATTTTTCCAAAGCAACCGGACATGGCGATTGTGATGGAGCCGACGCGGCTGGACATTGTGACCGCGCATAAAGGAATGGTTCGCTGGAAATGCCGCACGCATGGACGTGCCGCGCACAGTTCGCTGCCGCACTTGGGGGACAACGCGATTTACCGCATGGGAAGCGTATTGGCGGCGCTGGATCGCTATCAACGCGAAGTGGTGCCGTTTCTTGGTGAGCATCCGCTGTGTGGCCGGCCTACACTCAGCGTCGGAACCATCAGCGGGGGGATCAGCGTCAATACGGTGCCAGATATCTGCACCATTGAAATCGATCGGAGACTTCTACCAGGGGATGACCCGCAGCAAGCGTATCAACACGCGGTGGACTACGTTGCTGCAAACGTCCCGGTGCCGAGTGTGGTTGAGCATTTGCCCCCCGGTCTACACAGCACCGGGCTATCGGACGCAATAAACAGTGACCTGGCTAACAATCTGGCGGTTGCGGTGCGTGACGTGGTTGGCTGCGTTAACAAGATCGGTGTCACGTTTGGTACCAACGCCGCCGCTTTTGGCACCCATTTTCCGACGGTTGTCTTCGGGCCCGGATCGATCGATCAGGCCCACACCGCCGACGAATGGGTCTCGATCGACGAGGTGCGCCTGGCGAGTGAGATTCTGTACCGATTTACCTCGCAGTGCGAGGCGTAGCCACTCACGCCAACCGGACCCGCCAGGTTTGACGTTGCGCAATTGGGATTCACCACGGAGAAACGGAGGGCACGGAGGTACAAATCCAGTTAATTCCTACCTCCGTGATCTCCGTGGCTCAGTGGTAAGTTTTGAAAGCGCAACTTCAAAACTTGCGCTTTGGATTAGTTTTCGTATCGCGATTGCCTTGCATCAAAACGCCAACAGGCCGGAAAATTCCGGCCTGTTGGATGCATCTTGTTGCACTACGCGATTCTGTCCAGTGTTCGTTAAAACGTGTCCAGAATGAAGGGATGGCCGTAATGAATCCGGCGGCCGCCTGGTGGACGTTTGTAACTGTGAGAGTAGTACTTGTTCCACCGTGCGCCTGCTGAGTACTTGTCATGCAACTGGCGGTTGTACTCGCAACTCCACGCGTTCAGGTGGTGATAGTACCGATCCCAATTCTGCGGGTTGTAGCTTTCGGCCCATGCGAAGCCAAAGTCCTGAATTCCAACCTCCGGATAATTGGAGGCAGTAGAAATCAGAGCTGTGAACGGGTTGTTGATCACCGTAGCCTGATCGTCATCCGCCCTGGTGGGCGATGTCCAAGCTATAGCGGCCAGCATCACAGTGCAGGCACATACTGCAATCGTTTGCCGAAGCATAGAATTATCCCCTTAAGAGCGATGAGTAAGCAGCTCGCCGGTGAAGAGCAGCCCGGCCTACACCACACGACAATTTGGCTTTAGAACGTATCCAGAATGAAGTGGTGGCCCTGGTGGTACTTGCCGCCCCCTGGTGGGCGATGGTACCGGTGACTGTAGTACTTGTCCCACTGGGCACCTTCAGGGTACATGTTGTGCCACTGGCGGTTGTACACTGGAATGCGCATTTCAGCCGGATAGCGGTAGTACAGGCTCTCTGAACTGCGGTAGTACTCGTCTCCCCAGAAATTCTGTGGATAGTAGACATACGGGTAGTGATAGAACCGATCCCAATCCTGCGTGCTGTAGGTGCCTGCCCATTGGCGGCCAAAGGCCTGGTTTCCAACGGCCGGAAATCCAGCCGAAGGAATCTGAGATGGCAACGGGTTGTTGTTCACCGCGACCTGGTCATCCTGCGCACTGACGGGTGATGTCCAGGCCGTGGCGGCCAGCATCACAGCGCAGGCGCAAACAGTAATTGCTTGCCGAAGCATAGAATCATCTCCCAAATGAGCGTGGACGAGAGAGCAGCGCGCCAGCCTTGAGTAGGCCGACCAACGCCATGGGTCAATATTGGATGTGGAACAGGTCGACCTAGCCGCAGCAGGCAATCAGCCGTGTGACTGCCAACCTATAAACCGGTCGGTACAAGCAGAATCGACCAGCCGTACTTCCGGCATTCAGGGAATATTCGGTAGTACCGTCACAAGCGGACGGCTATTTGGCAAGGTGTTCCGTTTATTCCGAAAGCACGGCCCCGGTTAGGTGCTAGCTTGGCATTTTGCCTTCCGCCAGCTCCCGTTCCCATTCGTCCATCAGGGGCCAGTCAGTTGCGCAGGTTCCCCAGTCTGCCATATGGAGATACGACTCCAGCCGGGCAATGGTCTTATCCAAAAGCAGGTCATTCTTGCGGAAGACCGGCCCATGGCTGGGTAGTAGCCATTCCACGTCGCTGGCACGAATACGGCGGAGTGACTTCAGAAACGCCGGGATATCGCTGCCATGATGGGCATCAATCGCACCCACGCAGCCGTCTCGATAAATATTGTCCCCGCTGAAGAGCAGATTCCCCAGCCGGAATGAGAGCTGGCTGTCGGTATGGCCGGGCGTATGCCAGACCTGCACCTGCAGGTTGCCAACCTTCACAATATCCCCTTCGTCGATCAGCCGGTCGAGCTTGACCGGGGGCATCTCCATATGGACGTTTTGTGCTTCGATCTCCGCAAAGGTCTTGATCTTATCCCCTTTGGCCAGCGGTTCAGCAGCCAGCGCATGACCGATGACCGGTGCCTTAAGGATTGATTTCAGCTTTGCCAGGCCTTGGATATGATCCACATCGGCATGCGTGGCAACAATCGCACGGCAATTCGACAAGGGAAAATCCATCTGCCGGATGAGGTCGACCACCTCGTCCACCACCTCAATAAAGCCAATGTCGATCAGTATCCAGTCCGAGCCATCGTAGATCATGTACACGTTGCACCCCAGGCACTGTCCTGCCTGGTAATTCATTTCGATGACATGCGGAAAAATGGGCTTCCGCTGCAACATGGGAATTCCTCACTGGCTAAAGACTGTACATCGTGGCGGTTTGGCAGCACGCGATTGTAAGAGTCGGCGGCGATCGAAACAAGGACCACCTAGCAGGCGACCGGAAGTCATCGCCGACGATCCACGGAGTTTTCGCCCGTATTTTCAATGCGACGCAGTGGAAATGCTGGCACGCAGCCCCTCGCGGTACGACGGAAACAGAAATGAATACCGTAGTTCGTGGCGCAATAGTGCGTTGCTGACACGTTTGTCGGTATTTCCACGCCGCGAACTGCTGGCATCATCCGGCGACTGAAAGACGGGCGCTGGTGCCCCAAGTAGTTGTGCCGCTTCGGCGTAAAAGTCTCGCCGCAAAACTGGATTGCCGTCCGAAACCAGATACAGGTCCGCCGGTTGCGCCGATTCATCCACCGCCATCACAATACCGACGGCATCGTCCACATGAATCAAATTCAAGTAACCTTCCGGGGCTGCGCTGACCGGCTTGCCAGCGATCAGGTCCGCCTGTTTAAGCGTGCGACCGGGCCCATAGATTCCTGCCAGGCGCAGTACGATCGACCGCTGGCCAAGAGGGTGCTGTTGCAGGGCCTGCTCGGCCTCCAGGCAGACTTGGCCACCTTCGCGCACTGGTTCTGCCGGCGAAGTTTCGTCAATCGAACCGCCATCGTTCTGGCTGTAGACTCCGGTTGAGCTGATGTAGATGATCCGGCGAGTAGAGTCTGGTAATTTATCCAGCGCGTTTCGCAAACCGGCGACATAGACCTCGCGCATCGCAGGGCCTGCCTGTCGGTCAAAACCAACCGCATACAGCACGCAGTCCAGTTCCGTAAGTTGATCCGACAAAACCGCCAGCGAATCTGGATCGGTCACATCGCCGATTAGCGGCATGTAGCCCGCGTCGCGCAGTTCATCGGCACGCGAATGTTTGCGCGTCAACACGGCGACGGTGCGGCCTTGATCGCGCCAGGCCTTTGCCACGCGCATGCCCAGATATCCACCACCGATGACCAGCTTCATTGATTTCCCCATAGACGAATCTAATCATCCAGCGACTGTGGCGCTTCTTTGCCGCGTGTTTCGGATTCTAAATATGCGCTGAGCATGATCTGCGCAGCCAACATGTCAAGCCGCGCCTTGCGTTTCTTCTTGCTAAGCTCTGCACCCAGCAGCATCTGTTCAGCCTCCGAGGAACTATACCGTTCGTCGAAAAATTCGACCGGCCGCTTCGTGACTTCCCCTAACCACTTTCCAAAGCGGCGTGCTTCCTGCGATTTCGCACTCTCGTCGCCGCTGAGGTGGACTGGCAGGCCCACGACGAAACGCACAATCTGCTCCTGCTCGGCAAGGTTCAAAAAGAAACGGCGGTCTTGCTGCTCGCCTCGACGCGTGTAGTTCTCGTAGGGAGAAGCCATCCGCTGCTCATGGTCGGTGATCGCAACTCCAATACGCACCGTGCCAAAATCGACCCCGGCGAGCCGGCCACGTTCTGATTCTTCTGATGAATGACTGGAATTCACGACGTTCGGCAAATATAGCTCTAGAAACTGAGTGTGGCGTTCAGTCTCCATTGTGAGCCGAATAGTGGTTTGCGGCAAGCTTAACCTCACCCTCTGGGAGAGGTCGTCGCCCCAACGACGGGTGAGGGGCAGGCAGAGAGTGGAGATATGAGAGGTGAAAGTAGAGCAATGGACAACAAAAAGTCGCGTGGTCGAGCACTGCTCACTACACCACCATCACTCAATCGGCTGCTTCTTTTTCTTGCTGACAAAGTGCCCCTGGCGCAGAAACCGCAAAGCGGCTTTTTGCACATTCTCGTCGTCCATCAGTTTCGCGTGGATGCAGTCGACAAGACAGAAGTCGCTGGCACCGCTCAGTTTGGCTTCTTTCACGGAGACAATAAGATCATCATCACCTTGCAGAATGGGGTTGAAACCACTGTCGTCTCCTTTCCCGCCGGCAATGATGCCAAACTCGCACGCGGGAATGACCAGACTCTTTTCCAGTTCGTCCCAGCCGCGCGCCAGCGACTGACCCGGATTGCCAATCACCGTTTCAAACACGACATTCCGCCCGACCAGTTCGGCCATATGTGCGCCGTTGTTGGGAGGGCCGACCATCACAATTCGTTTGATACGCTTATCGGGTGAGATTCCCTTCTCCGCATCAGTATGATCGGCCAGATAATGGCGGATGACCAGATTTCCCAAGCTGTGCGCGACAAAGTGGATCTCACGTGAATCCAAGTTCTCAATCACACGTGCCAGACTTTTAGCATGCATCGCGATCTCTTCGCGCGTGCTGGAATAACCGAACTGCAGCACGTCGTACTGACCTCGCTTTTTCAAAAAGTCAGCCATTTCGTCGGTGGCGACTCGTGTGCGACCCAGGCCATGCAGCAAGATGACAACTGGCCCTTTCATGGGTCGTGACCTGGCAGCGCGCTTGACTTCGCGCAATTTGGTTTCGCACTGCTCGAAAGTGCCCCTGGCCAGCTCCTCGTCGTCACCGTCCATCAGGCGATAGCCACCGTCGATAGCATTGCGTTGAATTCGCCACTCGCGAAACAGCAATTCGTCCGTGTGAATCTGCCGGGCTGCCAACTTACTAGCCGCCAGCGAACTTGTGGCACTGAGCAGCCGATCGCTCAGTTTGGTCTTCTCAGTTGCCTCTGCCGATTTCTGGCCGCCAACAACATTCGGGATCGATTTGGCCGCATCTTCCTTGGAAGTTTTCTTGCCGCTTTGCGCGTTGGGAATCGGCGATGCTGCCAATTCGGCAGCTAGATCCGTTGAAATCGCCTCGTCTTTTACGCCACCTTGAACCAGACTACCCTTGTCGTACTTCGCGCCGCTCCGTTCGGACACCGGCCTGTCGGGGGCCAGATCCAGGTCGGTTGTTTCGGCAAAGGCAGTACACCCGGCAAACACTGTCAGGTGTAAGACGATGAGCAGTCGGCGAATTGTTCGGCCCGGGCAGTTCATACCCAATGTACCCCGTGATGACAGGTGAGGTTTCAATACTCTAAAGGTATTCGGTCCAGCCACGTTCTTCCAGCAATTTTACCACTTTGCGGATCGATTCTTCGTCCGATTTACGCGCCACCAGCGTCGCGTCGGGCGTATGCACGACAATGCAATCGCTCAGACCAAGCGTGACGATCAAGTGATCTGCCGGTCCTCGCACGATTGTGCCCGTGGTGTTGACTCCCAAATACTTGGCCAGCACCGTATTGCCATCCGCATCGGCGGCGTTCAGCCGTGCGATTGCCTGCCAGCTTCCGACATCGTCCCAGGCAAATGGTGCCTCGATCACCAGCACCTCTTTGGCATGCTCCATCACCGCGTAGTCGATCGACACGCCACGGATCGCAGAAAATTCCTTCTCAAGTACAGTCTGAAAATCCGGCCGGTCAAAACTCTTGGCGATCTGCTGCAAGTGAGCAAACATTTCTGGCTGATGGATCTCCAGTTGCTGCAGGATCGTCTTAGCCTTCCAGACAAAGATTCCCGAGTTCCAGTAGAAGTTTCCGGCGTTCAGAAACTCCTGCGCCACACTAGCCGCCGGTTTCTCCCGAAATCGTAGCACGCGATAGACGGGCACCTTGTCGGTACCCCTTGCGCTCATCTTCTCGCCGCGCTCAATGTAACCAAAGCTCTCTGCAGGATAGGTAGGGCGGATGCCAAATGTTACGATTCGATCCGAATCTTGTTCGACCAACTGCGCCGCTGCTGCGATCGCGCCCTGAAACTGCTCATCGGTCGAAATCACATGGTCCGACGGCATAACGGCCATCGTCGCGTCGGGGTCGCTGCGGCTGACATACAGCGCCGCCAAACCAATCGCGGGCGCAGTATCGCGCTTGCAAGGCTCGCCTAGCACCGTCAGGCCAGTAAGCTGCCGCGTGATCGGTTCGACCAGGCGAGCATTGGTCACCACCAGCACTTGTTCTGGCCGCACCAGCGTACCGAGTCGCGCCACGGTGCTTTGCAGCATCGACGTGTCGCCGGCCAGATTGAGGAGTTGCTTCGGATAATCGGCTCGGCTCTCCGGCCAAAAGCGAGTCCCGGAACCTCCGGCCATGATCACAGCGTGCAACATGAGCAACCAATCTGTCGGTGAATTCAGTCTATAGAAACGAGCTGCAGCTCAGAGCCGCCAGAAAATAGCTCTCTGGTGGCCCATCGACCCCTGGAAATCGGTGCCAGCTTAGCAAAAATACCGTGGCTGAGTCACGTGCAATTCTGTGGTCAACCCCTGAGTCGCCACCTTCGCTGCCACTTCTTCGGCATCCAATGCAAATCGGGGGCTGATTTCGACCGCCACGCCAGCATCTACCACAAATCCGGCCAATTCTAGCCAATTCCGATGCAGTGCTATCATCTGTGCCCGGACCGTTTCTGGACTGTCTTTCGGCTCGCCCGCGGCGTTCTTCAGGGGAGCAAATTCTTTGGTAGCGTCGACCTCCACGACTAGCGAGCGTTCGGCCGCTGGGATCAGATCAAAGATAAACCGCTCAAACTTGATCGCGTTCGGTTGCTCTGGCTCAATCCGCTGGCCAAGTTCATCGATGTACGCGACCTTCTTTTTGGCAATATGAAATGGCAGCGAATCGGCCGATTCGACCATCCGCCGCAAGAAAGCCACTTCGGCCAGATGAACCGCGATATTGCCGGCCCAAAGTTTGAGCGTGCCGTCGGGATTTCGCAGCTCAGCGACATCATTGGGCAGGTCGCTGTACTCGATAATCATCATCCGCCCAGCGACGGTCACCACATTGCCCACGCGGTCCAGCGGGTTCTGCTTGGCAACCACCTGCGTCGATAGCTCCGACCGTGCGATCAAGTGGTGCCCGATGAATTCTGAGTCGCAGACGCTGACCAGCGGGTTGTCAATCTGCATGTAGAACAGTTGCTCAATGCCGCGCCGCTGGCACGTCTCAAAACCGCCGCAACGTGCAAACGCCGACAGCATGCCCCCGTGGCCATCTGGACTAAGAGCCAGTTGATCCTTTTCCGCCAATAGCAACTTGCCGGACTTGATATCGACCGCCGGCATCGTTCCCTGACAAAATACCTGCACGTCTTCCGCAGGCAGACCGAACCGATTGCTCGCTTCCAGATACTCGATTGTCGCCACGTGCGTGGCCGGGCTGGTCATTACAAACAAAGGAATACTGCGACCATGCCGCTGAGCGGTGGCAGCAACTTTCTCCAGCAGAATCTGAAACAGCGATGCTCCAGAAACTGGCCCGATCGGATAAATCCCCTTGGGGGCGTCAAACCCGAGCCGCGTCCCTTGGCCCCCGGCGACCAGCACAACGCCAATTTGTCCACCGTCCAAGGCAGCACGCCCACGCAGTGCGGCGGTCATCGTTTCGCTGGCCACGGTTTGATTCAACCGGATCGCCGGCGGCGGTTCAGCCCGACGTGCCATTTCGGACCAGTCCTGCGCAGCATCCGTCTGCCGATACAAGCGTGCAATCAGATCCAGATCGATTCCCTCAATCTGTGCTTGCAGGGACTGTCGCTGAACTGCATTGAGTTCGCTGCCGAACTGCAACAGATGCGCTTGCCCAGCGGCATTCAATCGAGCTTCTATCGCGTGGTTCATGTTTTCTAGGTTAGCTAGTCGCGGCCATTTAGTCGCTTCTGTTGCCTTTCGCGCCGCGAAAGAGCACTTTCAATCACACTGTGGTACAAATTTCAAGCGTCCTTTCACGGAGTGAAAGACGACTATGTTGCCTTTCGCTCCACGAAAGAGCAATAATTCCTAAACAATCCGCGATGCCAAGTCCCTTCTCAAAACCAGCCCTGCACCCAGGCGTAGGCCAAAAAACTGAGCAGTGGAAACGCAATAAAAATCAACGCGTAAGTAAACACCGTCATCCGAAATTCGTGCGGCCAGCGTGCCATAGATATACGTTCCTCTGTTCTAGACCTGCTCGGCACGATTGACCAGCGCGGCAAATTCAAACTCGACCACACAGGGCTGATCCACCGGCAAGTTCCGTTTCAACTCGAACCGTGCCCCGTAGGTATAGGCGTGAGTGACGCGAATTCTGCACTCCGGTCCATCAACCTGTTCGGCTTCGATGGTTGGCTCCGCGGCCAGCGAGGGACAAAATGCCACGTGGTAAACGGCCGTCTCGGCCAGCCCCGGAAAAGGAACTTTGACCAACCCCTGAATGCTCTGGCTACCATCTTCGGCGTGAATCCGCGTCCACTGTTGCCAGACTGAGCCATCGGTCAATCCATCAGCCGCATCGAGCGATTCACCCTCGTACTCGGCGGTAATATCATCCTGCAGTGGTGAAGTAAGTACCATTTTGGTGTCTGGCAGTTTACTAGATATTGTGCTTGATCGCGGCTTCAATTCCAAATACCAAGCAGTGGCCTCTTCGACAATGATCATTCCCCACCACAACAGCACGGCCACCGTTGAACTGCCGGGAATTGTCAGCGCTAGGGCGATGACTGGCAACGCCACGGTCGGTACCCAGTGGAGCCAGCGAATAGACCACAGCCAGTGCATTGATGCGTAAATGGCCGAGTTTGGAGAGTTAGCGTGATTCACGTCATGCGCTGCATTACTCGCCACCGCACTCAACACTCGCACCAGCACCGCACTGCCGACCGTTATGAGCGCGACCAGCAACATGCCGTTGACCGGCAATGGGTGATCCAGCCCTCCCATCAGCCGTCGCAAGAGCAGCAGCGTGGCCACCAATAGCAGTGCCAGTGCCAGCCAGATCGCCACCACGTGCGCGATAAAATGGCGATCAACGCCGGCCAGCGCTGGCC
>JAWXCH010000418.1:0-5653 GCA_034440595.1 Planctomycetota bacterium | reverse complement strand
GGGTTCCTACTTGCAACCCCTGTTGCGGCTGGTGGCTGGCTGCCGTAGAAGCCGTTTTGTGGAGCAATATTGCCTGCCGTTGTATTATAAGCGCCGCTGGTTCCGCTCGGCTGTGTAGCCGGATTGGAATACGACCCATATGGATTATTCATGCCGGAACTGGCGGCCGCAGTGGTGGTCGGATAGCCGGTTGCTGGATAGGCAGGCGGTGTGTAGCTGGTCGGTGCGCCCGGATAACTGGGGGCCGTACTGCCCGCAGAAGCCACGCTGGACGTGGCGCTTGGTGCCGCTGCAGCAGTGCTCCCCGTGATCGAAGTCGGTGTCTGTGATTGAGACGGCAGACTGGAATTCTTTGGCGACGTGCTGACGAAGTTTTCGGCAGTGCCAGGATCCTTCTTACCAAATTGCCACCAGCTTCCTGTTCCGCTGGATTTGCAACCAGAGAAGCCAACCATCGCCATCAGTACGACCGCGAGATGTGCCTTGGTGAACTGCATCGCTTGGACACCTTGTGCAAGGCAGAGAAGCGAGGGCGATGCGCTCTTCGGCATCCATGCCGAGCACTGCACCGGAATCTCTTCCCTGAGATTTAGTTGTATGTTTATGACAGTCCCAAACCGTCAAGCCGGAATCGGCTCGCCACGAATAGGCTGTTTATCTGATCGGAATTCGAGCAAGCAAACTGAATACAATCCGCAAGGTCGGCGCAGAACTCCACTATCTGACGTTGGCCATTGCGGGCCGGATTATAGAATTTCGCCGAAACCGGTCAATGCCAGCTTTGGCCGGATCGATGCTAGCTCGCTGGAGTGCCCACTGTCGGCACAGCAACAAAAGACTCTGCATACCCATACCGCTGAATAAACGGGCCTAAGCGATCGAGAATCAATGCTTGCGTCTCATCAGGCACATTGAATCGATTGGTCCGATAGTTTTTGCTCGATTGGACGGCCGCTTCGATTGCTGCCCGTGCCACTTCAAAGTCTGCCAACTCAAACCGCTCGTACAACGCTTGCAATTGCTCGACCGGATTCTGCACCAAATCTTCGTAGCGAACCTCAAATGCGCGGTTCGAAGGAATCTTGCCGAACTGCTCGTCAAAGTCGCGGTACATCCGATCAAAACTATCGAAAATCTCTTCGGTCAGATCGTGGCCGTCGTCGACTTGCAGCCCGTTGACTTCGTACAACGATCGCCATAGCCGCACCGTCGAAGGAAATACCGACAGCGGATTACGAACAATGTGGACGAACTTCGCGTCGGGAAAAAGCTCCAAGAGTACTTTGATCCGAGCCGTATGCGGCGGCGATTTCAGCACGATCGGTTTGCCGGGCTTAGCATAGGCCACGTGCCGCAGAAACCAGTGCATCCCGTCCTTCCAACGCTGCACCGCTGGCGCGGGCAGGTTTGTCAGGTCCAAATACTCCTGATCCTGCGGCGGTCGATTGGGAAAGGCCATCGTCGTGTAGGGTGAGCCTAACCCGAGATTGCACAGAGCAAATTCATCCTCTTGAGGCAGATCCCAGCCCGCGGACATATTGTCCATCGGACGTTTGCGGGGCAACAGGAACTTCATCCACCGCGTAATGAACCAACCGGAAACCAAAAAATGCGATGGCGAAAGGCATTCGTAGGTCGTAGGAAAAGCTAACCGATTGTCCAACACCATTAGCTCGTGGAGATAGGTTGTACCGCTACGCCAATGGCCAATAATGAAAATCGGAGGCTGTAAAGGTGCCGATCTTTGCACCTTTCGCGATAGCACGAGCCACTGCAAACAAGCCAGGGCGGAATTAAAGAGCGAAACGGCTGTAATCGCAAACGCCATTGGAATGCGCGAGGGAGAGACGCGGAACCGATTGCGCCATAAAAGACCTATCCACACACCAAACGTCATTCCATGCCAGAATCGAGGTGCCCACCACGGGTAGGTGGATAGCGCACCACCAGGGGTGGACTGTTTCTTGGAAGTTCCAGAAGCCATATCTTCAATGTGCGTTAGGAGTGGGTAAATCCGTGGCGAACAGGAAGATTTTAGCGTATTGAGGAATATCCGAGTAGCGCAGTTGTCAGCCAGACGCGGTTGCAGGGGGAGACTTCCTGGGGGCAGAATTCCAGGCATAATGAGGGGTGTTCTGCGCGCAAAAAAACAGCGGAGGTCCGGGGGCAGGCAGACACTCCGCTGTCTATGCGCGTGGTTTATGGCCACGCGGCGTAGGTTGTTGCAATACGGGGTTTGTGTGCCACTGGCTCTGCCAGTGCGAATTGCTCTGTCAGAGTGAAATGATTGAATACACGGCGTTTACTCAGCACTGGCGGAGCCAGTGGCACACTGAACGGCACACTGAAAAAGCAAGGACTAGTCGCGACGGGTCAATAGAATGCCCAGCAGGCACCCGACTCCGGCGGCGGCGAGGAGCGTCATCAAAGGGCGATCGCGCACGCTTTTTTCGATAGTATGACCTAGCTCGCTAGCACGTTCGCGACCTTGTTCCAGGTATTCGCCAGCACGTTGCCGGGCGACGTCCATTTGCTCACGAGCAGCATGCATCGTATCGGTGGCCATTTCTTGTGCTCGAGCGGCACCTTGCGCCACGGCCTCTTTGGCCTGCGACATTGAACTAACGGCCTGGTCGGCTGCGGCTTCCATTCGATTGCTCCCGTGTTTTGAATTTGACATGGTAAGTCTCCAGTTTGATGATGTTGCAAATCGCGGGTTATTGGCAATCAGCCGTAATGACTGATTTAGTTTTCGCGTTGAGTTTGCCCAAAATCACCTGCGTTTGAACTGCGGCCTGGCAATGCCAGGTGACAGTTTTACGACAAGCGAAGGAGCGAACTCAACAACAAATCAACTGAAGCAAACGTGATACCAAAGTTGGTGCAACTGAGTAGATTGGCCTGGAAACGGCACAAACTGCGAGAAAAATGCTACTCCCAAGGCACTTTATGCCCACCGATGGTGGCTCGCCGTGGTCAAGACGCGAGAGTATGAGGTGAACGGCTCGCCATCCAACTGATCGTCTTCGATTCAGTCGGAGCGGCCTGCCCAAAGAAGCGCCGCGTCGGCATAGGGCGCTTGAGACTTGAAATATTTTCAACAATTTTTCCACATCGATACCAGAGGGTGCGGACAAAAACCGTGTGAAAAGAATTCGCAAATGGATTTACCGAAACATTTTACGTCGAGACTTTATGCTCAACAGCAGAATGAGGAAACTACCACGGCATGAAAATCGCTATTCTAATTTTCGTACCCATACGGCAGGATGGGTCATCGTCAGTCGCAGGACGCGCTGGCGCAAACTTTTCTTTGGCGACTTCCGTTACCAAAGCATAGCTGCAAGATAATTGGTTTGGCCGTACGCGGCTGGTGGACCAGAAGGGAAACTGGAAAGCATGTTGGCAAATATCGATTCGGCGACAATTATCTGGTGTTTTGCGCTTATTGAAGCCTGTGGGTTGATTACCGCCGTTGTAGCCCGAGTTGGTGAAGGCTCACACCGCCAGATTGTCTTGCACCGGCTATTCATGCTTTTCTTAGTCCTCAACGGTGCCGGTGCCATGCTGGCCGTTCGCATCGGGCCAGGTCTTTGGCTCTCTTCGGCAGCCACACTGGGTGTCATGATCGTCGCGGCAGTTTGCGACTTTCGGCAATCGGATCGTGCTTTTACGATTTAGCATCAGGCGTTCTGTCGCAATTCGCTCTGCGAAATAGCGTTTTTTGACGCGGCGGGTGCACACACAACGATCAACTGCTATGCGCAGGTGCTCTTTCACGGAGTGAAAGACAACTCTTCTACGGTGCTAGCATCGGTCGCCCGTTCGGTTAGCACAAAACCCCCTCAAAACCGAAAAAAAACTCCCCTTCGGTACAACCGGTAACCGACACCTATAGTCAGGCAGTTGTTTGTCGCCGCAAACCTGCGCTACCGATCAGTGGCGCATGCGAGCAATCCTCGCGATTCGGTTCTGTGAATCCGCGAGTCGATCGTGACGAGTGGCTGCCCTTGTCAACGCAAATCGATTTTTCACCCGGCGGCTTCTCCTCATGCAGCACTTGCAGTAGAAGAAGTCGCGGCCGCTTGTTGGCTATCCCGTAAATAGCTGGCAAATGCGGCACTCAGCGTGTGATCTTACAGGAGGGAAGCATGCGACACTTGTTCCTTAAACTGGCGATATCTGGTATCGCCGTATTGACCCCGGCCTGGGCCATGTGCTCGGACCAAGACACGGCGAATCAGATCGCTGCCAACTTGAAAAACAGCGGAAAACTGAAGGGATACGAAATCAACGTCCGTGTCCAAGACGGGACCGCACAGCTTGATGGTCACGTTCGCGACGCCAGACAACTGCAGTATGCCATGGCAATCGCCGGCCAGACTGCTGGAATTGAGGAGGTCATCAATGGCCTGACCGTGAAGCCAGACGGCAGGAGCCAGAAGCTGCCAGTGGCACGCCCCGTGCAAAGGGCGAGTGCTGAGGAGATCCCGAACGACGAATTGATTCTGGGATCGCCAGCGGCCAGCCCGATGTCGCCGACGATGACCGAGCTAGCAGCTCCGCAGATGCCGGCTCCACTCGCAGATGCACCGATCGGTCGCCCAGCCGCAGCTCCACGGCTGCGCAGCAACAACAACCGGCCGCTGCCGATGCATATTCCGGGTCGCGGCGCTCCGATGCCAATGGATGCCGCCATGATGCAGGCCTCGCACCAGCCAGAACTGGTTCCGGCCGGTCCAGGTGCAGCACCTTCTGTTGCCGCACCGGGCAATCAGATTCCGCCCTATGCTAACGCGATGCCAGCAGGTGCTGCGCCAGCACGGTACGATCATGCCAACGTGCCGAACTATGCCTGGCCAAGTTACGCTGCACCAAACAACTATGCTCAGGTAAATTACCCTAAGCAGTATTCACCAACCGCCTGGCCATTTATCGGGCCGTTCTATCCTTATCCACAAGTTCCACTCGGCTGGCGCAAGGTTTCGCTCGAATGGGATAACGGCTGGTGGATGTTGGATTTCAAGGACTAGTCGTAGCCCGAATCACCGGTTCTGCAAATTCCGTAATCCGGTGCTAATTCAGGCAATCTGTTGATCATACGTTGACAAACGCCTCCGCTGGCAGCAACTGCCGGCGGAGGCGATTTTCTGAATCGCATGGCCAAAAGGTCAATGCTCGTTGATGGGTTTATCTACCCGCACTTATCCAAATTACTCAAATACCAGGGGAGGCGAATATGCAACTGTTACAGAAGACCGCCGGTCGTCAAAGTTTGTCACAAGAAATTCTCGCTCACACGCTGAAATCGGTGGCCGCAGCACCGTCGCTATCGGACCCGTTTCCGCATGTGATCGTCCCGAATCTGTTTCCCAGCAGGATCTATCAGGAGATGCTGGAACTCTTGCCAGAACAGTCGGCCTACGAAACCTTTGCGTACGAAAAGCACTCTACAGACGGCGAGAGCAATCGCTTTCGGTTTTCATTGAAGCGGCAGTCGATCGATCGACTCAGCCCGCGGAAGCAAGTCCTGTGGTCTGCCATTCGCGATGTATTCCGATCGCCGCAGCTCAAGGACGCCATGTTTGGCAAGGTCAAAAAGGGCCTGGCCTATCGCTCCGGTATCTCGGAAGAGAAGGTGAGCGATCTCGGT